>JAHBXR010000001.1:0-300000 GCA_019636335.1 Pirellulales bacterium
CCACGAAGGCATTTTTCAACAGGCTGTTAGACGGAAACTTCCGACGGCAGCGCGGTCTGCTCGCGAATGCGCGGCTCTTCTTCCAGGCAGGCCAGCAGGTTCTCTTGGATCGTGATGCAGATGTCGTTGAGCGGCAGGTGGCTGAGTCGCTTCGTCGAGAAGGGGTTCTGCAATTCGACACCGATCTGATCGAGGGACAAGAGCGGATAGGCCACCATCATGACGATGATCGGCGTCATCATGCCCGCCTTGTCGAAGATACCGAACGGCAGGGCCACCAGGTACAGGAACAAGAAGCGGCGAATCTTGACCGAAAAGGCCTTGGCCAGCGGCGTCTTCAAGATGCGTTCGCAGGCGCCGATGTGATCGATGAGCAGATCTCGTTGCTGTTCGGCCTGCATGAAGGCGAAGCGGTCGAGTTGTTCGCTGTCGAGCGCCTGACGCAAAAGTTGTGCAATCCGTCCGGCCACGTACACCGGCATGTGCTGCGCGGCGACCAATTCCTCGGTCTCGCGCTTGCCGATCAGTTGCTGCATGTCGTCGATGTTGAACTCGCCTCGCAGGCTATGGCGGCAAGCGTGCGAAAAGGCGGCCGTCCAGCGGACAACACGGTTGCGCCATTCGTTGTCGCGGGGACCGTAGGCGAGGGAGATCTGCGCCAAGTTACGCGATTGATTGACGATACCACCCCACAGCTTGCGACCCTCGTACCAGCGATCGTACCCCGAGTTCGTGCGCAGCACGAGCAGCAAGGCCAGGACCACACCGATCAGCTCGTACGGCGCGACTCCCGAGGTGGGAATCCACGTCGAATTGGCGCCGATCACCCAGACCAAGGTGGCAAACAGGCCGAACACCGCCAGCCGCCCCTTGATCTCGGGCGTTACCGAGTTGTGGATGGTGAAAACTTCGGACCAGAATTCTCTGCGTTCGCGTTTTGTCACAAATTGCCTCGATTGTTTCTCTGTGATTCGATGATCGCTCATTTAGGCGGCGACATAGGCCGCGCATCTTTGTCGATCTAGCAAGTCGAGTGCCGTGTCGCCGATGAGTCGGTACATCAAACGATGGCTCTGCGCCGCGCCCATCACGACCAGATCGGCCTGCCACTTCTGGGCATAGGGGGGCACGACGTGTCGCACCTTGCCGCAGGCAAATCCGGTTTCGAGAACGGGACGCCGCGCCAGGCAGTAATCGGCCATCTCGCGCAACGACCGTTTCGCCTCTCCCTCGTCTTTGCCAATGGCCAGCAGACGATGATCGGCGGCGCCGAAGGCGCCCTGATTGACGAAAGAACGGATCGCACGTCCCGAGGCTTCGCTTCCCTCGTAAATCATCAGTACCCGTTCGATTTTGGCGAGCTCGGGATGTACGGCCAGTAAGGGATAGACTCCCCGTCGCAACAGGTCGATCAGGTCCGTGCGGCTGAGATGGTCGTCGCTCTGTTCGGCGGCTGTCGAGCATCGGGGCGAGGTAACCAACACATCATGAAACCGCGACTCGCGAGCCAGCACCTGCAACGGATTGCCCTCCGCGCGGCGCACGTCGAAGTCCAGCCCCGCCCCGAGACACGCTTGCGTCATTCGCGCCCGGGCGACTTCGTGTTGCAGTTCCACGGTCGCGCGACGGTTCTGCTCCAGGGCGGCGTAGACGGCCGATTCTCCCTGGTTGGCTGCCTCGGCCCGACGAGTGTCGTACAGCGTGACGGCGCGTAGCCGGGCGTCGCACTCTTGCGCCAGCGCAACGCCCAGGCGGATCACTGCCTCGGCCTTGCTCGTTCCGGCGAGATGGAGCAGGACGCTGTTGAGCATGATTCGACCGTCGCGGTGGGGAAAAAGCCGGGAATTGCCGACCCTATTGCTGTGGTCAAATGACGCTTCCTGGCTACACTCTAAAAATCCCGGTTGTTGACAACAATTCGGCTTCTATGGACTGGGAGATCAAAAATGTCGAAGTCGTGTGTGTTTTCTATGGATCGGTTCGAAAATCGGGCTGTTTTGGCGGCTCGAGCGATCCAACGAAAGGTTTGATACGTAAACAAGAAGTTACGAAGACACCCAGGCGCCTCGGTGGTTGCTAGCGACCCCGAGCTCGTTCGGTCGGGAACGAGAGTGCCAAGCGGTCCCCCTATTCATGAAATAGGTAGCAATACCATGCGCCCAGCCGACCCTGCGCTCGAAGTCTGCGCGCCCAATGGCTCGCCTCTCTCTCCGCGGCTCCTCGAGAATCTGCAAGAGCTGAATTTCTCGCATCTGCTCTATTTCTGGACGGTGGCGCGCGATGGCAGCATTGCCAGTGCCTGCCATCGTCTCCAATTGAGCCAGCCCACGATCAGTATGCAGATTCGCAAGCTCGAGCGGTCGTTGGGGCATCGCTTGTTCGACCGTTCCGGGCGGAATCTCGTCCTGACCGACGTGGGACGCACCGTGTTCGACTATGCGGACGAGATGTTCTCCCTCGGTCGCGAACTGCTCAGCACGATGCGCGGATTGCCCGGCAAACGCTCGGGCCGGCTACACGTGGGTATTCCTACCCACCTGCCGAAGATCATCACCTATCGCTTGCTCGACCCGACGTTGCGGCTGCCGGACAAGGTGCAATTGATCTGCCACGAGGCCGAGTTGAGCGAGCTGGTCAACGGACTCACGCGGCACCGTTTCGACGTCATCCTGACCGATACGCCGATCCACTCGTCGACGAGCGTGCGTTGCTTCAGCCATCCGCTGGGCGAATGCGACATCGCGATCTGCGGCGTGCCGTCGATGGCCGCCAAGTATCGCGGTCGATTTCCCGAATCGCTCGATGGGGCGCCCTTCCTGTTGCCGACCTCGGCGACCGATCTGCGCCGTACGCTCGACCGCTGGTTCGATAGCCGCTCGTATCGACCGAATATCGTGGCCGAGTTCGACGACAGCGCGCTGATGAAAGAATTCGGCGGTGGCGGCGAAGGACTCTTCCCGATGCCCACGGCGGTGGCGCCCGATGTCGAACGCCAATACGGCGTCGAAATGATCGGTCGCTTGCCCGACTCACGCGTGCGGTACTTTGCCGTGACGACCGAGCGCAAGCTGACGCACCCGGCCACGGTGGTTATTGCCCAAACGGCACGATCCGGCTTGTTGAGCGAGCCGGAAGAGTAAGGCCGGCTCGCGATCAGGCGAGCAGCGCGACGGCAGACGCTAGCGTCAGGCTCAACCCGTGCGCAGCCGGTCTTCCAGCGCTCGCACCGCTTCGTCGGCGTTCCAGGTGCGCTGCGACAAGGTGACCGGGGCACGGTTCGAGACCCAGTCGTTCACCTTTTGCTGGGCGGAGAGAACCGTCGCGTGGCTGCGGCGACCGAAGTAGGTGCCGATCTCGGCCAGCGCCGCCCGCGTGTGCTTGCGCGCCAGCCACATGGCGAACATGCGTGGATAACTCACCTCTTTCGCCTTGCGCGACGATTGCAGGCTGCGCGGCTCGAGACCGAACACCTGGCAGACGGCCCGCTCGATATCGGCCATGCGGACCGGACGCGCCGAACGCTGGATCATGTCCCCCAGCGCGTCCTGCGCCAGCGCGAGATCAATCGGACAACCCAGCGCCTGGCTGGTGGCGTGCAGACGATGGAGCGCGCCGGCCAGCGCGCGCGGGTGCGAGGTGATCTGCTCGGCCACAAAATCGGCGACGGCGGCCGGTACCTCGAGCTGCATCTGCCGCGCCACACGCGTCACGATCCCGCGACGGGTCTCGTACTCGGGCTGCTCGACGCGGCACAGCATGCCCCCTTCGAGCCGGGTGATTAACTCATCTCCCAACTCGGGGATCTCGTTCGGAGCGCGGTCTGATGCCAGCACGATCTGCCGCCCCATCTCGGCGAGCGTGCCGACCGTATAGAGCAACTCGACCAGCGTTGCTCGTTTGCCCGCGAAGAATTGCAGGTCGTCGATCAGCAGCAGACCCACGCCACGATATTTGCGCCGAAAGTTGGGGAGCCCGCTGCGGTTCAAGGCTTCGAGAAAGAAGCTCGTGAATTGCTCGGCAGTGAGGTAGACCGCGCCGCCGGGGAGACGCTTCTGCATCGCCGCCGACCAGATGCCCTCGAGCAGGTGGGTCTTTCCCACGCCGGTGGAACCATAGATCACCAGGGGCGAAAGCGTCCCCGGCCGTTCCGTCGACATGACCGCCGAAGTATGGGCCAGGCGATTCGATGCCCCGACCACGAACTCGTCGAGCCGCGCGAAGCGGCGGCGCGTGGGCACCGTATCGTTCGCTGCCATGGGAAACTTAAGCGTTACCTCTTCCCCCGCCGCGCCGGGGAGGGCTGGCGCCGGCGGAGAAGCGATGCGCCGTTGGCGAGGAGATCGAGCTGAGGGGGCCCCTGCCGCCGCGCGCAGCGGCTCGGCCGGGGGCACGACTACCTGCGGAGACGGCCTCTTCGCCGTTTCCTGCGGCACTGGGGCCGTGGCGTCATCCCCCTCGGTCGCCACGCTGGAGACGACAAAGCGGACGCTGGCCGAGGTGCCGATCACGTCACGGGCACAAGCTTCGATCTTCGTGCGGAAGTTGCGCCGCAGCCAATCGTGGAAGAACTGACTCGTCGCGCGGACCGTGACGATGGTGCCCGTGACGTCGAAATGCGTGTTGGCGCCGAACCAAAGCTCAAAGCTCTGTTGGCCGAGCGACTCGGCCAATGCGTCACGCAATTGGATTACGACGTCCCTATCGTTCACGCGTATCTTCCCTGACGTCCCCAGCGCGCGGACTTCGCGCAGCGTACCGGCGGAGGCTCATGCATACCGCAGGCGCGCAATCTTAGGTGGCGAAGTTAGGCAGAGGAATAAACTCTAGAAGTGCATCGCGCGACGAGCCGCGTGGCCCCACCCCCGACGTGGCGAGCGTTCGCGACGCGGCCGGCGATTCCGCCTGAAAAGCTGCGGCCGCGGACTGTGCGATCGATCGCTGGTGCGTCTGCGTTTGGCGGCGTTGTTTGGCTGGCGTCGTCCCCGCGCGAGTCACGTTTCCGTGTCACCCGAGCAGCCGATTGTACGCCTGCTAGCTTGGCTGTCAAAGAGAAAAGAACGACGTTCTTCGCGCGCCAAAATCGTCGGCGAAGGGCGTCGACATTTCGTGCGGGAATCTGTGAATATCTTCTCGCGCCAAGCCCCCAAAAAATATTTTTCCGCTCGGCGCGACGTCGCGTGCAAAACCTGTTGGCACCGCGCCACTCGTCGTGACGCAACTCGACGGACGATGTTGCCGAAACGCCGCCCGCCACTAACTTTCCAGCAATCGCACGAACACACTGCGCCGATCCCACGCCAAAAAACCGCAGGCCGAGTACATCTTCAGCGCCGGTTCGTTGGCGGCATCGACGGCGAGGACGAGTTTGCCGCGTGCGGCACAACGCGCGCGCCATTGCGCGTAACGCGCGACGTCCATCCCTAGTGTACGTCCGCGCACCTCGGGCGCGAGACCCATGTACACGAGTTCCCATTGATCGTGTGCCGGATAATCCGACAGGAGCAGGCAACCCACGTCCCGATCACCTTTGCGCACGAAGAACCACGGAGCCGCGGCGGCCGTGCCCGTCGGTCGATAACCCTCGATCACGTCGCGCATCTCTCTCGCGCCGTCGAGTTCGGGGCAATCGCGACTATCGACATAGGTTCGTTCGATGATTTGGGCGAGGCGTGCTTCCTCTCCCGCCTCGACCGGCACGAACTCGAGCGGCGTGCTTGGCATGGTATCGGGGAAATGATCGCGCGTGCTGACCAGATAAAGCAGGTCGACCCTGTGCTGAAGCCCAGAGGTCGCGAGCGCGGTAGCGGCGCATCCTGTATCGGTCTCGAGCAAGGACTGAACAAGCCGCACGTGCTCGCGGCGACAATGCACCAGCGCCGCCGCAATCAAGCGTGGCGCCAATTCGTCGTACGACGCGGTATCGGTCGTGCCGGGCGCGTGTAACAACGCCGTGCGCCCAGGCTGTACTTCGACGAGCACCCCCCCCAGCAGCCGGCCACGATCGCGGGCCACGAGCAGCTCGGCCTGGGACGGGGAGCCGGAAGAAACTGAATTCAACAAGGCGGCGAGGTGTCGCTCGCGTTCTTCGAGAGGAAGACGCCGGCAGAGAAGTGCTAGCGCCGCGCGGCGGTCTGCCAGAGCACAGGGTGCGATTACTACAGATGGATCGTCGTCATCGGTCGTCATGACCGGCAGAATACCGCAGAGTGTAGGTTTTCGTCACGCGGGTTGTGCCGAACACACGACGAGTAGGCTATATACTAGGAGGCGGTTCCCCGTGTTCTCTTCGGCAGGAGTCTGTGCCATGCGGTGCCTGGCCCTCGTAACGCTCTGTACGCTTGCTGGGTGGCTGCCTGGGGGCGTACTGGCCCAAGACCCCGTCGAACGCATGCAACGCGACATTCGCCGCGAGTCGGGCGAGGAGGACGATTCTGCCGCGCGCGAGCCGGGCTATCTCGGCCTGATCGGAGACGCCCCCGAACAAAACGGCTCGGGCGTGCAGGTGCGCGAGATCTATTCCGGCGGCCCGGCCGATCTGGCGGGCATCAAGCCGGGGGACATCATCCTGCTGGTGGCCGAACGCAATATCGGCGGTGTCGGCGATCTCGGGGCGATTCTCACGGCCAATCAGCCCGGTAGCAAGTTGATCTTCACCATCCAGCGCGAAGAAAACGAATTCGAGGTGATGGTCACGCTCGGCCGCCGTCCGAACAGACCCCACTCGGTCGCTATGGCCAAATCGGGCCAGCCCGCTCCGGCCGGCACGACGCCTCCGGCCAGCGGCTCGTTGTTGGGACTGCGCGCCCTGCCGGTCACCGAATCGGTGGCGCTTTCCCTGGGGCTGCCGCGCGCGGCAGGGGCCTTGGTAACACGCGTCGTGACGGGATCACCGGCGGAGCTGGCTGGCATACCCGAGGGGGCCGTTATCGTGGCGCTCGATGGCAAGGATGTCGCCGATGCGCAAGACCTGGCCGACCGCGTCCGCGCCCTTGGTCCCGGGAAGACGATTGACCTGGCCATGTACCTCGACGGCAAGCTGCACACCCGCCAGGTTCGCCTGGGAAGCACGATGCAGAGCGATGCGCCGGCCGGCGTGCCCGGTCTCCCCCCGGAAGGGAATGTTGCTGCTCCCAACGTCTCGGGTGGTCCACAACTGGGCACACCCTCGAGCAGCGGCGGATCGGTTCAATTGCACGCGCTCGAGCAAAAGATCGGCCAGCTCGAGGAACGCCTCGCGCGCATCGAGCGTCTGCTGGAACAGATCCTGGTTAAGGAAAGTGTTCCCGCGCCGGTCGGCGAGATCGACATCGACACCGTCGAAACGACCGCGGCCCCCCTTCCGCAATAGCGTCGAAAGGGACAGCGGAGCAAACAACGCTGCACTTCAATCGTCAGCCGTCGCGCGGACGAACATCTCGTCGATCAACCGCCGCGGCGCCCCGATATCGAGGACCTCGACGCGACCGGTATATTGCTCGGCGCTGACGGTGAAGAATCCCGGTTTCGCCGCGACGAACGTGCAGGTGATCCGCGCTTGGATCGTGTGACGCGCGGGCTGCCCCGTGTCGCAATCCAGACCACTGGGCAGATCGACCGCGAGAATCGGCACGCGCGACGCATTGAGCACGTCGATCACGCGATCGATCGGCGGACGCGGCTCTCCCGTGGCTCCCGTGCCGAGCAGGGCATCGACCCCCCAGCCAGCCCCTGACAGCGCCGACGAAAGCTTCGCCGTGGGATCGTCGTCGGGGGAGATGATCTCGATCGGCAGCCTGGCACGCGCGATGATCGCGTAGTTGGCCGCCGCATCGCCCGTGAGCATCGCGGGATCGGACCACAAGAAGACTCGCACCTTGTGGCCGCGCAGATCTAGGTGCCGGGCGATGACGAATCCATCACCGGCGTTGTTGCCTCGCCCGCAGCAGATCACCACCTCTCCCGAGATCTCTTCACGACAGAGGATGTCGACCACGCCACGGCCCGCGTTCTCCATCAAGACCAGCCCCGAGAGGCCGTACTCCTCGATGGCCCGCCGGTCGACGTCGCGTACTTGCTGGCGGTTGAGGGTCCGCATGAGAGATCCGGCCAGTCCAGCAATTCAAATCGGCACTCTGGACAAGCTAGCAGTGCCACACGAGGTGCGCTAGGCACGAGCTGTAGTTATCAAATCGCATTGGCCATGGCGGTAAGCTGCACCACGGCCCGTTTTTGCTCTTTCTCGAGGTACTCGCGTCCCTTCTTCACATTCACGTGATCCCAGGGGAGTCGATCGGCCAGTCCGTAGGGCTGGTGCAACGTGGCCTGTACGTCGATGCCGAGCTCGGCCATCGCGTCCCACCAGAGTTTTGGATTGGCATGCTCGTGCCAGCTATCGAGCCGCGCCCCGCGGCGCCAGGCGAGCTCGATCACGTCCGCCATGCGGCGATCGCCCCGGCTCAAGGCCCCTTCGAGCAGGCTGGTTTCGACGTTGTGGCACTTGACGCTCACCGCGCGGTTGCGGACGCGCCGCTTCATATAGTCGTGCGCCCAGCGGAAATACTCGCGCGTCTGCATGCCGTTCCATTGATAGGGCGTATGCGCCTTGGGAACGAAGTTCGACACGCTCGCCGTGACGCGGGCAAAGCGGCCCGTCTCGTCGCGGCCGATTTGCGCAATGTGCTCGGCCATTTCCACGATGCCGTCGAGATCCACCTCGCGCTCGCCCGGCAAGCCGCAGAGGAAGTAGAGCTTCACCTTCTCGAAGCCGCGGCTGAAGGCGAAGCGGCAACCTTCGTACAGGTCGTCGTTCTTGATCTTCTTGCGGATCTGCTCGCGCATGTCGTCGCGGGCCACCTCGGGGGCCAACGTGAGGCCCGAGCGGCGATCCGTCGTCAAGAGCGAGGCGATTGTGCGGAGTTGCTCGTTCACGCGCAGGCTGGGGATGGCGATGTTCACCCCCAGCGGCTGGAACGTCTCCTGCAAGCGCCGCATGAGCTGCTCGAAATGGGGATAGTCGCTCGTCGAGAGGGAGAGGATCGAGATTTCGTTGTAGCCCGTGTTGCGATAGCTCTCGAGCGCGGCCGAGACGATCGTTTCCACCTCGCGTATGCGCAAGGGACGCTTGATGACGGTGCTCTGGCAGAAACGGCACTGCCAGGGGCAGCCGCGCATGATCTCGATGGCAATGCGATCGTGAACGCACTCGACGAACGGCACGATCGGCGCCGTCGGCAATGGGATGCCATCGAGATCGGAGATCACCGACGGCTCGATCGTCTCGGGAATGCCCTCGCGCGTGGGATGCAACTTGACGAACCGGCCCTCGGCGCCATATTCCGGTTCGTAAAAGCGCGGCACGTAGGCGTAGGGAATTCGCCGGGCCATGTCGGCCAGCACGTCGGCGCGTGCCTCGCGACTGGCGGCCTCGGTTCGCCAGGGGGCGTCGCCCCGCGCCTCGCGACGCAACTCCAGCCATTCGTCGCAGATCACCGGCAGGCTCGGTTCGCCGTCGCCGGTGATGAAAATGTCGACGAACGGCGCCAGCGGCTCGGGATTCTGCGCGCACGGTCCCCCCGCGATGATCAGCGGATGCTCGAGCGTGCGTTCTTCAGCCCGCAGCGGGATGCCCCCCAGATCGAGCATCGTGAGGAGGTTGGTCGCGCAGATTTCATATTGCAGGCTGAATCCCAACACGTCGAAATCGACGAGCGGCGTGAAGGTCTCGAGGGAATAGAGGGGCGTTCCCGAGTTGCGGAGCGCCGCCTCCATGTCGAGCTCAGGGGTGAAGACCCGTTCGCAGGCCCAATCGTCGCGTTGATTGGTGAGCGAATAAAGGACCTGCAGGCCGTGATGGCTCATGCCGATCGAGTAGGTATCGGGGAAGGCGAGGCACAGCCGCCCGCGGACCGTGCGATGGTCTTTGGCGATGACGTTGAGCTCGCCCCCGACGTACTGTGCGGGCGAACGGACGCCCGGCAGCAGGCGACCGACGACGTAATCCTTGAGGCGTTGATTGAGCATTTTTACAGTTCTAATGGTGCAGCGCCCCGCTCGATCCGGCTGCTCGCGGAAGTGTCCTCAATTATGGCGGATAGGGTGGCTGGAAAACAGGCCAATGGGTGCGATAATCTCTCGTGGACTCGCCCTCGCTGACGCTTTTTGAAGTCGCGCTTTTCGCGAAATCCCAATGCGAAGCGTGAGTTTTGAAGTGGCGCGATTCGATCCGGATCTGGCGACGCGCAAAAATCCTCGGCCAGCGCGGTGGCCGAAAATCAACGGCGCAACAAGCCTCGCACCCGTGTACAGTGGTAGGTCAGGTACCCCGTACCTGACACTTGTTCGACTCGGCCACGTCAAAGTGCTCGAGCATGCCATGTGCAAAGTGGCACGGGCTGTCTAGCCTGTGCAGACGCTACGAGTGGTGCGCGATGGTGCGCGTACCAACACCTCCTACGAGGCCACCAATACCCGGTTGAGAAGCACGAGCGCCCAGCCTGATCCTCGATACGCAAGTGCCCACCACCGCACCGCTTGCAACGAATCCGCTGCTCCTGGGGCGACCGAGTGGTGCGCGATGGTGCGCATGGTGCGCGAACCAACACAATTCGCTCGAAAAGCGCAACTTCAAAACGGACGCTTCGGGTTGTGCTCTTGGCTCCACGCCGCACTACATCACAATCCAAAGCGTCAGCGAGGGAACTCACCGGGCGACAGTCCGCGGCGATTTCGATTCGGACGGCCTCAACCGGCGACACGCGCCGCGCACAATGCCGCGAAGCAGCCGAAGAGTTTCTCCGCAAGCTGGTGCATCGCGGGCAGTCGCGCGGGAGTCTCGGCACGGATTCGCGCCGGATCGATATAGTCAAGCTCCGCCAGTTCCTGGCGGCCGGCCGGTTCGCTGAGCCAGTGCTCGATGATCTCGTGCGTTACCTCGGCGTGGAACTGCACGCCATAGGCGGTCTCGCCATAGCGGAACGCTTGTTGCACGCACGACTCGCCACGGCAGAGTTGCACGGCGCCGTCGGGCAACTCGAACGTGTCGCCGTGCCATTGGAAGACCCTCTCGCGCGGAGCGAAGTGTGCGAAGAGAGGGTCGCCCGCCGCCTCGGCTGTCGGTGCGAGGTCGTACCAGCCGATTTCCTTGACGGGATTGCGATCCACGCGCGCTCCCAACGACCTGGCCAGCAACTGCGCGCCCAGGCAAATGCCAAGAACAGGTACCTGGTGATCGACTGCCGCGCGAATCCAGTCCATCTCGGGCAAAAGAAACGGATGCTGCTCGGTCTCGTCCGTGTTCATCGCGCCCCCGAGCACGATGAGTCCCGCCAGTTGTTGCGGATCGAACGCGCGTAGCGATTCGCGCGACAGATCGAGATACGAGTAAACGAGCCCCGCCTGTCGCAAGGCCAACTCGGCGACGCCCAGAGACTCCTCGGCCGTATGGCGAAACACGAGCACAGGTCGCATGACGGCACCTATTTGCCCGCGAATCGAGCCAGCGCCTCGCGATTCAATTCGATGCCCAGCCCGGGCTTCTCCGGAATCGCCAGCATTCCCTCGGCATCGAGGCGGAATGGCTCGGTAATGATCTGTTCGATGTACGGCGCCGGGGTCAGGTACTCGACAAACCGCGCCACTGGCATGGCAGCGGCCAATTGCAGATCGGCCGCCACGCCCACGGCGGTGTTCCAGCCGTGACTGACCATTTGAATGTTGTGGTCGTACGCCATCCAGGCGATGCGCCGCGCCTCGCTCAGGCCGCCACATTTCGTGGCGTCGGGTTGCACGATGTCGAACGCGCCGCGTTCAATCCAGGTTTGAAACGTCTGCCGCCGCGTGAGGACTTCGCCCCCGGCAATCGGTACCGGCGCGTGACGCCGCAGTTGCACGAAGCCCTCGATATCGTCGGGGGGGAGGGGTTCTTCGAACCAGCCGATGTTGTACTGCGCGAGCATCTGGGCCGTGCGCAGGGCCCACTTGTAGCCGTGCGGCCAGAACTGTTCGCTCCCCCCCGCGTCGACCAGGAGCTCGACGCCGTCCCCCACGGTGTCGCGGGCCGTGCGGACAAGCAACTCGTCGTAGCGCGAGTCGCGGCGGCCGAAGGGACGCCAGCCCAACTTGATGGCGCGAAAGCCGCGCGACGTGGTCGCCTGTAACTTGTCGCGCAGCTTGGCCGGCTCGTCGAACAAGATCGATCCATACGGCTTGATCTTCGTGCGATAGCAACCCCCCAGCAGACGTGAGACCGGCTGGTTGCAGAGCTTGCCGAAGAGATCCCACAGCGCGATATCGATGCCGGAGATGACGTGCTCGACCGTGCCGCCACGCCCCTGCCAGAAGCTCGATTGCCGCAGCTTTTCGCTGACGCGCTCGGGCTCGACGGCCGACTCGTGCAGCCATTGCGGCCGGAGAAACTCGACGCCGGCCTCGACCAGTTGCGAGCTGGTAAAGACGCTGCCGACGCCGGTGGGGCCCTCGTCGGTGATGACCTCGACCAGGGCGTGCAGATCGTCTTCGGCCTCGTGGGCGTCGGGCCAGCCACCGTCGACGGTGCCGCCCAGCAGGCGATGGACGCGAATATCGGTGATTTTCATGCCGCACAGCTTACCGGCCGCGGCGAGCGCGGGCAAAGGGGCGACCGCGCTGGCGACAACCGCGACGGGCTCCCTGGACGTTCGTCGCTTTGCCTGCCTTCGGCCGCTTCGTACACTCAAGGATAGGAACAGCACTTCCGAGCGACTTCTCATCCCGCAACGGCACTCGCCCACGATGCCCGATCCGACGCCCATTTTGTCGACGTCTTGCTCGCCCGGACACGCGGCGCGCCATGGCGGCCGAAGACGACACACGCTGGCCGTGTGGCTGTTGTGCCTTCCTGGATTGCTCCTCGTGGCCGGTTGCGGTGGTTGTGGCGAATCGAGTCCGACGGAGTTGAGCGAGAAGGAGAAGCAGGAGCAGGCCAAGAGGGAACAAGAACAGGCCGAATTCCTGCTCGGCACGTTGCGGACCGAGCCGAACGGACTCGATAAACGGGACGCCTCGACGCCGACGATTCCCTACAAGCCGGGGCATTGGACCAGTGCGACGCTCGTCGCGCAGGCGAGCCGAGAGAATCTGGACGGAAGAATCGAGACCGTGCCGCTCGCGCTGCCAGGCACACCTTATCGCTTAGGGGCAGAGCGCAACGCGGTTCTCGCCAAAGGAGAGGCTCGCCAGTTCGAGTTTATTTTCTTTCCCCCCGCGGGCCAACAGGATGCCGACGGTCGCGAGCGATCGTCGTTGGAGTCCGAATTGACGACGGCCTCGGGGCGCATGCTGGTGAACCGCCACGAC
Source organism: Pirellulales bacterium (assembly GCA_019636335.1). Classification (NCBI taxonomy): domain Bacteria; kingdom Pseudomonadati; phylum Planctomycetota; class Planctomycetia; order Pirellulales; species Pirellulales bacterium. The sequence goes on from JAHBXR010000001.1 coordinate 13,312, forward strand.
GTGTTGTCTCCGATGCCCGCCTACCAGTATTTCTTCGTGGTGTTGGCGGCGGAGCCGGATCGATATTCTTTCTTCCGGCGGCTCGACTCGGTGCGTGCTCCTTCGGAGGGGCTCGACTCCGAATTCGACATGCACTATCGGGTGCTGTTGCCCAACGTGAAGATGCACGTGCCTCTCCCGTCGAGCTCGCTCTGTTGGACGTCGACGGCCTTCCTGCTGTGGGATCGCTTCGATCCGGCGCGACTCACCCCCGACCAGAAAACGGCGCTCGTCGATTGGTTGCACTGGGGTGGGCAACTCATCGTCAGTGGGCCCGATACGCTCGACGTGCTGGCCGCGGGTTTTCTCAAGCCCTACGTGCCGGCCGATCCAGGCGGTACGGTCTTGTGGACGGCTGGCGATCTGTCGCGACTCACCGTCGATGACTGGGAGATGGAGGGGCCCAAGTTGACCGATGATCGTGAATGGACCGGCGTCGAATTGCAGCCTCGAACGGAGGGCGTCACGCTGGTCACGAGTGGTGACCGTCCGATGATCGTCGAGCGGCGCGTGGGACGCGGTCGTATCGTCGCCACGGCTTTTAGCCTCACCGAACCGGAACTGCGAGCCTGGCCCAAGTTCGACACGCTGTTCAATGCTGCCCTGCTGCGCCGCCCGGCCCGGCGATTCGTACTCGTCAAAGGAATGGATGTCGCGACCGATCTGCTCGAGGAAGTACAGGGAGCGAACGACGCGGAGAAGGCGAAGGATGAATTCGAGCAGGATACGTTTCTAGTCGAATGGGCCGATGGCCACCCGCGCGACGACGCGGCGCGCACGTCGCGCGTGCGAATCTTTTCGCGAGATTCTTCCGCGCGAGCGCCGCTCGATGGTTCGGCCGAGGTACAGCACGGCGTCGAGGCGCCGCTCACGTCGGGCATGCCAGGCTACGCCCCGCCGGCGACGCGCTACGGCTCCGGTGTGGCGGGCTGGAATTCCCGATCGAGCCTGACGAATAGCGTGGCGCAGGTCCTCACCGATGCGGCCGGCATCACCATTCCCGAGGCCACCTTCGTGGTCAAGGTGATGGCGCTCTACCTCGCCGTGCTCGTGCCGTTGAACTGGCTCGTGTTTCGAGTGCTGGGTCGCGTCGAGTGGGCCTGGGTCGCGATGCCGCTGCTGTCGATCGCCTTCACGGTGCTGGTCGTGCGTTGGGCGCAGTTGGATATCGGCTTTGTTCGCTCCGAGACGGACGTGGCCGTCGTCGAACTGTACGACGGCTACGATCGGGCGCACGTCACGCATTACTCGGTGCTCTACACGTCGCTGGCCACGCGCTTTGCCGCGGTTTTCGAGGGGACTGCCGTGGTGCAGCCACTGCCGCGCGAGAAAGGGGCCTTCGACGGGCTCGGCAGCGACGATCTCGTCCTGGCACAGGGGACGACCACGCGGCTCACGGGATTCACCGTCGCGTCGAACTCGACCGGCATGCTGCATGGCGAGCAGATGCAGAACGTGGGGGGAGCGCTGCGTGTGGGCCGTGCTGCGGCGGGGGGCTGGCAGGTGACGAACGAAACCAGTCTCACCATTCGCGGGGCCGGTGTGCTATCGGCAGAGGGTGCCGCCTGGATCGGCGAGCTCGCCCCCGGCGCCGGCGCGGTCTTGAAGTTCGCCCCCTTCGATCCAGCCACGCTCTGGCAAGCAGAACTCGACGGGTCGCCAGAGACCGATGAATCCGCGGCGCCGGGATCGCTGAACGTGCGGCGACTGTACCGTATGAATGCGGATGATTTCGCCCAAACCTTTGCCGGCATGCGATTGATCGGCTGGACCGACGCCGGCCCGAGCGGCATGTCGATCGAACCGGCCGTTTCGCAACAAAGAAAGATGGCTTTCGTGGTGGCGCATTTGCAGACGCCGGAATTGAGCCGCCCGGCCGACGATATTGGCACGCCCCATCTACCGATCGACGACCAGGCGGAACCAGAGATGGACCCCAGCGAGAACCCGGCCTCGGCATCGTCCCCCCCCGCGGCCAACGCTGCCACGCAATCCACCGCAGCAAGTGCCGGGGGCATGCCATGATCGAGTTGATCGACTTCGGCAAGGATTATGGCGACTTCACGGCCGTCGAATGCCTGAACCTGAAAATCGAGGCGGGGGAATTATTCGGCTTCATCGGTCCCAATGGCGCCGGCAAGAGTACCACGATTCGCTTCCTGGCCACGTTGCTCAAGGCTAGCCGCGGCGATGGACGCGTGAACGGGCATAGCGTGGCCCGCGATCCCATGTCGGTGCGGCGCAGCATCGGCTATATGCCCGACAATTTCGGCGTCTACGACGGCATGCGCGTCTGGGAGTTCTTGGATTTCTTTGCCGTCGCCTACCAGATTCCGCGCGCGCGTCGCAAGCAGGTGATCAGCGACGTGCTCGAACTGCTTGATCTGGCGCACAAGCGCGACGACTTCGTGAACGGCCTTTCGCGCGGGATGAAGCAGCGGCTCTGCTTGGCGAAGACGCTCGTTCACGATCCGCCGGTGTTGATTCTCGACGAGCCTTCGAGCGGTCTCGATCCGCGCGCTCGCCTCGAGGTGAAGGCCCTGCTCAAGGAACTGTGCCGGATGGGAAAGACGATTCTCATCTCGAGCCACATTCTTACCGAGTTGGCCGACTGTTGTACGTCGATTGGTATCATCGAGCGCGGCCAGATGCTCATGCACGGACCGATCGATGACGTCTATCGTCGCATTCGGCGCAATCGCGTGATCGATATCCGCGTGAACGATCGGGTCGACGTGGCCCTCTCGGTGGTGCGCAGCCGGCCCGAGACGTTGAACGTCGAGAGTATCGATCACGCGATTCAAGCCGAACTGGCGACCGACGACGATGGTGTCGCGTTGCTGTTGCAGCAGTTGCTGGCCGCCGGGGTGGCCGTGCGTTCCTTTGCCGAGAAGGAGCCCACGCTCGAGGACGTGTTCATGCTGGTCACGAAAGGATTGGTCACCTAGGACCAGCGGCAACCATGTACCTCCGCGAAAATAGCGTTCTCCAGCGCGAGCTGCTGCTCAATCTGCGGCGCAAGCGGGCCTTTCTGTTGCTGCTGGGCTACCTGGCCGTGTTGGGGGCGGTCGTGTACGTCGCCTGGCCGCAAGAGAAGCAGATCGACCTGATGACATCGGCCGCGTCGCAGCCGCTGGTGAATCTCTTCTTCGCCGCGCAGTTCCTGCTCGTCTCGCTGCTGGCGCCGAGTTTCGCCGCCGGCGCGATCACCGGAGAGAAGGAACGTCAGACCTACGAGATGCTGCTGGCCAGCCCCTTGCGCCCCGCCGCGATTCTGTTGGGCAAGTGGCTCGCCTCGCTCGTGCCGCTGGTGGTGTTGATCTTCGCCTCGCTGCCGATCGTCATGCTCTGCCTGCCGCTGGGGGGCACTTCATTTTACGAAGTGCTGGCGGCCTACGCGGCTTTGATCCTAGCCATCGTGGCCTTTGGGTTGGTGAGCCTTGCCTGCAGCAGCTATTTCCAGCGCAGCGTGGCGGCGCACGTCGTGTCGTACCTGTTGATCCTGCCCGCCGCGCTGGCGCTGGCCGCTTTCTGGCAGACGACCTCCGGCATGTTTCGCCTGGTGACGTTCGCGACCGTGCTGCCGCTGGCAACCCTGGCGATCTGCGTGCCGCTCTTCCGGCGCACCGCGCAGCGTCTGCTGCATCCGCCCGATCTCGGCGCCGAGGGGCGCGAAGTGGTGGACGAAGATCGCGAGCGGCGCGAGGCGGTCTTCCTGGTGATTCATCGCGGGCAGTTTCCCGACAACCTCTTCGCGCCCGCCAAACGGGACGATCTGCTCGAGGACGGCGCGAATCCGGTCCTCGACAAGGAGATGCGGAGCGAGGTCTTCAGTCAGGGAACGCTGATGATGCGCGTCGTCATCCAGATCTCGATGGCGCTGGCCATCCCGTTGATGTTCTATAGCTTTTATTACGATGATCCCGGCCGGGCCCCCTGGTACGTGAACTACGTTGTGCTGTTCAACCTGCTCGTGGGGCCCGTCTTCTCTGCCGGGGCGATGACGAGCGAGCGCGAGCGGCAAACGCTGGAGTTGCTGCTGACGACCGCCCTATCGCCGTGGCAGATCTTGTGGGCGAAGCTGATCTCGGGCTGGCGCGTGTCGGCCGTGTTGACGAGCTTTCTGCTGTGGCCGTTGTTGCTCGCGTGTGTGCTCGTGCCCGACTATTGGAACAACCTGCCGGCGATGGCGTGGTACGTGGTCATCGTCTTGTTGGCCAGTGTCGTCACGACGACCGTGGCGCTGGCCATGTCGGTCGTGTGCCGCACGTCGATGATCAGTCTGGCGATGAGCTACCTGGTGTTGCTCGTGTTGTTCGCGGTTCCTCCGGCGGTGCAGTATTTTTCGGAAGAGTTTCTGCCCGACTCGCCGTGGACCGCACGCATGCCCGCGGCATCGATCACCAGTCCCTTCTCGGCTGCGCTGAGCGTGCCGCTGGAGATCGAACAATCGCCCTTCCGCCGGAATGCGACGACGATGACCTTCGACACGGCCGAGTATCGTGCGTGGCCCGTTTATCGGTTTTTCACGGCGTTTTACGTCGTGACGATTCCGCTGCTCGTCGCCGGCATGACGTGGTTTTTTCGGCGATGCTGGCGCGTGGTGTAAACACCAAAACCGTCACTGGGTGTCACTGCGGTGGCGAATGGATCAACTGCGAGGCATTGAGTTCGTCTCGGTTCAGAGAGAACGAAATGCGCGTAGCAGTGATCTGCTGAATCGTCCTTCCGGCACGAGTGACCGTGATGGTCGCGGGTCGTTTGGCATCTCCTCTCAGAAGCAGCGTACCGGTCGCTTCGTCGTAGGATTGCCGTGGCGCGGACCAGGTGACCGTAGGAATGGCACTCGCTAACTCAATCGAGTTCGGTCCTTGCTCCGCCGCGATAGAAAACAGGGCTGCCAGCAGCATGGACTCCAACATGGGCGATCCTCCGTGAGAAAACGAGCCAGATATCACGAAAGCCACGAGTGCAACAGATCGTAGCAGCCTTCGGTCTAAGAGCCCAAGGGCGTTTTCCGTCTGGCCGACGGCACGAAGCGGAATTGACCCAGTTTTGTCGGTCGACGTAGAATCCCGCCTCGCGGTGGTTCATCCAAGCCACCGGCACTTTGGGAGCTGGCCATGGATGGCCTCGTCCGGCAGGAAATCGAGACGGCAATCGCGGGCTCCGCACCGAGCATACCTGGTCGCTCGACCGCGCGGTTGATCGTCGCGCTCGCGGTGGGGTTGGCTCTCCCCGTAATGGCAGCGAAACTGGTGCTGCTCCCCTTCCCGGTGACCACTCCGCTCGAATTCGTGCGGTGGCTGCTGCGACTGGGCATCGTGGCCGCGGCGGATTTGTCTTTCATCATCTATCTTGCCGTGCTGTGCTCGCTGGTGGCGCTCGTCGGAGCGAATTTACCGTGGTTGCGAGGCAACGGTTGGCGTCGCACCGGTCACTTCTGCCTCGTGGTGACATTTCTCTTAGCGGGGGTATATGCCGTCGCCAGTGTGCCGATGTTTCGGCTGGCAATGGTCCCGCTGACCGTGGAACTCCTGTCGTTCAGCGGAGGGCCGTCGCTGATGGCCTCGTCGTTGTCGGGTTTCTTGCAGATCGGGACCGTCCTGGCGCTTATCGCGGTGCCTTGCACATTGTACGCCTGTGTGTCGATCGCTCGTCGCGTCCCGTCCTTCGGGCGTGGCGAAGTAGCGGTCGCGCGGCAGATCGCTCTACTTGTCGCTATGGCGCTCGCGGCCTTTCTGCTGAGCCACGGCAGCCGCATGTATATCGAGCGAAACTGGACCGATCCTAACCGCTGGGAACGACGCATCGCCGCTTGCCCTCATACCGTCTTCCTGAGTTCGTGCGTCGACGAACTCTTCAAAGCAGACCGGCTGACGCTGTCGTTCGATCCGGCGGAGGTCGACACATCCGATTTCGAGCCAAGCTTAGCCCGGGCAGGTGTCCAAGAGCAGCAGGTCAGAGCAGCATCTGCCGTGCGACCTGCGAGCGCAGTAGAGGCGTCAACCGTCGTGCCGGTCACGGCGATTTCCAAGCGCGACGTGCTACCACTCCAGGGCCGCCCACAAAACCTGATCGTGATTGTGCTCGAATCGGTCGGGGCGAACTATCTCGGCCTGTACGGCGCCCCGTACGACAACACGCCTTACCTGGAAGCGCGCGCGGCGCGCGGCGGACTCGTGCTCGAGCACGTTTATGCCCACGCCGCCTCGAGCCCGAAATCGCTGGTCGCGCTCACCGCCAGCGTTATTCCACGCGTCGACTGGAAGCTGATTACGCGCGATTCGCCGAACTTCGACGTGCCCCTCTTGCCGCAGGTGCTGCACGCGCGCGGCTATCGCACGTGCTATCTCCACTCGGGCTATTGGGGGTGGAAGAAGCGCGACAGCTTCTTACATCGTCGCGGAGTGGAGACGATCCTCGATGCCACGAATCTGCCGGCGCCGGAGTTGTTCTCTTGGGGCATCTCGGACGATGCGCTGTTCCAGGCCGCCTTGCGCTGGATCGACGAGGATCGCACGCGCCCCTTTCATGCCCTGTTGTGGACGATCGAGACACATCACCCTTACATCGCGGGGGACGATCCGCGCGACTTCGGCGTTGAGGATGAGGAATTGAATCGCTACCTGAACGCCATCCGCAACGTCGATCGCCGCATCGAACGGTTGATGCAGGAACTCGAACGGCGCGGGCTGGCCGACGATACCGTGGTCGCCATTACGGGCGATCACGGCGAAGTCTTCGGCCAGCACGGCCAGCGCGTGCATAGCTTTGGCATCTATCAGGAGAACGTTCGTGTTCCGGCCGTGCTGCTGCACCCGTCGTTGGCCCGTGGCCCTCGGCACCATGAGTCGGTAGTGCAACAGATCGATCTGCCGGCCACGCTGCTAGGCCTGCTCGATGTGCCGGCGCCCAATAGTTGGCAGGGGCGAGATATTCTTCACGACCGTCCGCTGCCACGAGCATATTTCTTCTCGACCGGCAACGAGGTGCTCCTTGGCCTGCGCGAAGGAGACTTGAAATACCACTATCACGTCAGCGGCGGATACGAAGAACTGTTCGATCTGGCGCGCGATCCGCAAGAGCTAACGAACGTCGCGGAGCAATTCCCGGGCAAGTGCGCGGAATTCCGCCGCCGAGTTGGCGGGCTCGTGCGCGCCCAGCGCGGGTTTCTCGCCGCGCATGGCTCACCCTAAGGTCCCCAAACGCAACATGCCTAGACTCGTTCGAGCCTAGGCATGCGGCAAATTCATTCTGTCGTCGCAACCCGGTGGTTGCGGCGCGAAGCGGACTACCAGGCGGCCCGCAGCACGTTGCGCACCGGCTGACCGGGCACAAACACGCGCGGTCGCACCACGACCGGACGACCGACGAAGACCGGAGCAGGCGACACCACGACCGGCGCCGGGCGGAAGACCATCGTCGGCGCCGGCGACATCACCGTGACCGGCTGAGGCGGCAGGAACGTGACGGTCGGCTGCGGCGCGAAGAAGGTGGTGGTCGGCACCACGACCGGCGATTGAACGACGGTCGGCTGAACGAAGGTCTGCTCGACGACGCCCGGCTGCCAGACCGGCACCGGAGTGACCGTCTCGACCACGGGCGAGAAGACCTGATACGGCACCACGACCTGGGCCTGGGCCGAAGCCGCCCAACCCAAAGCCAATGCCACGCACGCTACGGCAGTGATACCTCTCATCGCGCACATCCTTTCCTATTCCAAGTTGCTCGTGGGTGACAGCCGCATGCGACACGCCGTCGCGATGCAGCCGGAAGCGAACCCAACGCAATCACCGTTGCTTATGGACCTGAATAGAAATCTAGCCCGCGCAATCACTACGGGCAAGCAACTCGACGATTTCGTCACAGCTTCGCGAACGCAGCTCGCAGCAAGCATGCGGTTTGCCTGCTAGCATGCGTAAACTGCGGTGACTTTTCGTCTTGGCGGCGTCACGCCGGCAACTGACAACATCCCTATAACCGGTACGAGGCGCCATGCGTTGGGATCGTGCAGGCTCGAGGCCGGACACTCCGCCGGCTGCCAACGAGCTACGCGGATGGCGCGGAATCGCCGAGCCCGAGTTGCTCCATCCGGCGATAGAGCCGGGGACGGGTCAGCCCCAGCAAGCGGGCGGCCCGGGCTTTGTTTCCCTTGGCCATGCGCAGGGCACGCGAGACGACTTCCTTCTCGATCTCGGTCATGAATCGGTCGAGCACGATCGGTTCTGTTTCGCGCCGGCGCGCCACGTGCCCCAAGCGCACGCGGTCGTCGAGATCGCGCGACGTGACGACGGCGCCTTCCGCTTGCTCGTGGGCACGTGCGACGAGCTCGCTCAGCTCGGCGTAGCCCCCCGGCCAGGCGTAGGCCGATAGCAGATCGAGCGCCTCGGGACTAAAACCGGTGTGTTGCCGCGTGGCGCGGCCGTTCAGTTCTTCGAGCAGCGCCTGGGCCAGCAGGGGAATATCCTCGCGACGCTCGCCGAGCGCGACGAGTGGGATCTCAATCGTCGAAAGCGCGTGCGCCAACTCGACGTGATACTGTCCGGCACGTGCCGTCTCGACGAGCGATTGCCGCGCGGTCGCCAGGATGCGCGCCGTCGCCCCACTGCCGCGTAGCCAGCGCCAGAACTCTCCCTGCAATTCCGCTGGCAACCTATCGATGTCGCTTACAAGGAAGGTGGGGCGACTTGTCGCCGAATCTGCCGGTGTCGTCCGAGTGAAGCTGCTGAGGGCCGCATTCCAGGTGTCTGGGGTGGCAGAGGGAGCGTCGAGCACCGGCAAGGGACCACGTTGTTGTCCGTCGCGTCCCATCGAAATCGCGCGCGCCAGACCGCGACGGCCGCTCCCCTCGCTTCCCAGGATAATCGCATGCGCCGAGCTGGACGTGGCCACGTCCAATTGAGCTCTCAAGCGTCGCGCCGCGGGGCTATGGCCCACGGTCAGGTCGAGCCGATAGCGGCCCTGGTGGCGGGCGCGAAAGCGCAGGAGCTCGGCGTGTAGATCTGCTTCCGCATTCGTAGCGTTCTCGGCAGTCTCTCCCGCATCGACGGCGTGCAGCACGACGAGCAAGGCGCTCCCCTCGGCGACATTCTCACCCAAGCGTAGAAATGTGGCCCGGTAGCTCGTGCTCGTCTCGGAGCCCGTGGGCCGCACGATCGGGCGTGCGATCGTCTGATGGCTGCCGAGATCGGGAGGCGGCGCCAACGAGGCCGCGACGAGCTGGGCACGGGTGGCCTCGAGCGGGACATGGAATTGGCAGGGGGTGCCGAGGAGTTGCTCGGCCGGACAGCCGCACCAGGCCTCGAACGCGGGATTGACGTAGGCCAGTCTTGACTCGTCATCGAGGAGACAAACCGGCAGCGTAGTGGCCTGGAACAGCCGGCTGGGATCGAGCGGTTTGAGTCGCTGAGCAGACATCGGCCGTAATTTAGCGTGACAGTCGTGCGGCCACAACAGTTTGTGTCATAGAGACTTGAGACGCACGGAGCCCATTCGTGGAGTGCTAAAAGGGGCAGCAGTGGCGGGCCGCAGGGGTGGGGGGCGAGCGGATTTCGGTCGGAGATTTCCTGGCACAAGTTCGTTTACCTGTGACAGCTAGTTGTCACCCCCCACGTGTATAAACCACCAAAGTTGCGCGTCCCGGCGGGGCAGTTGGGAGACGTGCCTGAGATCGAGGCTTTCTCCAGCGGTTTAACTGTTGGAGAAGGCTTGCCCCTAGCATTCGATCCGGGCACTACGCACCTCGGAGTGCTGTGCGAGAGCAGGCACTCTGTCGCGGGACTTACCAACCAAACGCCGCCGGCAACCCAGTGCGTGCCGGCGGCGTTGTTTTTTGGCGCCACGGCCGCCGCCCCGCTTGATCGCCAGGCCAGAAATTTGCGCGAGTTGGCGACCGATGTATAATTCGAGCTTACGGCACAATCTACCCGTGCGCGTCGAACAACGCCGGTTCTTGATGTCTGCCGGCCTATTCGACTGAATCGCTATGGATGGGCTGATTGGTCGACGGCGAGCGCGGGCATGTCCGGCGATTGTTGTGCCGTGGTGGCGGCTGGGGAAGAGGATTTCAACACCGCGCGTCCGGCCGAATCGGAACCGGTCGTGACGGCTCCCGGTGCGAGCCCAATGGTCACCACGAGCAGGGCAGCGAGAATGCCGGCCGCCAGGGCACCGATGCCCCCCTCGGCCGCCAACACGCCGCGCGGCTGACGGAAGTACACCGCGCTGATGATGCGCAGGTAATAGGCCGCCGCGATGGCGGCGTTGACGACACCCAGCACGGCGATGCCGATGAACCAGAGTCGAAGATCGACCGCCTCGCCCGGCACAGCTTCGATGCCGATCGCCCCGCGAAAGAGAGCCAGCTTGCCCCAGAAGCCCGCCATGGGCGGAATACCCGCCAGGCTGAACATGAAGATCGCCAGGGCGAGCCCCGCGAAGGGATGCGTCTGTCCGAGCCCGGCGAGATCGTCGACCGAATCGACCTGGCGCTGGCGCTCGCCCAGATAGGCAAGCACGGCGAACGTGCCCGCGGTGGCAATCGCGTAGACCGCCAGATACAGCAGCGCCGCGCCGAAGCCTTGGATTTTGTCTGCTTCGACCGCGGCGCCACCGGCAAAGGCCACGGCCAGGCCGATCAACATGTAACCGGCGTGTGCGATTGACGAGTAGGCCAGCATGCGGCGGACGTTGTCTTGCCACAGGGCCACGACGTTGCCCAACGTCATCGTCATGGCCGAGAGCACCAGGGCCAGTTGCCAGCCCAGCTCCGACAGCCCCGGCATCGCCATGGCGGCGATGCGCACGAGCGCCACGATGCCCGCGATCTTCGGCACGACCGAAAGCAGGCCGGCGTTGGCGCTGGTGGTCCCTTGGTAGACATCCGGGGCGTAGAAATGGAACGGCACGGCGGCGATCTTGAAGCCCAGCCCCGCAAAGACCAGCACCAACCCCAGGCCGGCCAGCCGGGCAAAGCCCACCAGCTCGGGCTGCGGATTGGCCAGCGTGGCGGCAATCTCCGGCATGCGGGTCGAGCCCCCCACGCCGTACAAGAAGCTGAATCCATACAGCATCAGGGCCGAGGCCAGAATGCTGAGGAAGAAATACTTCACCGAGGCCTCGCGAGCGCCGTCGTCGCCACGTCCCAGGTAAAGCAGCAGGTAAGTGGGAATGGAGACCAGCTCGAGCCCGACGAACAGCAGCACCAGTTCGCGCGTGCCAGCCACGAGCATCATGCCGACGAGCGTCATGAGGGTCGAACCGATACGTTCGGCGGCGTGCTCGTCATCATCGCCACCCGACATGAGCAACACGAAGAGCAGGCCGACAACCAACACCAGCCAACGCACGTAGTTCGAGAACGCATCGGAATAGAGGGGGCCGACGTCGACGGCGCCCCCCTTGGCGCCCCACAGGGCTGCGGCCGTGGCGAGCAAACCACCCGCGGCCACCCAGCTCCACACCGCCGTGCCACGCACGATCGAACCGCCGATGTAGATCAGCGTGGCGACCGCCAGCAGCGTGATCTCCGGCAGGAGATAGAGGATCGTGGCGTTCGAAAGATAAGCCGGTTCAGTGGGCACGGGCGACCTCCTCTCGCACACTTTCGCGTCGAGCTGGTGTCTCTGCCACCGGCAGGGGATCCTCGGCACGCATGGCACGCTGTGCCGGCGCCGCGAGATCGTCGAGCGTCGTAGCCATCGGATCGAGGAAGAACTTCGGATAGAGACCAATCCAGAAGACGAACAGGGCCAACGGCGCGAGCGCCGCGATTTCGTGCAGCGACATGTCGCGGATGGGCCCCTGATGCGAGCCGTGGTGGCCCCCTTCGTGCAAGGGACCGAAGAAGACACGTTTCACCAGCCAGAGCATGTACCACGCCCCCAGCACGACGCCCGTCAACGCGAGGACCGACATCAGCTTGAGGTGGAATTCGATCTGCACGGGAGCGTCGGTCCAGGCCCGCTGGAACATGCCGATCAACAGCAGAAACTCGCCGGCAAAGCCGTTCAGGCCCGGCAGTCCGATGCTCGACATCGTGAACAACACCATGAAGAAGGCCAGCAGCGGCGTGCGCCGCGCGAGGCCCCCCAGGTCGCTGATCTGGCGGGTATGGTAGCGCTCGTAGAGCATGCCCACGATGGCGAACAAGCCGCCGGTCGAAATGCCGTGGCTCACGAGCTGCAAGACTCCCCCCTGCACGCCCAGCCGATTGAGCGAAAAGAGCCCCAGCATGCAGAAGCCCAGGTGGCTGACGCTGCTGTAGGCAATCAACTTCTTCATGTCGGTCTGGACCAGAGCGACGAGTGCCCCATAGATGACGCCCGCGACGGAGAGCCACATGATCCAGGGCATCGCCACGGCGGCGGCGTTGGGCAGCATCGGCAGACTGAAGCGGAAGAAACCGTAGGCGCCGATCTTCAGCAACACGCCCGCCAACTCGACGCTGCCGGCCGTCGGCGCCTGCACGTGCGCCAGCGGCAGCCACGTGTGGAGCGGGAACAACGGCACCTTGATCGCGAATCCGGCGAACAACGCCAGGAAGATCCAGAACTGCGTATCAGGATCGATCGGGTGCTGCGCCAGTTGCGACGTCAGCTCGGGTATCGAGAAGGTCATCAGGCGCGGCTCGCTGTGGTAGTAGACCCACATCACGATTGCCAGCAGTCCGAGGAACGAGATGACGCTGCCGAAGAGCGTATAGAGGAAGAACTTGATCGCGGCGAAGCGGCGATCCTCGTGCCCCCAGACACCGATCAGGAAGAAGATCGGAATCAGCGTGAATTCGAAGAAGATGTAGAACAGGATGATGTCCTGCGCGGCGAAGACCCCCATGCTGCCCGTCTCGAGCAGGAGCATCAGCGCGTAGAACGCGCCCGCGCGATCGTTGATGGCGTCCCAGCTCACGAGCACGGCGGGCAGCATCAAGAGCGCCGTCAGCCCGAAGAGCCATACGCTCAGCCCGTCGAGCCCCACGGCAAAGCGAATATCGAGGCCCGATTGTGACGTGCCGAGCCAGTTCCAGCCCAGGCCATAGTCGACGGTGCCGCCGCCGGCCGCGAGATACTCGGAGATGCAGAAGCCGGCCAACGCGAGCGTGATGAGGCTCGAGACGAGGGCCGTCGCGCGCACGACCTTGACCCCCGCTTCGGACAGCGCCCAGCAGGCCGCCGCGCCGACGACAGGCGAAAAGATCGTGATGACGAGCAGTGTGGCCATTATCGAAGCAGGGTTCCCAAGAGGACGAGCAGCCCCAAGACCATCGCCAGGGCGTAAAACTGCACGAGACCGGTCTGCAGCGAGCGGAAACCTGCCCCGATGGCAAGCGGAATCCGCGCCGACGAATCGACGATGCCGTCGATGATGCGCCGGTCGACCACCACGCTCAGCAGCGTGGCAATTGCCTTCAGCGGCCAGACGAACAGCACGTTATAGATCTCGTCGAGATAAAACTTGTGGTAGGAGAGTTGGTACAAGCCCAGGCGTCGCATGAGTACGGCCACGACCGAGGCCTCGGTCGTGCGTCCCAGGTACAGGAACGCGGCAATGCCCACCCCCGATACGGCAACCAGCGTGCTGACCAGCGCGATGTCGAAGTGGAATTCGCCGGCGGGACCGGTCGCTCGTAGCGGGGCATAAGCCAGCGAGGGGGTCATACCCAGCAAGTGGACGAAACCGTGCGTCCACTCGAAGTACCAACCCACGCCAAAGGCAAACACCGCCAGAATCGCTAGCGGCGCCCACATCACGGGGGGCGATTCATGCGCGTGATGGCCCGCCTCTTCCGGCACCTCGAGCGGACCGAAGAAGGTCAGGAAGTACGCGCGGAACGTGTAGAGCGCGGTCATGAAGGCGGTGGCCAGGGCGGCCCAGTAGAGCCAGCCGTAGAGCCAGGCGTAGTTCGCGCTGTGATGGGCCTGCTCGTGCGTGGCGGCAATGATCGCGTCCTTGCTCCAGAAGCCGGCAAAGGGGATGACACCCGCCAGGGCCAACCCGCCGACGAGGAACGTCCAATGGGTCCAGGGCATGAGTCGCCGCAGGCCGCTGAAGCGGCGCATGTCGATCACGCCCCCCATGGCATGCATGACGCTGCCGGCCCCGAGGAACAAGAGCGCCTTGAAGAAGGCGTGCGTGAACAAGTGGAACATGCCTGCCGTGATGCCGGCCAGCGTGCCCGTGCCGAGCCCGAGGAACATGTAGCCCAACTGGCTCACGGTCGAATAGGCGAGCACGCGCTTGAGATCGGTTTGCGTCAGGGCGATGATGCCCCCCAGCGTCAGGGTGATGCCGCCGATGAGGGCGACGATCGCCTGCGCCTCGGGCGCGGCCAGGAACAAGGGCGAGCAGCGCGTCACCATGTACACGCCGGCGGTGACCATCGTCGCCGCGTGAATCAAGGCGCTTACGGGGGTGGGGCCTTCCATGGCGTCGGGCAGCCACACGTGCAAGGGAAACTGCGCACTCTTGCCGCAGGCACCGAGCAGCAGGAACAGGCAGATGGCCAGGCCGATCGTGCCGCCGACAAAATTGCCCTCGGCCAGGCGCGACTGCCCCAGCACGCCCGCGGTTTGCACGACGCCATCGACCGTCACGTCGTGGAAGTTGAGCGTGCCGTAGGTGGTCCAGATGAGAAACACGCCCAGGGCGAACCCGAAGTCGCCGACGCGGTTGACGAGAAAGGCCTTCATGCCGGCCGCGGCGGCGGCGGGTTTTTCATACCAGAAACCGACGAGCAAGTAGCTGCACACCCCCACGGCTTCCCAGAAGACATACAGCAGCAGGAAGTTGCTCGACGAGACGAGCATCGTCATCGAGAAGACGAACAGAGGCACGTAGGTAAAGAATCGCCAGTAGCCGGGATCGTCGTGCATGTAGCCGATCGAGTAGATCACGACCAGCGAGGCGATGAAGGTGACCGTCGCCAGCATGATCGACGTGAGCGGATCGGCCCGCAGCGCGACCGTAATGTCGAAATTGAGCGGTTTTTCCGGGCGTGGGACGGGCAGGTTGGGATCGGCCTGGGCCGCCGCGGCTTGGGCGGAGTCTTCGAGAGCTTCGGCCGGAATGCCCCCGCCATCGTATGCGCCGACCACGTCGGCCCAGGTCCAGAGGACGTGGACTTCTTCGTAGCCGATGCCGACGTGCGCCTGTTCGGCCTCGTGGGCGGCGTGCGAGACGTGCCACAGCAGCATCAAGCTGAGCACGCAGGAGGTGGGCACGGCCAACAGCGCCGGCCAGTGGCTGCGCGAACCGAGCACGGGGCGGCCCAGCAGGGCCGTCAGGATCGCGGCTGCCAAAGGAAGCGCCGGAATCAACGTGAGCAGCGTGGCGGCGTCAAACATGGGTGCGGTGGTACTCGTCCCGTTCGCTGTGTTGCGGCTCGACGCCCGCGGGCGTGAGCTTGGGCCAGTGTTTTTCGTCTGCTTCGAGCTCTTCCGGAATCTCGTGGTCGACGTATGCCGGCAACGACGATTCGCGCAGGTTCTGCCACACGACGATGTCGAGCTTGCCGCTGCGGCGATAGAGCGTGAGCACCAGGGCCAGCGCGATGGCGGCCTCGCAGGCGGCGACCGTGAGGATGAAGATGGTGAGGATCTGGCCTCCCCAGTTGTTGTGGAAGCGTCCCCAGGCCACCAGGCTCACCGAGATGGCCTGCAGCATCATCTCGGCCGAGAGAAACATGACGATCATGTTGCGGCGGCTGAGGAATCCGACGAGGCCCAGGCCAAACAAGATGGCCCCGACCGCCAGATAGCCGCGCAGGAGTGCGGTTTCATCCATGGAAGTCGTGAGCCCTTTCCGCGCGACGCGACGACTCGTCGAGTCCGACAATCGATACGGCCGCCACGAGCGCGACGAGCAGCAGCGTGCCGGCCACCTCGATGGCGATCAGATATTCGCTGAACAAGTGAGCTCCGAGATGAGCCACGTGCTCGGTGTTGAGAATGTCCTTTTCGAGTGCCTCGGCCGACGGCGGCTGCAGCTTCGGCGCGTCGGGCGACGTGGTGAAGGCCTTCATCAGCGTGATCGACAAGATGCCGACCATCACGGCCCCGGCCGTCGCCGAGAGGAACGCCTCCCAGCTCACGCGGTCGTAGTAGGCGTGTCCCTTGGGATTCGCCAGCATGAGCACGAACAGGAAGGTCACCAAAATCGCGCCGGCATAGACCACCACGGTGGCCAAGGCCAGGAACTGCGCCCCCTGGAACAGGAACAGCGCCGCCGTGCCCAGCAAGGTCAGCGCGAACCAGATGGCCGAATAGACGGGATTGCGGAACGTGATCGTGCAGGCGGCGGAAATCACCGTCACGGCGGCGAGGATCAGGAAGACCGCTTCCGAGAACCACTCGTCGCTCCCCACCGGCACCAGTTGCGACCCGTAGACCACGCCGGCGAGGGCCGCCAACAAGGCGCCCAGGCGGCGTCCGCCGGCGTTGCCACGCGGCAACATGAGCCACATGCCGAGGCCCCCCAGCACCGTGGCCAGCAGCAACGTCGCCTGGGGGCCGTGCGAGACGATCCATGCGCCCGGCGCACCGAGCGAGCCAAGCTTGTCGGTCAACCAGTTCACGGAGTCGTTCCTCCGCGATGGCTGGGCATCGGTTCGGCGTCTTTGGTCTGATCGTAGACGCTCAACAGCTTTTCCTTGTCGAAGACCATCTCTTCGCGGCTGCGGCCCGTCAGGTCGAAGAGACTGGTCAACTCGATCGCTTCGACCGGGCAGGCCTCTTCGCACATGCCGCAGAAGATACACCGCAGCTCGTCGATGACGAAGCTCTCGGGATACTTCTCGCGATCGGGCCAGGGGCTGGGCGCGGCGATGATGTCGATGCAGTGCGCCGGGCAGGCCGTGGCGCACAGGAAGCACGCCACGCACTTCACGCGGCCGGCGTCATCCTTGTTCAGGCGATGCACGCCGCGATAGATGAGGGGATTGCCGATCTTGGGACGCTCTTCCGGAAAGCTCACCGTCTGCTTCGGGCTGACCAGATGGCGCGTCGTGGTGGTCAGCCCCTGCACGACGAGGGGCAGGTACATGCGGCCCGTCAGCCCCAGGCGAGGCTCTTCGATCCAGCGGATATTGGGGTCGGTTGGTTTCATGAAACGTCGTGGTGTGACCGGGGCGAAAAAATGCGTTTAGGCGGCGTCCATGCGCGGTCGGTTGTCCCCCGACAGGGGCGCGATCCAGGCGGCCGCCAGGCAGGCAAGCAGCGTAGCGATCCACATGCCGGCAATCAGGAAGGCGCGTCCCCACGTGGCGGTGATGTCTTCGCCATACTCGACGAGAGAGGCCATGAGAACGAGATTCACCATGCCCAACGGCAGCATCACCTTCCAGGCGAGCGCCATGAGTTGATCGAAGCGGAAGCGGGGCCAACTCCAACGCACCATCATCATGAAGACGATCGTGGCGAGCACCTTGACCACCAGCACGACGACGCGCAAGATCGCGGTCCCCCATCCGATCTCGTCGCTCGAGCCGGTCAGGCCCCAGAAGTGCCAGCCGCCAAAGAAGAGGATCACGATCAAGAAGGCCGCCGTCACCATGTGCAGGAACTCGGCGATGAGGTACAGCAACAGCGGCATGCCCGAATACTCGGTGTGATAGCCGCCGATCAATTCCTGCTCGGCCTCGGGCAGGTCGAACGGCAGGCGGGCGCTTTCGGCGAAGGCCGCGATCAGAAACACCAGAAAGCCGAGCGGTTGCACGAGGACGTTCCACAGACCGCTCGTGGCCTGCGAGGTGATGATCGTGTCGAGCCGCAACGAGCCGGCCGCCAGCACCACGCCCAGGATGCCCAGGCCGAGCGGAATCTCGTAGGCGATCAATTGCGCGCTCGAGCGCAGGCCGCCGAGAAAGCTGTACTTGTTGTTGCTGGCCCAGCCTCCCAGGATCACGCCATACACGGCGAGACTCGACAGGGCAAAGACGTAGATCATGCCCACGTCGATACCGGGCGCGACGACCAGGCGAATCGGTCCGCCATCAGGTTGCGGGAACCCCAGGTCCGAAGGGAGCACGCTGCCGAAGGGAATGACGGCGAACGTGGCCAGCGCCGCCGCGAGAATCGAAATCGGCGCGACGATATACAGCACCTTGTCGACGTGCGAAGGCGTGTAGACTTCTTTGAAGATGAATTTCAGACCGTCGGCCAGCGGCTGTCCGAGGCCGAACATCTTGATCTTGGTCAGCGGGATGCCGACTCGGTTTGGACCGAGACGGTCTTGCACCCAGGCGGCGATCCAGCGCTCGAGCAGCACGAGATACGCCGCGGCGGTCATGAGCGCGAAGCACAGCAGGACGATCTTTACCAGTGCTTCAACGACGATGGCAGTCATGGGGGGTAGCTCAATCCTTGGGCTGGCCGATCACGTAGTCGTGGTCGCCGGGGTCGTCTCGCTCAGGGCCACCCCTTGGGGCGACACCGGGCCGGCGGCCAGGGCGAAGTAGGGAATCGTCGCGGCGATTTCATCCAGCACGGTGCGCGACCGGTACAGGCCTGCGCGCCCGAGCAAACGCCACAACACCGAGCCATCGGTGCGCACGCCCGCGGGCGAACGAATGGCCCAGGGGACCGATTGCAAGCGGTCGGCGCAATTCACGTAGGAGCCTTCGCGTTCGGGAAAGGCAGGGCCGGGCAGTTGATAATCAGCCACCTCCGTTACCGGCGAGGCGAACAAGTCCTGCACGACCAGCAGCTTGCCCGACGAGAGCGCCTGCGCCGCGGCCGCGTCGAACGTGTCGGTCTTGTAACCGCCGCTGACCCAGACGCCGCCGATCAATCCGGCAGCGACGTCGCTCTGCACGGCCTCGTAAACTTCCGACTCGCAGCCGAAGTGCTTGACGATTTCTTCCACGCCGCGGCGATTCGGACACTTCTCGGCGCGGATCGTGAAACCGTTGGGGAACGTCTCGTCCGTACCTTCGACGGGCACGGGACCGACGACCAGCCGCGCGGCGGGATCGATCTGGCGGATATACGTGGCGAGCAGATACGCTTCTTCCACCGTGAGGTGGGGCGAAATCACCGCCGCCAGCGGACCAGCCCCCTGCAAACGCGCAGGCAATTCGCTGAAGACCTGTTCCCACTCGATCGCGGTGGCGCCGCTGGCATCGCGCCGCACGGCGCCGACCAGGCGCTTCGTGCTGTGGACGTGGTGGTAGCCGTAGCGTCCCTCGTCGCACATCCACCACTGGTTGATGCGGGGATTCTCGCGCGGCTTCAAGCGGTAGACCGTGTCCTGATTCTCCTCGACCGAGATCGAGCACCCCGTGGAGCAGCCGGTGCAGACGCCGTCGTGCTTCTCCATGAACCAGACGCGTTGCTCGTAGAGGAAATCTTTATCCCCCAGCGCGCCGACCGGGCACAAATCCACGACGTTGCCCGACATGCGGTTATCGAGCGGATGTCCTGGGAAGACGTCAATTTCGTCGTGGCTGCCGCGGTCGATGACCATCAACTCCGACGTGCCGGTGATCTCGCGGGTGAAGCGGACGCAACGGGTACACATGACGCAACGATCAGCAAACAGCGTGACCGTGGGGCCGACGTCGCGCTTCTTGCTGGTGAAGGGGCGGATATCGGCGCGGCGTTGGGCCTGTCCGTGCTCGAAGAAGTAGTCCTGCAGGTGGCACTCCCCCGCCTTGTCGCAGATGGGGCAGTCGATGGGGTGATCCATCAACAGCGCCTCTTCGACAAAGGCCCGGCTGTGCTTCACGCGGTCGGAGTTCGTCACGAAGACGGTGTTGTCTTTGGCGGGGGTCTGGCAGGCGGGAACGAGCTTCGGCACGACCGTGATTTCGCCCGTGTCGGGATTGCGCGTGCCACTTTCGACCAGGCACATGCGGCAACTGGCCACGACCGAGAGGCCCGCGTGCCAGCAATAGTGCGGAATCTCGATGCCGGCGCGGCGCGCGACCTCAATGCCGTTGAGGTGTTCGTCGTCGCCGATCGCGACCTCGATCCCGTCTACGATTACCGTGCCCATGTCGTGCCGTCTTTCGGACGGTTTCCTTAGTGCAAACTGACCACCTGGAGCGCCGGGACCGGATCGGTCACCAGGTAGCCGGTGGGATTCGTACGCTTGATATAGTCTTCGAACTCGTCGCGGAACTTGCGAATGGCATTCTTGATCGGCCAGGCGGCGCCGTCGGCGAGGCCGCAGATCGTCGTGCCGGGGATGATGCCGATCGTGTCGCCGATTTCGAGCAACAGATCGAGATCGCGCAAGCGCCCCTTGCCCGCCTTGATCCGCGCTAGCATGCGCACGCTCCACTCCGTGCCTTCGCGGCAGGGGGTGCATTGTCCGCAACTCTCGTGGGCGAAGAAGCGGCAACTGTTGTAGAGGAAGTCGACCATGCTGACCGTCTCGTCCATGACGACGACGGCGGCCGTGCCGAGCCCCAGGCAGCCGACCTTGCCCGGTCCGGCAAAATCGAGGGGTGTGTCGAGTTCGGCCTCGGTCAACAGCCCCATGCTGATGCCGCCGGGGATGGCGGCCTTCGCGCGGCGTCCCTTCCAGACGCCGCCGCCGTACTCGTCGATCAATTGGCGGCAGGTGATGCCCAGCGGCGCCTCGTAGCAGCCGGGGCGTTCGACGTGACCGCTCAGGCAGTAGAGCTTCGGCCCGTAGCTGCCGGGATCGCGCGAGTTCTTCGGATCGGCCGGCACGCCGATCGACTTGAACCAGTCGACGCCGCGCTGGGCGATCTGCTTCACGCAGCAGACCGTCTCGATATTGTTCACCACCGTCGGCTTGCGGAAGACCCCTTCGACCGCCGGGAAAGGCGGCTTGATGCGCGGCCAGGCCCGCTTGCCCTCGAGGCTTTCGATCAGCCCGGTCTCTTCGCCGCAGATATAGGCGGCCGCCCCACGGTGCAGATAGATATCGAGGGAGAAGTCGGAGCCTTGGATGTTTTTGCCGAGATAGCCGGCGGCGTAGGCCTCGTCGATCGCCCCCTGCAGACGTTCGTACGACAGCGGGTACTCGTACCGCAGATAGATATAGGCGGTCGTGGCGCGCGTGGCGAACGAACTGAGAATGATGCCTTCGATCACCTGATGGGGGTCTTCTTCCATCAGCACGCGATTGTTGAACGTGCCCGGCTCGCTCTCGTCGGCGTTGATGCACATGTAGATCGGGCCGGGGTGTCCCTTCGGCAGGAAGGTCCACTTGAGCCCGGTGGGGAAACCGGCGCCGCCGCGCCCGCGCAGATTGCTCGACTTCACCAGTTCGGTGAAGGCCACAGGGTCCATCTCGGCCAGCACGCGGCGCAGCGCCTGATAGCCGCCGGTCGATTCGTAGACCGACAGCCGATGGCTGTTCTCGCGATCGATGTTCGCCAGCAGTACTGGCTCGAAGCGTGCCACGCGCGATTACTCCAACGCCGCGAGAAACTCGTCGGCCGATTCCGGGGTGAGATTCTTGTGCAACGTGCGACCGGCGAGCATGCAGGGAGCAAACTCGCAGGCGCCCAGGCATTCGCCAAACTCGAGCGTCAGCTTGCCGTCGGCCGTGGTTTGGCCCGGCTGCACCCCCGCCTGATGGCAAAGATGTTCGAGGATCTCCTCGCCGCCACGCAGCGCACAACTGATCGAGCGACAGACCCAGGCCCGCGTCCGACCGTGCGGCTGGTCTTGCTTGAAGAAGCCGTAGAACGTCAGCGTGTCCTGCACCTCGGCCGGGGCGAGGCCGAGCAGTTCGGCCACTTCTTCCACCGCCCGTAGCGGCACGTAGCGCAAGTGCTCGTTCACGATGTGCAACGCCGGCAGGGTCACTGCCCGCCGCGTCGGATAGCGCGGGAAGTACGCCTTGATCTCGGCGATCATCTCATCGGTCAGGATGCGGGATTCGTTCGGCATCGGTTACGGACTCTTGTAGGTCAGGTACGGGCGTACCTGACAACCTTCGATACAAGCCTGTTCTTGGTCTATCGATCCAACTCGGCGGCAATGATGTTCAAGCTGCCCAACACGGCGACCACATCCGACAGGGTGTGACCGCGGATCAGATGCGGGAACACGGCGAAGTGGATGTAAGAAGGGGGGCGGCAACGGGCGCGGTAGGCGATATCGCGGCCATCCCCCACGACGTAGAAGCCCAACTCGCCGTTCGGGCTCTCGATCGCCGCGTACGATTCTTCGTGGGGCGTCTCGAAGCCGCGATTGCTCATCTTCAACTCGAAGTGCGAGATCAACCCTTCGATAGTCGAATAGACCATGCGCTTGTCGGGAATGATCGTGCGCTGCTCGTTCCCCACATTGATCGGACCGGCCGGCAGATTCTCGATCGCCTGCTCGACGATCTTCAAACTCTCGCGCATCTCGGCCATGCGCACGAGATAACGGGCAAAGCAATCTCCCGTCGTCGCGGCGCACACCTGGAAGTCGAAATCCGGGTAGGCCAGATAGGGCTCGTCCTTGCGCAGGTCGCGAGCCACGCCGCTCGCTCGCAAAATGGGGCCCGTGCAACTGCGCGAGAGGGCCTCCTCTTTCGTCAGGATACCCACCCCCTTCGTACGATCGACGAAGATGCGATTGCGATTGAGCAGTCGCTCCATGTCGTCGAGCGTGCGAGGAAACTCGCGCACGAAGCGCCGCACTTGTTCGATGAACAGCGGCGTGGCATCGTGCAGCAAGCCGCCGACGCGGGTGTAGCTCGTCGTGAAGCGGGCTCCGCACAGCGTCTCGAACGCCTCGTAGAGCGTCTCGCGCTGGTTGAACGCGTAGAGGAAGAACGTGAACGCGCCGGTATCGAGTCCCACGGCCCCGTTGCACAACAGGTGGTCGCTGATACGGGCCAACTCGGCGATGATCGTGCGAATATACTTGCAGCGTGGCGTGATCTCGAGCCCCAGCAGCTTCTCGACCGCATGATGCCAGGCCACGTTGTTGGCCAGCGGCGAGATGTAATTCATGCGATCGGTCACCGCGACGTATTGGTTGTAGTCGAGGTGCTCGCCGATCTTCTCGAAGCCCGAGTGCAGGTAGCCGATATCGGGAATCGCGTCGACGACGCGCTCGCCGTCGAGTTTCAGCACGATGCGCAACGTCGTGTGGGTCGCCGGATGTTGCGGGCCGAAGTTCAACGTCCAGAGATAGTCCTGCTCGGACGTGTGGCCAGACGTTTCGATGGCTTCTTCGAAAGTATGCGCCACGTCAGCTCTCCGCTCGCGTGAGAACGGGGAAGTTGTGACGCTCGCCACGACCCTGCAGCGGGTAGTCTTTCCGCAAGGGGAAGGGGACGAACTCTTCCGGCATGAGAATGCGCCGCAAGTCGGGATGCCCCTCGAACTGGATGCCGAACATGTCGTACACCTCGCGCTCGAGCCAGTTGGCTCCTTCCCACAGCGGCACCGCCGAGGGGACCGTCAGGTCGACTTCTCCCACGTAGCATCGCAACGTGATCCGCTCGTTCGTCTCGCTCTGCGCCAGCAGATAGACGAGTCCGAAGCGATCGGGTGCGTTGCGGTATTGCAGGTAGTCGACGCAGGTAACGTCGACCAGCAGGTCGAAGTGCCGCGCATCGCGCAACCACTGGAACAGGGCAAGGAGTTGATCGCGAGGGACGACGACTCGCGTCTCGCCGCGGAACTCGCTCGTGGCGAGGCCCGGGTAGGCGTGCGTCAGGGCGTCGATCGTTTCGGGCGTGGCCATGCGGGGCGGTGGGCTAAGGCTGGCGGTTGCTTGCTCGCGATAAACTTAATCGTGCGCGCTCAGAGTCGATTCGTTTGCGGTTGCGAAGGGGTGCCGAGCGCCGCGTACGGCGGCAACTCGACCAGGGCGCGTTTCGGCTGCTGGCGCTGACGCAGGCGGAATTCCTCGCCGCCGATCGTCCCTTCGCGCTGGATCTTGTCCTGCAGGTCGATGATCGCCTGAATCAGTTGCTCGGGACGAGGCGGGCAGCCGGGGACATACATGTCGACCGGAATGAACCGGTCGATCCCCTGCACCACGGCGTAGGTATCGAAGATGCCCCCCGTCGAGGCACAAGCCCCCATCGAGATGCACCACTTCGGCTCATGCATCTGCTGCCAGATGCGCTGCAGCACGGGCAACATCTTCATCACCACCCGGCCGGCCACGATCATCAGATCGCACTGGCGAGGCGAAAAGCGAAACACCTCGGCGCCGAAGCGGGCCAGATCGTGCTTGCTGGCCCCGGTGGCCATCAACTCGATACCGCAGCAGGCCGTGGCGAAAGGCATCGGCCACAGGCTGTTCTTGCGGCACCAACTGGCCAGCTCGTCGAGCTTGGTGACGACGACGTTTTCCGGGACCTCTATCGCCATTGGAAAACTCCCTTCCGCCACGCGTAGACAAAGCCCGCCGCCAGCAGGGCGATAAAGATCATCACTTCGCCGAAGACGAGACCCCGGCTGACGACCAGCCCTTCGGCGACCGCGGCATCGAGCCCAGCCGGATTCCGCGCGGCCACGGCCCAGGGGTAAAGGAACAACAATTCGACGTCGAAGACCAGGAAGGCGATCGCCACCAGGTGAAAGCGGACGTCGAAACGCCGCCGGGCGTCATGGATCGGGTCCATGCCGCTCTCGTAGGGCATTTGCTTGACCCGGCCGTCCCGTTTGGGGCCCAGCACCTTGGCGGCGACGAGCATACCGACCGCCAGCAGCGTCCCGGCCAGGACGAAGAGCAGGATCGGTACGGCAGCCAGTTTTGTGATCATCGCTTGATCGGCCTCGACGCGATCGCATCCTTGCTAAGGCGTCCCTCCGGCCTACTTTGTGAATCGTTTCACAAAGGGGGCCGAAAAGAAGGCCCGACGCCAAGTCGAGCCGCGACGGCATCTTAGCGGGGTGATAGCGAAATGGTCAAGGGTCGCCATTATCCCGGAATTGGACGTTTGGCGAGGGGGGAGTGGCAAGTGGGCAGTGGTCAGGGGTTAGTGGCCAGTGGTCAGGATTTGGGCGTGGAAGGTGGGCGGTCGTCAACTGCCCCCTACCCACTACTCCACCAGCCAGGCCTCGAGCAGCGCTTGCTCGGGCGGGTGGGGACTTTCGCTCGTCTTCAGGCCATAGCGCATCGTCTCAATCGCGCCGGCTTTGTCTCCATTTTGGTGCAGCACGCGAGCCATATTGAACCAGGCGGTCGAATATTTCGGATCGACTTCGGTCGCACGCCGGAAGGCGGTCAGGGCCTCCGACCTACGACCTCTTGCCAGTAGCGTCGCGCCCCGGCCATTGTGGGCGGCTGCCAGCCGGGGATCGAGTTCCAGGGCGAGACTGTATTCCTGCAACGCTTCGTCGAAGTTGCCCGTCGAGTAAAAGAGCATGCCCAGGGCCGTGTGCGGCTTGGCGGGCTCGTGCGAGTGGGGGATCGACTGGCGAAACTCTGCAATCGCTCCCGGGAGATCGGGCGGGTCGGCATGCCACAACTCATAGGCGAGCATGGCCCGCACGATATAGGTGCGAGGATTTACCTCGACCGTGCGGCGGAACAATTCCGTATCGGTCCGCCAATAGGAGGCCTGCCAGGTGCTCAGACCGGCGAGCATCAGCGCGAGTACGCCGAAAGCCCCATACAGAAGTGCGTGCGAGTGCCGCGCGAGAATCCACGCCACGGCCAGGGAGGGCCCCAGCATCGACACATAATAGACGTAGCGATCGGCCACGGTCGAGTTGCCCTGATACGAAAACGGCACGAATCCCAGCACCGGCAGCATGCCGATCACGAAGATTGCCAACGCGCCCAGGTAAACGCGGCGTGCGCGCAGCGCGGCGAGCACGCCTGCCAAGACGACGGGAAGCAGCCAAGAGACATAGGCGATGCCCGACTCCAGCACGTGGGTCGGGGTACGGCTGTAGCTGATGGCCAAATTCACGGGCAGCACGAGCTTCCAGAGGTAGAACGCGATCGCGTCTCCCGCGATGAAGGGGCGTTGCCAGACCGGGGGAGGGGTGAAAGGGACTTCGTCCCCCGACTGGATCCAGGAGGTCGAGGCGATGGCGATTGCCGCGATCGCCAACCAGGGCCAGAGCACCAACAGCGATTGCCGCCCAGCGCGACCTCGAAAGCAAATATCCAGGACCCAGGCGATGCCAGGAAAGACTACCGCCGAGGGTTTCGCCAGCAACGCGATCGCCAGCAGACACGTCGTCGCGAGTTGCAATCGTACGAGCGGCCCTTTCTCGAGCGCGGGATCTTCCGTCTCGCGCGTATAGAGCCAGATCGCGAGCCAGCCGAACGTGGCGCTAAGCAGTCCTTTGGTCTCCGTCACCCAGGCGACCGACTCGACCTGCAAGGGATGCACCGCATAGAGCAGCGCGCCGCACAGAGCCGGGAGATCGGCGCGGATGGTGCGCCGTAAGATGCTCCACACGAGCGCGACATTCGCCGCATGGAGCAGCAGGTTGCCGGCATGAAAAACCCCGGGGTGGATCGTGGCAGCATTGCTCTCGTCCGAGGTGGTGGCCAGCCACGATTCCAAACCCCAGAACGTGTAGGTCACCGGGATGTAGAGCGCGCCGTAGGGTTTGCGCCAGTGATTCCATATACCCTGCCACGAAATGGGATGTAGATTTTTATTGCCCGGGATATTGAACTCATCGTCCCAGGCAGAAAAATCGTGCCTGAGCGTCTGGCCATACACGAGCGCGACGGCGGCGAGCAGTATCGCCAGGCAGGTGACCGAACGACGCAGCGACCGACGCTCTTCCACAAAACGCTCGCCAAGAAAATTCGAAGTCGGGGATGACGGCACGATCCACGCGCACGTGGACTCGCGACAAAGGGTCGCTGCCTGATATGATACGCCACGCCTGCCGTTCGATGTCTCCCGGCTTGTCTGCTTTCCGAGGATAGCCTACCCGCGAGTGACCCGTGCCAGAGCTGCGTATCTTCGATTCCGTTTCCGACTTCGATCACGCGGCCGCCGAATTGTTCGTCGCGGCGGCCGATGAGGCGATCCGTTTGCGTGGGCGATTCCTGGTGGCCCTCTCCGGAGGTTCGACGCCCCGCTCGATGTACGCCTTGCTGGCGGCCGAGCAAGCGAGCCATCGGTCGCGCATCGCCTGGCAGAACGTGCAGGTGTTTTGGGGGGACGAGCGGCATGTCGGTCCGGAAGACCCGCAGAGCAATTATCGCATGACGCGCGAAGCGTTGCTCGATCAGGTGCCCATTCCGCCCGAGAACATCCACCGGGTGCGGGCCGAAAATCCCGACGCCGCGGCGGCCGCCGCTGATTACGAGGCCGATATTCGCCGCGTCTTCGAGTTGGCGGCGGGCGGGTTCCCGACGTTCGATCTGGTACTGCTCGGCATGGGGCCCGATGCGCACACGGCGTCGCTGTTTCCAGGCACCGACGTGATTCATGAGTCGGTGAAGCTGGTTGCGGCCCCTTGGGTCGAGAAGTTCAAGTCGTTTCGCATCACACTGACCCCGCCGGTATTGAACGGGGCGCGGCAGGTGACGTTCATGATTCGAGGCGAGGACAAGGCCGAGGCGCTGCAGGCCGTGCGGCGCAGCTTGTTCGATCCCGATCGTTATCCCGCGCAGATCATTCGTCCCGCGCAAGGCAAACTCACCTGGTTGCTCGATCGCGCCGCGGCGCGCTTGATCGACTGACGTTCGGTACCCGACAAAAAGTGCCGGGAAAAACTGGACAGCGGCCCCTCGACTGGCCTAGGATCAGCGGCTGTTGATCTCGTTCGTTCGATCCACCTAAGGGGGGCACCTTCGATGGGGCTTAGGTATCTGTGGGGCGCGCGCCGCCGCGCCGCGATGGCGATCGTTGTCTTGCTCTGCTTCGTCGTCGCTTCCTCGGTGCGGGCCGAGCCTCGCATGTGGCGCGATCCCGCGGGCAAATTCCGCTTCAAGGCCGAGCTCATCGAGTTGGGCGACGGCTTCGTACGGCTGAAGAAGACCGACGGCAGCGTGGTGCGTTTGACGTTGGATGAGCTCAGCACGTCGGATCGCGTTTACCTGGCCAAGAATGCCGACGCGGTCGACACGCCTCCCCCGACGAACACTCCTCGGCGATCGGACAAGGCCGCACCCCAGGAGTCGCCGTCACCGGCGCCGGTGACGGCATCGGTTCCCCCGCCGGCCCCCACGTCGAGCCAACCGGTGCAGGCCTTGCCCGAGTTGGTGGAACGGGTGGAGCAAAGCGTGGTGCGAATCTACGGCAAGCTCAAGGATGGCCTATCCCTGGGGAGCGGAGTGCTGATCGACGAGTCGGGGCACATCGTGACGAACCATCACGTCATCGAAGGCACGTCGAAGATCGAAGTGGAATTCCGCGATGGTACGAAGCTGCCCATGCTGGGATGCTGCCGCTGGGACGAGTCGCGAGACGTGGCCATCCTGCTCGTCGATCACGCCCGGGTGAAGGTCAAGCCGTTGCCGCTGCTCGATGCGCTGCCGCGCAAGGGAGAGCACGTGCTGACGATCGGCGCCCCGTTGCGATTCGACTTCACCGTTTCCGAGGGGAACGTCAGTGCCGTGCGCAAGGGGAGCGAACTGGCCAAGATCGAGCCCAGCCTGAAGGCCTACGCGGCCGACGCCTACTGGATACAAACGACGGCCCCCATCTCCTCGGGCAACAGCGGCGGGCCGTTGATCGACATGCAAGGGCGCGTCGTGGGGCTGAATACCTGGACGATGGTGCGTGGCCAGAACATGAATTTCGCGATCAGCTCGCTCGATGTGTTGGCCGAGTTCAAAAAGCTGAATGGCGAATTCGTGCCACTCCCCAACGCGCCGGCAGAGACTATCGCCGGAGAAGGCCATTCTGGTGAGCCGGTGATCCTTTTGCCGTCGGGCACGTTGGTACACATCGGCGCGATCTTTCTCGAGGGGGTGAACGATTTCAACGCCATGTTTCCCCCGCGGGTGCCGGTCCATGTACTCACGTTCAACAGCGGCCGGCCCTGGGCCTTGGTTTCGCACCGCCAGGGACGCTTTCACGGCTGCGTGGCTGCCCTGTACGAAACCGGTGTAATCGCCACGATCGCCAATTACGACGACGCCCAACGCCACGGAAACCTGTTGACCTGGACCACCACCGGCGAACGATCCGTTTTTGCACAATATGCCAGAGGAAAGCTGCACGGCATCCTTTGCCGATTCCGTGACGACAATCTATCGTTGGTACAGGAATACAAGGCCGGACAATTGGTCTCCTCGCACCTTGTCGAAGGGGGCGAGATCGTCAAGAACTACGTTACGGCCGACATGCCGCCGGTGCTCGACGAAGATCTGGCCAAGGCTCACGCCGATCTGGAAGAGAGGCTGGCAGGTTTGGCCGACAACGAAGCGACGTTCCGCAAGTCGGTGATGAGGCTCGAACAGCAGAATCGACGGCTGGTGGCCGCGGCCCGCTCGGTTAATTCACGGTCCAAGATTCAATCGCGTGAGGATGGTCGACGTGCGGCGTTCGGAGGAGCGATTGCCGATCTGCAAACGCGCATGGGGATGCGTCCCTAGTCGGGCTGGCGCGACCCGAGCGGGCTGGATGCTGGGAGACTCGTCGTGGCCATCGCTACGGCGCAGTGTCGCAAGCCAAGAGAAGTAGAAGCCCCTTGGTCACGATCAAGATCACGACGATTCCGCAGCTCTACCGCAACCTGAACCGGTGGCGCGAGATCCTGTCCGTCTTGAGCAAGTACGGGCTGGCCGATTGGATCAGCCGGCTCGATCTCGAGTTCGCCAAGGGGATCTTCAAAGATCGCAGTGGCGAGATGCTCGCCCGGCACACGACGCAGGCGCGCATCCGACTGGCCCTGACTGAGCTGGGGCCCACCTTCATCAAGCTGGGGCAGATTCTCAGCACGCGTCCCGATGTCGTCGGACGCGAGCTGGCCGACGAGCTCGAGCACCTGCAGTCCGATACGCCGGCCGACGATTACGCCGTGGTCCGCGATACGATTCGCTCGGAACTGGGGCAAGAGATCGAGGATCTCTTTGCCGAGTTCGAGCCGCAGGCACTCGCCTCGGCCTCGATCGGGCAGGTCCACCGCGCGCGGCTGCGCTCGGGTGAGCCGGTCGCCGTCAAGGTGCAGCACGCCGGCATCCAGGAACGCGTGCGGATCGACCTCGACATTCTCTCCGGGCTGGCACTGCTGGCCGAGCGGATTCCCGAGTTCGCCAACTACCGGCCGCACGCCACGGCGGCCGAGTTCCAGCGCATCCTGATTCGGGAGCTCGATTTCGGCCGCGAAGAGCGGCACATGCAGGAGTTCGCGCACGAGTTCGAGACCGATGCCACGATCCACGTGCCGCGGTCCTTTCCCGAGCTGTCGACGGGGCGCGTGCTCACGATGGAGCTGCTCGAAGGCATCAAGCTGGCCGAGACGACGCGGCTGGTCGGGGCGGGCTACGATCTGCAAGAGGTGGCCCGGCGCGGCGCCGAGGCCTATCTGGAGATGATCTTCACGCACGGCTTCTATCACGCCGATCCGCACCCGGGCAACATTCTGATTCTCGAAGGGAATGTGATCGGTCTGCTCGATTATGGCATGGTCGGGCGCATCGACGAGCAATTGCGCGAGGATATCGAGGAAATGCTGCTGGCGATTGCGAATCGCGATGCCATGCTGCTCACCACGATCATCACGCGACTGGGCGAAGTGCCGCCGCAGCTCGATCACGCGGCGCTGTCGGTCGACGTGGCCGACTTCGTTTCGCATTACACGACGCAGCCGCTCGATTCGTTCGATCTGAGCGGCGCGCTCACCGAGATCACCGACATGATCCGCCGCTACCAGATCATGTTGCCCACGCGTGTGGCGATGCTGATCAAGGTGCTCGTGATGCTGGAGGGGACGTCGCGGCTGCTCAATCCGCACTTTAACCTGGTGGATGTCATGCGTCCCTATCAGAAGCAACTGATCTGGCGCCGACTCTCGCCGGCCCGTCACGTGCGGAAGCTGCGCCGTTTTTACAGCGAGATGCAGCACCTGCTCGACATCCTGCCGCGTGGCTTGATGGACATCATGCAGCAGGTGCAGAGCGGCAAGTTCGACGTCCACCTCGACCACCGCGGGCTCGAGCCGTCGGTGAACAGGCTGGTCATGGGGCTACTGACCAGCGCGCTCTTCGTGGGCTCGTCGTTGCTGATGAGCCGCGAGGTCGGCCCCTCGATTCAAGGGATTTCGATCCTCGGGGGGCTGGGCGCGGTGATTAGTTTCGTGATGGGATTGCGGCTTTTCCGCGCCATCAACAAGTCGGGTCATCTCGACCGGCGCGAATAGCCGCGCCGCGAGCCCATGCTTGCCACGCAGCCCGGCCGCGCCTGAGGGCGCTTATTTCGAGCGGGCGGCCTCGTTGGCGGCACGTTGCCGCAAAACTTCGGCCAGCGTCTTTTCGACGCGCAGATCGAGCGCTTCGATTTGTCGCAGCAACTCGGCCTGGCGGAGTTCGAGATCGAGCAACGGAGGGAGGGTCTCGCAGTGAGAGTCTGACATCGATGGCCGCCTCGGGTGGGATCGGATCGTGCCACGCGTGGGCACGCATACCCGCATCGGCTGGAAAAGTACGGTCAGTTGATCGTGACCGTCACGGCCGTCGAGGTCTGCCCGGCTTGCCCCGTCGGCGGTAAGCCGTACCGGTTCGACAAACCGCGTTGCTAGCTAAGCGGCTGCTGGCGCGGACATCGCCCGGCGCTCGCTACGGCGATACACCAGGCGATACGCCACGGGAATGACAATCAGCGTCAGCACCGCCGAAACGATCAGGCCGAAGATGATCGCCCCGACGAGCGGCTGCCAAAACTCGCCCCCCCCCGAAAGATTGAAGAAGGTGGGGAGCATGCCCCCCACCGAGGTGAGCATGGTGAGAAGCACGGCCCGCGAACGCTTGGTTCCCGCCTCGACGAGCGCTTCGTCGAGCGACATGCCGCGGCGGCGCGCATCGTTGGCGAAGTCGACGAGCACGATGGCGTCGTTCACCACCACGCCCGTCAGGCTGATCAGACCGATGAACGAGGCCAGGCTGAAATGGAAATCGCACAGCCACATGCCGAGCACGACCCCCACGAAGCTCAGCGGCACGGTGGCCATGACGACCATCGTCTGGCGCAGGCTGTTGAACTCGATAATCAAGATCACGATGATCAGGATGAAACCGATGATCATCGAACGGAGCAGGCCATAGAAGCCCTTGTCGCGTTCCTCGTTCTCGCCCGTGAACGCCGCGCGGAGTCCTTCCGAGGCGGTGCTGCCCTGGCCCAGAAACGCCATGCGATTGCCCACGGCGGGACGGAAGCCGAACTCCGGTAGAATCTCTTTCCGTATTTTCTCGAAGATGTGATCGGGAATCACGTCCATGTCTTTGCGCACGTCGCACATGACCGTCACGGCGCGGTCGTGATCGCGGCGGTTGACGCTGAACAGGCCGTTCTCGCGGCGCACATCGGCCAACTCGTCGACCGTGGCGAAGCGCCCCGAGCTACTGACCAGCATCAGGTTCTTCATGTCGGTGCGATTGCGCTGGAACTCCGGCTTCGCCTGCAGACGCAGCGTGATGTCTTCGTCGTCGATCGGTAATTGGATCGCGGTGTCGCCGAGAATGGCGGTCTGAATCGAGCGGGCGACGTCGGCTTCCGTCATCTGGTACAAGCCGACGACGTCGGGGCGCGGCTCGATCACGATGCCCGGGTTGTCGGGGCGATAATCGGTGCGGGCTTCGACCGTGCCGGGCACCTTTTTCAGCATCTCGACCATTTGTTTGGCCATCGTGCCGAGCCGGTCGAGATCGCGACCCGTCAATCGCACGGCGACGTCGGCGCCCCCCGGCGGTCCCTCTTCGATCTGGTCGATGTGGAATTCCATGCCGGGGATCGGCCGGATCTTGGACCGCACTTCCTCGACGATCTCGTTCTGGTGACGTTTCCGCGCCGAGGGATGCACCAACTCGACCATCACGCGGCCGAACTCGGGTCCCATCGCCGGATCGTTCTCGAGCCGCGAGGCCAGACCGGCCGAGGAGCCGACGGCCGTGACGAAGTGGACCAACTCGCCCGTTTCTTGCAGGTCGGCCAACGGCAGCGCGACGGCGTCGGCCGCGGCGGCCGTTTGCTCGATGCTCGAGCCGAGGGGCATGTTGAAGCTGATCTCGAACTGCCCCCGATCGCTCGGCGGGAAGAAGGTGAAGCCGATGAATCCAAAGTAGAGCATCGCGCTGGCCCAGGCCACGGCGATGGCGCACGTCGACATGACGTACCAGGGGCGCGCGAGCGACCAGCGCAAGATACGCTCGTAGCCATGATAGAAGGGGCCCCACATGCCCCCGGCTTCTCCGCCATCCTCGGCGGTGCGAATGGTCGGCGGAACGTAATTGCGGAAGGCCCAGGCCGCCACGACCGGCACGAGAAAATGGTCCACGATCAGCGAGCCCGCCAGCGACATGGCGACCACGATCGGCAAGACGCCCAGAAAATCGCCCATGATGCCCGGTACGAGGACCATCGGCAGGAAGGCCGCCACGGTGACGACGTCGGCGGCGAAGACCGGCACGGCGACTTCGCGGACGCCCTTCTTGGCGGCTTCGCGCGGATGCTCGCCCATCTCGAGATGGCGATAGATCGCGTCGGCGACGATGATCGCGCCGTCGATCACCATGCCCCCCGAGACGATGTAGGCGAAGATCACCATGTTCGAGATGGCGAATCCGAACAGGTAGAGGAACACCAGCGAGACGGCGGCCGCGAACGGGATGGCCATGATGACCAGTAGCGCCGTCCGCAGCCCCATCGTCCAGGCCAGCACGATCAGCACCACCAGCGAACCGAAGATGGCGTCGGAGCCGAGGGACTGAAACATATAGGCGATTTCCTGCGAGACGTCGCGCGTGCAGGAAAAGTGAATGTGCGGATACTCGAGCGCCAGCTCCGCCACGCGCGCCTTGATCGCGTTGGCCGTGGCCAGCGAGTTGATATCCGATTCCTTGTTGACGATGATCGTGGCGCTATTCAGCCCATCGAGCTGCGCGACGTTCGTCAAGCGCTGATACGTGTCGCTCACGTCGGCCACGTCGGCGACGGTGATGAGCCGGCCTTCTTTTTCGCGAATCACCGCCGTGCGAATGTCGTTCACGTTGCGGAACTTGGTTTCGCTGCGGACGTTCAGATCGAAGTCCTTGGCGTTGAGCGAGCCGCCGGGCATCGGGGCATGAAAGCCCTGCAGCGTGCGCCGCAACTCATCGATCGAGAGCCCGTACTGCACGAGCAGGTCGGGATCGAAGTTCACGTGCAGCTCGCGCTGGCGGCCGCCGAAAAGCTGCGTGTTCGCCACGCCGTGGATGGTTTTGAGATTATCTTGCACCTCTTCCGCGATCTGCTTCAGGCTGCGCTCGTCGAAACCATCGGCCGCGGTGAGGTTAACGAGCATGATCGGCATGCTCTCGAAGTCGATCACGTTGACCGACGGCTGTACCTCGCGTCCCAGTGGCAGCTCGCGGCGCACTTCGTTGATCAGGTGCTCGACGTCGTTGCGCGCCTTGTCGGAGTCGACCCCGTCGAGGAACACGATCTGTGTCACGCTCGAACCACGCATGCTCGTCGAGACGACGAAATCGACGTTGTTCAGTCGCTCGAGTGCCCGTTCGATCTTGCGGGTGATTTGTTCTTCGACCTCGATCGGCTGTGCGCCCGGATAAGGCACGGCCACCATCACGATGGCCGTGTGAATGGCCGGCGTGCGCTGAATGGGAATCAACATGGCCGACATCACCGCGCATAGCATCACGAGCGCGGTGAGAGCCAGGACGATACGAGGATGATCGACGGCCTGATCGCTGAGCTTCATCGACGAACCGGCAAGGGATGAATTTCGGGGGCGTTCGCGGGGGGAGAAAGCAAACAGGATCGAAACGTGCCGGCGTGGCCCCTGTCGACACGTAACGGCTGCTTCCAAGCCATCAGTTTAGACAGGACGCGCGTTCCGCACAGCGCCCGAGTGGGAACCGGCCGAAGAGCACGCCGCAACGGGACTTGGGAGAATACCCGCTCGCCCGTTCCAGGTTTTCATCGCCGACCGCCGAATTGCCGCCACAGCCCGGCCGCGAAGCCAATACGGGTTTGCCCCGCTTACCCTTCTCGCCGCGGAATGGATCCCTCTTTGCGGCGTGACGGCGCGGGGCAGGGGGGCGATCTAAAGGTCGAACTCGGTTTCGGCGGCCAGCACCGGCAGGACCATGATCTTGCCGTCCCCCATGCGACCCGTGCGGGCGATGGAGACGATCTTGCGGACCACTTCTTCGACACGGGTGTCGGCGACCCAGAGGGTAATCTCGACCTTGGGCAGGAAGGCGAGCGAATATTCGCTGCCGCCGTACTGGTCGAGGTAGCTCTTTTGGCGACCGAAGCCTTTGACCTCGCGGATTGTGCAGGCCTCGATCGGAGCGCGTTTCAGCCCGTCGAGCACCTTTTCGACGAGAAACGGTTTGACGACGGCGATGACTTGCTTCACGCGAGACCGCTACGGGAAAGGAGATGCTCAGGGCGTTCGCGGGTCCGCCGGCAGGGCCCGAACGCGTTTGACACTCTTCGCGACTCGTTCGACAATGGCAGGGCCGTCAAATTCGACGACGCGAATGGTGCCACGATTATCGAAGGATCACGCCATGTTGGCAACTGCCCGCGTACGCGGCAAGTCGTATGTACAAATCACCGCCTGGTCGTCACTTGCACTGTTGCTGGCGGTGTCGGGTTGTGGGACGTCGGCGTATGAAGAGCGGCTCGAAGCGACGGTCGGCGCGCTGCGGGCGGGTCCTCCCGCGGCCCGGTCGGGCGAGGCTGCCGAGCCACCAGCAGCCCCCGCTGGTCTGCCAGTCGATGATCCCGTCCCGGGGCAAGAGGCCGTTGAAGCGGCCGGTGCGGCGAATGCCGCCGGGCAGGGGGGCGTCGTCGGACGTACGATTCTCGCCCCGACCGATGTCTTGCCCTAAGCGCGCGGCGACAGCCAAGACGCGTACGAAACCAAGGTTTCAGCAGGCCAGGCGAGCCTAGCTGAAGAAGTTCTCGCCGTAGAGGTTCATCGGCGGCGTCGTGACGACGTCGATGTCCCCCTCGACCTTTGTCTGGCACGAGAGCCGCATCGTCTCTTCGTTGCCGATGTAGGCGAACGAGAGGGCCAGGCGAGCTTTCTCGAACATGCCCTTGTCCGACGTGTTCTCCATGCCCTTGGTGACGAGCACGCGGCAGCTCCCGCACTGGGCGAAGCCGTGGCAATTCAGATAGTTGTGCGGAAACGGGTAGAGCTGAACGCCCGCGTCCAGAGCGGCGCGACGCAGGTTCGTCCCTTCGGGCACCTCGATCTGCTTCTTCTCGTTCACAAAGTTGATGACCGGCATCGAAGTCCCTGCAATGGCTGGAGTTCGGTCGAATGGCCACGGGCGATACGTTCAGGGCTGTATCGGCCGCCGCAACGCAAATCTCAACGTTCAGCCGCGAATTCTAGCCAGACCCGACAGCATCGTCTACCCTGACCACCGGCGGCGCAGGTCGTGACGCGGTCGCAAGTTGCGTAGCGTGGCGCGGGCCCTCTAACGTCGCACCGGTCTCGGCGACGAAATAGATTACACGGCATCGCCGAGGCACTTTCCAACCGCACACGTACCCGAGAAGACAACCACCGATGGTCGAGCGAACGAAGTACCAGCAGCAGATCATCAAGAACTACTACAAGAACCAGGACAACATCCTGCTTTCGCGACTCAGCGATCTGGTCGGCGAGCTCTATCTGGCCGAAGGCAAGGCGAAAGAACGCCATTGGAAGGCCGCCGCCGAGTGCATGACGAAGCTCAAGCTGCCGGCTGCCCGCGTCGAGCATCTCGTCAAGCTCGGCAATCCGGCCCTCATCGCCAAGGTGGTCGAAGAGTTGCACGCCAAGTCCGCGTAGTCTTGCGGCATTCGCAAGTGAGGATGTCATGGGGTGGTGAGTCCGTCCGCGCGTAGCGCCGTCACACGCGCCGCACCGCGTTGCCGCTGACGCGGCGAATCAATCGCCGCACCTCGAGGGCGCTGATCGTGGCCAGCACGCGTGAGACTTCGAGACCGCTCGTTTCGACCACGGCGTCGATCGTGGTGACCTCGGAACGGATCGCGGCCAAGACCTGTTGCTCGATCTCGTTGAGCAGCAGTTCGGCGGGGTGACGCAGCTCCTCTCCGTTCGGGCCTTCGGTAGCGGCGACGAGGGGCCCCAACTCTTCCAGCACGTCGTCGACTGTTTCGACCAGTTTGGCGCCGTCGCGGATCAGGCGATGGCAGCCCTGCGACATGCGATTGTCGACTCGTCCCGGCACGGCGAATACGTCGCGTCCCTGCTCGGCGGCATGGCGGGCTGTGATGAGCGCCCCGCTGCGCTGCGACGCCTCGACGACGATGATGCCCATCGACAGCCCGCTGATGAGGCGGTTACGTTGTGGAAACGTGCCGGCGAGCGGTTTCGTTCGCAAGGGGAGCTCGCTGAGGACCGCCCCCTGGCGGCGAATCTTTTCCGCCAGCCCGAGGTGTTCGGGCGGATAGAGCTCGAGTAGTCCGCTACCGAGCACGGCAATGGTGCGTCCCCCTGCCTCGAGTGCTGCACGGTGTGCCGCGCCATCGATGCCGCGCGCCATGCCGCTGACGACGGTCACGCCGGCGCGTGCGAGACTGGCCGCCAGTCGTTCGGCCTGCTCGAGGCCGTAGTGCGTGGCATGCCGCGAGCCAACGATCGCGACGGCCAATGCATCGCAGGAACGGATCTCGCCCGCGGCGTAGAGCAGTCCGGGCGGGTCGTGGATCTCGGCGAGCGCACGGGGGTAACCGGGTCGGGACGAGAGGAGCAACTCGACACCGTGCCGGCGGCACAAGGCAAGTTCCTCGCGCGCGGCGCCATCGTCGGTGGCGGCGCTGAGGGCGCGCGTCAACTTGGGGCCAATCCCCTCGACCGCACGCAGTTGATCGGGAGCGGCGGCAAAGATGGCCGAGGCCGATCCAAAGCGGTCGATGAGCGCCTGTCGAAGGCGGGGGCCAATGCCCGGAACGAGCGCGAGGCGGATCTCGGCGAGTGCCTCGGTATCAGGCTCCGAGTCGATCGATTGCCCCGGCGCCGTGCGTTCATCGGCCGGTAGCGCCGAGAGTTGTGTCGTCCGTCGCATGCGGCCTGCCCCTGCCACCCAAACGAAGTAATTACCAGGTCAATATAGCGGTGAAACGTCGCCGTCGCGCTAGTTTCCTGCGGCGAATTGCGGGCGAGCTCGTGCATTCGCCCCATCAAGTTAGTAAGCTATCGAAACGATGTCGCCGATGGCTGAGTAAATGGAACACGTTTGTGTGGTCCCGGTTCGACCATCTGCCGGCAATAGGGGCGTGGAGCATATTGCTGGGGGCTTGTCGATTTCCTCGTTATCGCGAAAGGTGCGTAGTATGCGCAAGCTGGGTCTGGCCATCCTGGGCGTCTTGATGCTCGCTCTTCCGTTGGGTGCGCGCACGGCAGTGGTCGCCGCCGAACAGAATATTGGCACGAAGATCGATGGTTTTACTCTGCCCGACTTTCACGGCCAGGACCGCAGCCTAGGCGAAATGGCCGACGTGAAGCTCGTCGTGGTCGCCTTTCTCGGCACCGAGTGCCCGCTGGTTCGGCTCTATGCGCCTCGCCTGGCGGAGCTTTCGCAGCGATTTGCCGATCGTGGCGTGAAGTTCATCGGCATCAATGCCAATCGTCACGACACGGTGGTCGAGATGGCGGACTTTGCGCACAGCTACGGAGTTCCTTTCCCGCTGCTCAAGGATCGTACGGGTGACGTGGCCGATCAGTTTGGCGCCCTGCGCACGCCGGAGGTGTTCCTGCTCGACGGCGATCGCGTGGTACGCTATCGCGGCCGCATCGACGATCAATACGCCGTGGGGATCGCGAAGGAGGAAGCGGGCGAGGAGCACCTGGTCCGCGCCATCGAGGAATTGCTGGCCGGCAAGGAAGTCAGCGTGCCGGCCACCGAGGCCCCGGGCTGCATCATCGCCCGCGTGCCCAAGGTCGAGCCTCATGGCGAGGTGACCTATGCGAATCAGATCTCGCGGATCATGAATAAGCGTTGTGTCGAGTGCCATCGCGAAGGGGAATTGGCGCCGTTCGCGCTGACGAGTTACGAAGAGGTTGCCGGCTGGGGGGAGACGATTCGCGAAGTCGTCAAGGAGGGCCGCATGCCCCCCTGGTTTGCCGACGAGCGCTACGGCCACTTCGTCAACGACGCGAGCATGTCGGACGAAGAGAAGAAGCTGATCGACGAGTGGGTAGCGAACGGCACCCCCGAAGGCGATCTCTCGCAATTACCCGCAGCGCCTCACTTCGCCAACGGTTGGAGAATCGGCGAGCCGGATCTGATCATCAAGATGCCCGAAGCCTTTAACGTGCCGGCGGAAGGGGTGCTCGACTATCAGGATATTCGCGTCGATCCGGGATTCACCGAGGACGTGTGGATCACGGCGGCCGAGGGGCGGCCGGGCAATCCCTCGGTGGTGCATCACATCGTGCTCTTTGCGGTTCCGAAAGGGGAGCGGGGCCGGACCGATACGCAAGGCTTCGGCCAGATGGTGGCCATCTATGCTCCTGGCATGCCGGCATGGGTTTATCCGACAGGCACCGCCATGTGCATTCGCAAGGACATGGATCTGGTGTTCCAGATGCACTACACGCCCAACGGCCGTGCCCAGACCGATCAGAGCAGCGTCGGCCTGAAGTTCACCACCAAGGACAAGGTCAAGCAGAAGATTCGCTACGGCATGGCGCTGAACATGGCCTTCGAGATTCCGCCCCACGCCGACGATCACGAGGTCCAGTCGAAGATCACCTTCCGGCGCGATTCGCTGCTATTGAATCTCTTCCCGCACATGCACTACCGTGGGAAGTCGTTCAAGTTCGAAGCGCTCTACCCGGATGGCACCCAGGAGGTGCTCCTCGACGTGCCCAAATATGACTTCAACTGGCAATTGCGTTACGACTTTACCGAGCCGAAGTTCATGCCCAAGGGGACGAAGATGGTCTGCACGGGCCACTTCGACAACTCGGCCGACAACCCGCGCAACCCGAACCCGGAAGAGAAGGTCACCTTCGGTCTGCAATCGTGGGAAGAAATGATGGTGGGTTATTACACCACCGTCCCCGTCGGCGAGGATCTGGCCTCGGATGATGAGGGAGACGCCAAGTAAGCGCCGTACTTGAAAAAGCAGACGCCCTGCCCATCGATTCGACGCAGCACGCTCACTTACAGCGTGCCGCGGTCGATCACCTGCGCTTCGGTCGAGGGAATCCAGCCGCTGCGACCGTCGTTGAGCTGGATTTCGAGCCAGTCGGCACGACGATCGACGACGCTGAATTCCGTACCGGCGATGAGCGGCTTCTCGAACCGTGGGGCGAAGGCGATGCCTCCCGCCTCGCGGATGATGGCCTCGTTGCCCGTCACGACGCCGTGTGGCGCGTGATCGTGCGAAGCGGCTTCGAGCACGATGCCCGTGCCGCAGCCGGCAACCAGCAAGGCAGCCGGAGCGACCACATAGCGCCAGCGGAATTGGTTGAAGAACCTGGCCGCGATCAGCGACGACCACAGTACGAACCAGGCGCACGCGGTAATGGCCACGAGCAGCCGGCGATAGGCGCCGGCGAACCGCAAGATCTCGATCCAGAGCGGTTGCTGCGGGCGAGGGGGCATCGCTCCGGCCAGCGTGCGGGCGTGTTCGAGATTGACCGCGACCTGTCGATCGCCAGGGGCCAATGATTCGGCTTGCAGATAGCTGGCGATCGCCGCCGGTACGCGGCCACTCTGCAATTCGGCATTCCCGAGATTGAAATAGAGCCGGCTATTGTGGGCGCCATGTTCGGTTAGCAGGCGATACTTCGCTGCCGCCGTGGCGAACTCGCTCTGGGCGACGGCAGGATCGCTGCCGGCCAGATCTTGGCCGCGACTGTAGGCCGCTTCTGCCTCGCCGAGCAGCGTAGCGAGTTGCTCGCGCGTCAGAGTGGTGTCACTCATGCGTACGTTCGTGCCCAGCGCGGCGAGACCGGGTGCGGGGAGCGCCCTCTCGGTCGGTGAGCTACCGAGCCACCAGGCCAGACCACAGGCCACGGCAAGCGACATCGTGCCCGCGAGGGCGATCGTCCAGTTTCGCGGAGTCATTCAACGGTCCTTTCCGCTGGCGCACTCTTGTTCCAGGTGACTCAGGCACTGCCGCGCTTCGGCGACCAGGCGATTCGTATCCTCGACCGGAGCTCCCGCGAACCGGGCCGATTCGCACTCGGAGAGCACACGGTCGAATTCGTGTACGGCCGCGACGTGCGGCATCCGTTCGTCGAGCAGGAACACGGCCTCGCGGCGCGTCAGCCCCCCGACGGGCACCGTACAGCGATCGGCCACGTAGCTCAGCAGGGCCGCCGCGACTCCATCCGGAGTCGCCTGGCGATCGAGCCTGGCCAAGGCATGCTGCGCGGCCAGCTTGGCGCGGCGGCGCGGCGAGACGGTCCAGCCGTCGTTCCAACGCTGCCACACCACCGTGCCGGCAAAGGCCACCGGCGGCAGCAACAGGGCGGCCAACCAGGGCCAAGGTTGGGCCGGTGGATCCCAGGCCAGCACCGAGGGGCCCGTGTAGTTGGCAAAGTTCAACACTGGACGAGCCGCGTCGCGATCGGCCGGGGATGAATCGTCCGTCGCACGCGACGACGGATGTCCGCCGACGATCGAATCGAGCGCCAACTCGTCGGCCGGTTGCACATCGATCGCGATCGGTTCGCTCGTCACCGTGTGGAACGTGCCGGTCGAAGGATCGAAGTACGATAGCGAAATCGCGGGAATCTCGGTCACGCCCGCCTTGCGCGGACGAACCGTGGTGATGAAATGCTTCACATTGTCGCGGACGACACCGGCCAGGGGCTCGTCGGCAACCTTGAAGTTTTCCGTAAGCTGCGATAACTCGGCCAAGGGTGGAGCCGGCAGCAGGTCGAGCCGCGGACCGCCGCTGACGGTGATTCGCAGCGTGATGGGATCGCCCGCCTTTAGCTCATGTGTCGAGGCCTCGGTGGCGATTTCAAATTGCCCCACGGCGCCGCGGAAGTCGGCCGGTCGGCCGGTGGTGGGGAGCGGCTTGATCTCGGTCGAAGCAAGCTGAGCGTCGGCCACGACGATCTGGTTGCTCGAAATCGCCAGTCGTCCGAACGAGAGCAGGCCGCCGGCCCGCTCGAGCCCGGTGGGATACGCCACGACGACCTGCACGTTGCCGCCGGGCACGGTGCCCGCGGCTTGGGGCTGCACGGTCGATTGCAGTTCGTAGAGGTAATAGCTGCGTTCGACGCCGTCGCGATCCGCGCGGCGAACCTGGCGGAAGGGAGGCAGCTCGCGCTGGCTGGTCAGCCTGGCCAACGATTCTTGGAAGGGCCCCCACTGGCTGCGGTCTGCCAGCACAAGATTCCAAGTGTCTTCCGGCGAGAGGGTCACGTCGTAGGGAGCGTTGTGATACACCTCGATCCAGAGCCGCAACGTCACCTTCAGCGGCTCGCCGACGTAGACCGACGGGCGGTCTCCCATGATCTCGGCGATCACGTGATCGCTCGGCTCAATGGCATGGGCCTCGAACGAGAGCGCGGGGGTCGTGAAGCGATGTCCATCGACGTCGAGCGTCTGTGCGGGGACTTCATGCTGTCCTGGCTTGCGCGGCGTCAATTCCCAGGCGTAGGTGATGGATGAAGATTGCGAGAGCCGTCCA
The DNA here is from genome assembly GCA_019636335.1 of Pirellulales bacterium. Classification (NCBI taxonomy): domain Bacteria; kingdom Pseudomonadati; phylum Planctomycetota; class Planctomycetia; order Pirellulales; species Pirellulales bacterium. Next base: position 56,041 of record JAHBXR010000001.1, read on the forward strand.
TTGATGATCGTGGTTTGCGAGCTGCGGCTGGGGGCCCCGAGCGAGCGGACCTCGACGTCGGGCAATTTCGGCGCGGCGGGCTCGCTGGGCTGACTGACGTTCTTCACGGTGACGTAAAGCGTGACGGGAAAACCGACCGTCGTCTCGCGACTCGAAAGCTCCGCCGCGACATCGGCGGCTCGGGCAGTCGCGCCCGTCGCGAAGACCAGCGCGGCCACGGCGAGTGCCGAGGTGACGATTCTTTTTGTCGAGCGTGCGTTCATGGTTTGCCTTTCGACTTCTCCGCCCACGAAACCGTTGCGAACGAGCGTTTCTCTTTCCCCCACCGGCCGCACGCGGCGGCCCGGCTACGAGCCCTTACCAGTCGCGATCGACGGGGCGTTGCCGTGCTTGTTCGCGACGCAGTTGCTCGTAGCGGCGGAGCAGGTCGCGGTCGCGGACGGCTTGGAGGAGCTTTTGGGCTTCCTGCTTGGACATTTCGCCGTCCGCTTCCGCGGTACCTTCTACCTGTTCATTACGAGCCTCGGCGGTATCGCGGTTCGCCGACTGGCCGGCGGCCGAAAGTTTGCCCTCGGGGAGCTTCTGGTCCTGCGGTTTCTGCTCATCCCCCGGCTCGGCGGGATCGGCCTTGCTAGCGTCCTCTTCGCCCGTTTCCGAGCGGGGAGGTGCCGTTTGGCTCGTCCCGGACGGGGATTGCTGCTGCTTTTGCTGGTCTTGCTCGTGTTCCCGCGGTTGATCGGCCGAGGCCTGGTCCGCTGGCCGAGGTTGATGTTCGGGCTGATCCTGTTCGTCCTGACCCGCGGAGTCCGCCAACTGATGCTTTTGCTCGTCTTGCGGCTCTTGCCGAGCTTGCTCATTTTGTTGACCGGATGAGGGAGAGTGGTCCGGCGACTGTTCACCCTTGGGTTGCTCGGATCCCGAACCCTGTTGCTGTTGATCCTGGGGCTCTTTCTCTTCCTGGCCGGCGGATTGCTGCTGCGAGTTCGATTCCTGTTGCTCTTGCTGCTGCCGATCGGCCGACTGCTGCTGATCCTGGTTGCTCGAATCGTTCGGCTGCTGCTGATCGGCCGATTGCTGGTCTTGTTGCGACTGTTGCTCGTTCGGTGACTGCTTTTGCTGCGACTGATTCTGCTGTTGTTCGTTTTGTTCTTGTTGCTGCTGATCCTGTTGCTGCGGATCTTTGGACGAGTCGCTTTGCTGGTCTTGCTGTTGGTCTTGCTGTTGGTCTTGCTGTTGGTCTTGCTGTTGGTCTTGCTGCGACTGGTCGTTTTGTTGCTGCTGTTGATCCTGCCGCTGTTCTTGTTTTTGTTGCTCTTGCTGCTGGCGGAGTTGCTCTTTCAGACGCAGCGCCAGTTCGAGGTTCGCCCGGGCGTCGGCGTCAGCAGGAGCCGCGGTAAGGGCATCGCGGTAGTGCGCGACAGCGGTGTCGAGTTGCTGGATCGCGCGCTCCGGGGCTTGCTGGGCCATTTCTACCGCGTCGGCATACGAACAGTTGCCCAGGTTGAAGCGTGCCCGGGCTTCGACGTTTTGCGGCGCGCGAGCGACCACGCGCGCCCACAACTCGGCAGCCTGGGCACGATCTCCCTGGCGGTACAACTCGACCGCGTGGTTGTAGATTTGCTCGGGCGAGGCGGTCGCGACGTTAAAGGCCGCCGCTTCGGCCAGCGGTTCGACCTGGGGATCCTGCCCCTTTTCGCTAACGCGTGCGGTGCTGGGCGGTGTGGACCTGGCCGCAGGCTTCGCGTCTGCCAGTGCCACCGGCGAAGACACCGCCAGCACGCCACCGGCGAGCACGACGCTCGACCACCAACGTCGTGGATGGATGCGGAAAAGATGTCTCATCGGGAGACCGGCTCCTTTCGCGGCAGGGTCTTGCGCCGCTCGCTGATAAATGGCTCGAGCGCGGCACACGCCAACGCCAGTCCGATGAACCACTGGTAGCGCGGGATGTAGGCGTTCACGCGGGCGTCGGCGAACGATTTCTCTTCGACCGACGTGAGGTAGCGGTGATAGACCGCTCCCATGTTCACCTGCTTCGTGCCGGCGGGCACGAAGGCGCCCCCCGCCTCGACCGCCACTTTTTCGAGCAACTCGGGATTGGCCTTGGTCCACACATCCTGTCCTTCGTACTGGAGCCAGGCGTTGCTGCCGCGGGCGGTGCGAATCGGAATGCGAGCCCCCTGGTTCGAGTCGCCGATGGCCACGGTAAAGACGCGGATGCCTTGATCCTGGTAGACCTCTCTGGCCGCGTTGGTGGGATCGTGTCCCTGATCTTCGCCATCGGTCAGGACCACGATCGCGCGGTGATTGCCGCTGCGATCGAGGAACGAGCTGGCGGCAAGATGCAGCGCCTCGGACAAGTCCGATCCGCCGCGCGTCACGCTGTGCGGTCCGACTTCGTCGAGCGTCTGACGGAACTCGCGATAGTTGGTCGTCAGTGGAGCCTTGCGCGAGGCCGTGCCCGCGAAGGTGACCAGGCCGACCCGGTCCCCCTCCATTTCGTCGACCATGTCGCCGATGTATTGCTTGGCCCGTTCGAGCCGATTGGGGGCCGCATCTTGAGCCAGCATCGAGTGCGACACATCGAGCAGGAAGACGACATCCATCCCGCGCTGGGGAACTTCGCGCCACGACTTGCCCCAGCGCACGTCGAGCAGGGCCAGGGCCACGGCGGCGAGCGAGGCGATGACCAAAGCGGTCTTGAGCCAGCGGCGACGAGGATTCCACTGCGGAGCGACGGCCCCGTGCAGATTGCTCGTAGCGAACGTGGCCATCGCCCGGCGACCGCGAAACGCCGCGTAGATCAACAGCGCGCCGGCCGCCAGCACGATCCACAACAGGTGGAAGTAGGCCGGGTTGCCGATCAAATAGTCGTACATGTTCTCGATCCTCACGCTCCGTGTGCGGTTGTTCTTGCCGGTTACTACGGAAACCGTCGCAACAGGGTCGCGCTCAGGGCACATTCGCCCGCCAGCAGGCCGAACGCCGCGAAGAGCAGGGGGGGAAAGCTCCAGCCACGCTCTTGGAACGGCTGAACGGCCAGTTCGCGGTAGTCGGTGAACCGTTGTTCTTCGACCTTCGATTTTTCCAACCGGTCGATCTCGGCGTAGATGCGCTCGAGAGAGTCGGTGTCGGTGGCGCGGAAGTACTGGCCGCCGGTTTCCTCGGCCAGCTTGGTGAGCGTCTCTTCGTCGATGCTCACCTGCACCCAACGCATGACCATTTCGCCCGAGAAGGGATCTTCGACTGGAACGGGGGCTTCGCCTCGCGTGCCGACGCCGATCGTGTAGATCTTGACGCCCAGGGTCTTGGCCACGGTGGCGGCCGCCAGTGGATCGAGATCCCCCGCGTTGTTCTCGCCGTCGGTCAGCAGCACGATTACCTTGCTCTTGACCGGCGCCGCGCCGTCGCGGCGGCTATCTTCGAGTCCTTGCAGCCGTTCGACGGCCAGGCCCAGGGCATCGCCGATCGCGGTGCCGTCCTCACGTTCGTCGCTCACGATCTGCGACGTTCGCAAGGCGTCGACCGTATAGCCGTGATCGAGCGTCAGCGGGCATGTGGCGTCGGCAAAGCGGGCGAACGTGATCAGTCCGACCAGGTCATTCGTGCGGCCGGTCAGCCCCTCGCCGCCGGAGATGAAATCGGCCGCGACGCGCTTGAGCGCCGTCAGTCGATCGACCGGCTGGCCATCGAGCTCGAAGTCGTGGGCTCGCATGCTGCCCGAGCGGTCGACGACCATCTGAATGGCGATGCCTTCGGCGTCCGTGGTGGTGAGCGTCTTGCCCCACTGCGGGCGAGCCAGGGCCACGACCAGCACCACCAGCGCGGCGACTCGCAACGCGGCGGGCAACCAGGCGAGTCGCGTACGCCAGGTCGAGCCTGTGGCCCGGGCCACGTCGAGCGAGCTGAACTTTACCGCCGACCAAGGCCGCTTGACGAACAAACGCCAGGCCACCAGCGGGACGAGCAAGAGCAACAGCGCAAACCAGATCGAAGGGGAATGGAACGTCATGTCGTAACCTCTTGGGGTTCACGCGACGGGCGAGCGGTAGTCGTCGTGCCAGCGCTGGCGTTCGCCGGGTGGTCTGGCTGGGTCTCTTCCGCGGTGCCGCGGACAAACGTTTCGGCCGCCCCACGCGCGGCATACACGTCGTCGCTGGCCGGCGAGAAGCAGGCGAACTTCACCAGGTCAGCCGCTTCGAGAAACCGGGTCAGGAGTCGCTTGTGCTCGGTGGCGAAGTTCGCGTTGTGCGTCAGGCCGGCAAGGAACTCGGGGGTCGTCTGGCGCGGTGCTCGCAGGGCGAATCGCCGCTCGATGTAGCTACGCACGATATCAGTCATGACCACATACAGGTCCTGCATCCGGCCGCGAGCGAGATATTCGTCCACCTCGACCCGGGCCAACTCGGCGAGCGCCCATTCGGCCGCGGTGAGCGGACGACGGTCTCGGCGGTACCACCACACACCGGCCGCCGTGGCAATCGCGGCTGCTCCGCTGGCATACCACCACCACCACAGGGGCGTCGTCAGAGGCGGTGCGATTTCCACTTCCCCCTTGATGTCGTGAAACTTCAACGGGTCGGCATCGGCCGGCAGCGTCGAAGCGATCTCGATCGACAGCGTGGGCGAAGTCAGCTCGCCCGTTGTTTGAACGCCCGCCTTGTTCGTCTTGTAGGCGATGGTGACACCGGGCACCTCGACCGGGCCGGCCGCGAGCGATTCGACCACTTGCATGCGGGTCCAGGTGCGTCCGTTGTCGCTGGGCACGTCGAAGGCGTCACGCGTCTCGCGGACAGTGAGCGAACCGAGCGTTTGTTCGTCGGCAGGGAAGGTGACGAGAGTTCCGGTAGGGGCCTCGACGCGGAAGCGGATCGTCACGGGATCGGCCACCTGCGCCGTCGCGCGATCGGCGGTCACGGTGAAGTGGACGCCATCTTTCTCGGTGGATTGCGTGACAGAAGCTGTTGCATTCGCGGTTGTTTGATCCGTTGCAATAGCTGGAGTTGCCGTAGCGAGCAGTGCCAACAACAGGATCGCACTGCTGCGACCAACGGCTCGCGCCGTCCGTGCCCTGCCAGTAGTGCCACGCCAGCGACGACTCGAATTGGTCGAGTCGGCACTAGCACATCGCACCTTCGTGTTCTTTGCGCCTTCGCGGTGCAATTTCTTCACAGCGTTGCGTTGAAATAAGTCGTCGAGTGTCATCGTGCTCTCCGGGCTCCGCGTTTGTGGAACAGTCGGCGGAGCGGCTCGACGAAATCTTCACCGGTCGCCAGCGTGACGGGATCCATTTTCAGTCGTCGCAGGAGCTGCTTGCGCGTTTGATGCTCCGCCTCGGCACGTGCCTTGTATTCCGCTCGCCAGGCGGGGCTCGAGGTGTCGACGAGCATCATTTCGCCCGTTTCGGCATCGGCTAACTCGACGAGGCCCACGTTCGGCAGTTCCTGTTCGCGGCGGTCGCCGATCATGATCGGGATGATGTCGTGGCGGCGGCGCGCGACGCGCAAGGCTCGTTCGTAGCCCCGGTCCTGAAAGTCGCTGATCAGAAAGACCACCGAGCGGCGATCGACCGTCTTGTTCAAGTGGTCGAGCGCGGCGGTGATGTTCGTCCCGCTGCCGATCGGTTGACAGTAGAGCAGCTCGCGAATGACCCGCAGCACGTGCTTCGAGCGTTTGCCGGGGGGGACCACCTTCTCGATCTGATCGGTGAAGAGGATCAGCCCGACCTTGTCGTCGCTCTTGATGGCCGAGAAGGCGAGCGTGGCGCCCAGTTCGGCCACCAGCTCGCGCTTGAGCTGATGCTGAGTGCCGACGTCTTGCGAGGCGCTCAGATCGACGAGCAGATAGACGGTGAGTTCGCGTTCTTCGCGAAACTGCTTGATATAAGGATCGCCTGCCCGGGCGGTGACGTTCCAGTCGATGGCGCGAACGTCGTCACCTTCAAAGTAGGGACGCACCTCTTCGAACTCGATCCCGCGCCCCTTGAAGGCGGAACGATACTGCCCGCTCATCAAGGAGTCGACGATGTGCGTCGTGTGAATCTCGACACGACGGATCTTCTTGAGCATGTCCTTGGGAATCATGAGTGGTCAGTGGTCAGTGGTCAGGGGGCAGGGGTCAGGGGGCAGGGGTCAGTGGGCAGTGAGTGGCTGACCACTAGCCACCGACCACTGTCCACTCTGCTTAAGGTACGGCGACGTGATCGAGCACCATGCGGACGATGTCGGCCGAGGTCTTCTCCTCGGCTTCCGCTTCGTACGTGACGATGACGCGGTGACGCAGCACGTCGGGGGCCATGTCTTTCACGTCTTGCGGCACGACGTAGCCACGACCGCGGAGGAAAGCGCTCGCCTTGGCGGCCAAGGTCAGATTGATCGTCGCGCGCGGCGAGGCGCCGAATTGCACCAACTCGGCCAGCCCGGGCAGACCCGACTTCGACGGTTCACGCGTCGCCATGATGAGATCCACCACGTAATCCTCGATCCGCGGATCGACATAGATCTCGTCGACCAGTTCGCGTGCCGACACGATATGCGCCGGCGTCAGCACCGAGCTTACGGCAAAGGTCGGACGGGTGCGGGCCATGCGGCGGAGAATCTCACGTTCCTCCTCCCGGTTCGGATAGCCCACGATGACCTTGAGCATGAAGCGGTCGACCTGAGCTTCGGGCAGCGGGTAGGTCCCTTCCTGCTCGATCGGGTTTTGCGTGGCCATCACGAGGAACGGATTGTCGAGCGGGAACGTCTCGCCGCCGATCGTGACCTGGCGTTCTTGCATCGCTTCGAGTAGGGCGCTCTGTACCTTGGCCGGCGCACGATTGATTTCGTCGGCCAGGATCAGGTTGGCGAAGATCGGACCCTTCCGCACGACGAACTCTTGCGTCTGCGGACGATAGATCTGCGTACCGACGAGATCGGCCGGCAGCAAGTCGGGGGTGAACTGAATGCGGCTGAAGGTGGTCGAGATGCCGCGCGACAGCGAGGCGACGGCGGTCGTCTTGGCCAGACCGGGCACACCTTCGATCAGCAAGTGGCCGTTGCCCAGCAGGCCCACCAGCATCTGGTGAATGAGCCGGTCCTGGCCGACGAGCACGCGGCCGATTTCGTCGACGAGCTGGCGGAAGGGTTGGCTGCGCTGCTTGATTTCTTCGCCCAGTTCGGCGATACGTCGGTGCGCGGAATCAGCGTGGACGGTGGCCATGCGTGGCACTCCTGTCGGGTCGTGCTGGGGTGGCGGGCGTGATTTCGCCGGCCGATAAGATGTTGGGCGTGTTGCCGCCATTCCTACGGCGACCCCGAAAAAATGGTTCGCCAGCGGCAAAAAGACTTGGCCTAGACGGGGGCGTACGACCGGACGAGCCGGCGAAACCCCACTCACCGGCCGATTGAGAACGCCTCATGCGAGGAGGCAGACGCGAGCCCGATCAATCGATGAGCAGAAGGGTGCCCAAAGGTTGACCGGGGTGGCACAGTATTAACCTGGCGCGGCACGTCATGCACGTCCGAACTCGCACCGACTTGCTCCCTCTGCCCCTGTCGGTGCGCCTCGCTGACGGGGGCATCCTGAAAAAACCGTCAGGTTCGCAGCATGCCGCTCTCCGGCGAGCGGAGTTTGCGCTACTTCACGTCCTTGAGCCCGGTGGCGGCCGGAGCGAAGCGGCCCGTCATGATGTAGATGTTGACGAGCGCCCGGTTCATCATTTCTTCGCCCGCCCCGAGTTGCACGGGAGACATGGTCGGGTCGGCGCCGTAGCCGCCTTCGGACGCGGCCTCGATCGTCGGGAAGTACAACTGGTGCCCGTTGGCATAGCCGAAGAAGAGCGTGTGATCGAGATACGAACGCTCCTTGAGACGGTTCGAGTGGTTCGAGAAGAACTCGCCCGAGCCGCTCACGATCGCCAGGTTGCCGTTGAGCACGATGGTGTTCATCTCCGGCTTGAGGCCGTCGCCGTACTCCTCCATGAAGTTCTTCACCAACTCGGGGAAGAACGCGCGGGAGAACACGCCGGTAATGAGCGGGTTCTTGAAATTCACGCGCGAGCCGAAATGGAAGTGATCGACGCGTCCGTCGACCGAGGGCTTTTCGGGCACCGAGGTGGATGCCGAGCCTGCGAGTTCAAGCACGCGATCGGCCAGGGCATGGCCGAAGTTCTCCGGTCCGCCGCGGCCGTCGACGGGGTTCGGGCTCATATCGCCCCCCGCTCCCTGCATGAAGACGACCGGCACCGACATCGCGCCGGAGACTTTCCGCTTCATGAAGCCCGGGTAGTCGGCCGAGAACTTCAAAAGCTTGTCATCGGTCATCACCGGATGGGCCGCGAAGTTCACCAGCAGCGCAATCGGCTGGCCGTCGAGATCATCGAAGCGGAGCACCGCCAGTTCGGGATCGGTCACTTTCGGCTCGCGCTTCGTGTGACGATTGCGATTGTAGTCGAGCTTTTGCTTGGCGAGGCCCATTCGTGCCGGTTTCGCGTTCTTATCCGCTTCGAGGATCGCGTCGATGAGAAGCTGCGGCAGCTTCTTGGCATACTGCACCGCGTCGTCGTATTTCCCCTGGCCGTAGCCCGGGCGATCGGTGAGCTCGATCACCGGTCCGTGATGCGAGTGGCTGCCACTGATAATGACGTGCTCGATGCCGGCCTTCTCGCGGAGCGTGTTGCGAATTTCTTCCATCATCCAGGGAGTGGGACCGCGACCGATGTCGGTGCCGACGATGGCCAGCTTGTCGTCGCCCGCGTGAATGACGAGGGCCACGGCCATGAGCTTGTCGAGCGTCCCCTCGGAGAGTGCATCGTGCCGGGCGGCATAACCCCACATCGGCAAGCGCCCCTCGGGCGTGATGTCGCGCTCGGCCACCCCCACGGCAAACGTGTTCTTGTCGGCGGCATTCGCCGCAGCCGGCCCGGTCACGGCCGGAATCAGAGAAAACGCGACGAGCGCAAGGCTAACACGAAGCAACGGACGGAACAGCGAGAAGCGGTGCATGGCGGGTTCTTCCGCGGACGGGAAGTTCATCGGGGGTGCGGGGGCTGGATCGAGACGTGGCCCGGCAGTCCGAGGTTCAAAGGCTCCCCAAGCTGCGACGGGCAATCGTTCGACTGTAGCCTGCCGGGGGATGGAATTCCAGCTTCTATCGCACGGCGGGGGGCGAGAAAGCCGGGCTCGTTCAGCCCTCCTTGCGGCGGTAAATCTCGATGATGCAGAAGTCTTTCGGCTCGTACCGGGGGGCATTTTCGTCCCAGGCGAAGTGCGATTCCAGGGAGGAAAGAATCTCGACGCAACCCCGCAGCTCGTAGTTCGCTGCCAGATAGGTCGGAATCCAGTGCAGGATCGGAGTGGGGACTCCCGGCTGCTGAAGCCAGTCGTGTACGTGGACGATGAACTTGGGCCTGGCCGTGGTGATCTCTTCGATCATGCTCTGCTGCATCGCCACGGCGTACGGCTGCACCTCGAGCAAGGGATAGGCGTACATGTGCCCCGTCGCGGCGCGACGCTGCGCCAGAAAATAAATCTGCGGTTGCGAGCCCAACACGGCAATCGAGTCGTCCGGGCTGCTGTGCGCCTTGATGTACTCAGCCACTTGAGGACATTCGTTGAACGGGTTGTATCCGTAGGTGAGTCGCGATAGCTCCCAAGGGGATTTGGTCAGCAGATACCGGGCCGAGGTCGTCACCGGCCACACAACGAGCATCAGGGCCGTGACGACGCCCACGACGAGTCGCACGCGCTGCGATGGCGAGGCCGCTCGCGTATCGGCGGGCGAGCTCGCCAACCAGCGCAGGCCGATTGCCGCCAGCACCGCCACGACGGGCCAGATCAGGAAGAAATAGTGAGGGCGGAAGTGCCAGCCAGGTATAAAGGCCAGCCACGAGCCGACGATCCAGGCAGCGATCAAGAGACCGAATTCATTGGTGCGACGACGCAGCACGATCAGCACTCCGCCGGCGGCGGCCGCCGCTAGCAGCGGCCAGATCGGCGGCATTTGCAGGGAGAGTGCGAGCATCAATCGTTCGATGCCAAAGTCCAGCGCATCGTTGGTCGCGTAGGCCCGCGCGTAGTCGATCGTCCAGAGCTTGAACAGGGCCAAGGTTCCGCCCCACGCTAACAGACCGACGGTGATGGCCAACGGCAGGACGAGGCCGCCGCCAAACGCGATTCCCGTCACGAGCCACGACCGCCGCCGATCGCGGTCGCGGAATAAACCCGCGGCGAGACCGACGACACCGGTCAGCGCCAGGAAGGCGCCGTGCTGCTTCATCAGGGCGCCCATGCCGAACAGAATGCCGGCCAGCATCCACACTCTCCAGCGAGGCGAACGCCATGCATGCATCAACAGCAAAACACCAGGCAGCGCGCAGGCGAGCACGAAATGCTGCGATTGCGTGGTCATCGGCTGAACGCCCCGGCTGTAGCACAAGGCGGCAAACGCCGCCGCGCTCCAAACGCCTCCCCAGTCGTCGAGCAGTCGTCGCCCGATCAGGAACATCCAGACGAGATTGATGCTCGTCACGAGGATCAATCCCAGATGGACGCCGACGGTGGTTTGTCCAAAAAGCAGCTCGATACCGGCGTAGGCGGCGTAGATGCCTGGCCACTTCATGGCATAGCAGGAGCGGTAGGGGGGCTCGCCCGCCAGCAGCCGCTGACCACCGTAGGCGAACTCCCCTTCATCGCGCTCGAAGGGCACGTCGAGCAGGGGCCACCGCAAGGCGAGGTTCGCCGCGAGAACCAGGCCGAGGATGAGCCAGGGGAGCACGGGACGCAACCTTGCGAAGTATTCGCCGCGAGGTCCGTCGTTTGTCGCGGGTAGCGATATCGGCATGGGGGACTCGTTTTCAGCGCAAGCCGAATCCAACGCGGGGCGGGCGTAGCAGGGGTTCTCTGGCGACGGTGCCGTGTGCAGTTGCGCCCGCCGGCGACCACGGGCGAGATTACCGATCGCGCCGGCGGAAGACCTGGATGATGCCGTACTTTTCCGGCGTGTACTGCTTGGCGTTCTCGTCCCATTCGAAGCGAGATTTTTCCGGAGAGACAATCTCCACCCAGCCGCAGAGCTCGTAGTGCGTTTCGAGATAACTGGCAGTCCAGTCCAGGATCAACGTGGGGGCGCCTGGGGTGTAAATCCAATCCTGTACTAGCACGATGAACTTGGGCTTCGAGGCACGAATCTCGTCGATCATGCTCTCTTGCATCTTCTGTGCGTAGGGATGCACTTCGAGCAAGGGATAGGCGTACATGTGCCCCGTCGCCGCGCGGCGCTGCGCCAGAAAGTAAATCTGCGGCTGCGAGCCCAGCACGGCGATCGTGTCGTCGGGGTCGGTGTGCGATTTGAGATACTCGGCGACGATCGGGCATTCGTTGAAGGGGTCGATGCCGTACGTTTTGCGAGACAGTTCCCAGTGCGACTTCGTGAGCAGGAACCGTGCCGAAGTCGCGACAGGCCAGAGCAGCAGCACCAGCGCGGCCAAGACGCCGACGATGAGCCGGGTGCGGTGGGGACCGGGGGACTCGACGGAACGCTCCGGTTGCGCGGCCAGCTCGCGCAGGCAGATCCCGGCGAGCGCCGCGAGCGCCGGCCACACGAGAAAGAAGTAATGCGCGCGGAAATGCCAGCCGGGGATCGTGGCGAGCACCGATCCCACGGTCCACGTCACCAGGAGCAGGCCGAATTCACTCGTGCGCCAGCGCTTGACGACGAGCACGAGTCCCCCCAGCGACGCCAACAGCAGTGGCCACACCGGGGGCACCTGGCTGCGCAACGCGCGCATCAGGCGCCCGAGGCCCACGTCGAACGTGTCGTTCGTGGCGTAAGCCCTGGCGTAGTCGATCGTCCACAACTTGAACGATTCGAACGTGCCGCTCCACAGCAACAGTGCGGCGGTCAGGGCCAGGGGCAAGGCCAGCCCGAAGAGGAAGGCCGCTCCGGATGCCAGCCACTTCTTGCGCGCTTCTGGGGCCTGAATCAACCCCGCGGCCAGGCCGGCAAAACCGGTCAGCGCCAGGAAGGCGCCGTGCTGTTTCATCAGCGCGCCGATGCCGAAGCAGATGCCCGAAAGCAACCATAGCGCGACGCGTGGCGAACGCCAGGCATGCACGAGGAGCAGGATCGCCGGCAAGGCGAACATGAGTACGAAGTGCTGCGACTGCGTCGACATGGGTTCGACGGCCGGGCTGTAGCACAACGCGGCAAAAGCGGCCGCCGTCCAGACCCCACCCCAGCCGTCGAGCAAGCGTCGCCCGATCAAGAACATCCACACGATGTTGATGCTGGTGGCCAGCAGCAGGCCCTGGTGGATGCCGACGGTGGTCTTGCCGAAGAGGACCTCGATCGCGGCATAGGCGACGTAGATGCCCGGCCATTTCATGGCATAAAACGACCGGTAGGGGGGCTCTCCCTCGAGCAGCATTTGTCCGCCGTAGGCGAACTCTCCCTCGTCACGCTCGAGCGGCATCTCGAGCAGCGGCCAGCGCAGCGCGAGATTCGCGATCAGAATCACGATCACGGCGAGCCAGGGCAGCCACGGGCGCGCAACAGGTGGCGCAGCATCGCCGCGAAGTTCGGTCGTCGATTCCGCCAACGCAGACATGAACCGCCGTGGGCACGTACCGAGTGGATGGAGCGGCGCTCAACGAGCCCGCTCTGCCCCATTGTAACGTGCCAAGGCTCGAACGTGTGCAGGGCGCTCGAGGCGAGCGTATTTGCTGGTCAGGACTGCTCGATCTCGACCCAGCGTCCCGACTTGGCGCTAGCGAGCACCGCCTCGCAGACGCGCTGCGTCTCCAGCGCTGAGCGGAAGTCGGGCTGCACCGGCTTCTTCGTCGAAAGGCTTTCGAGGAAGTCGGCCAGGGCGTTGATGAACGTGTGCTCGTAGCCGATCGTACAGCCCGGCACCCACCAGCGGTTCATGTAGGGATGCTCGGGATTGGTCACGTTGACGCGCTGCCAGCCGGTAAGGTGGCTTTCGATCTTCTTGCCCGTCGCCGGGTCGGCGTACTTGAAATACTGCAGAATGTGTGGGTCTTCGAGATCGAAGAAGACGCTGCCCCGTTCGCCGTTCAACTCGAACGTGTTGTAGTTCTTGCGTCCGCGGGCGTAGCGCGTGCTTTCGAACGTGCCCATCGAGCCATTGGCGAAGACGGCCAGGAACATGCAGGCGTCGTCGATGCCGACGGGCTGCTTCTTGCCCGTCTCGGCATGGACGCGTTCCTTGACGAACGTTTCGGTCGCGGCGGTGACGCGCGTGATGGGGCCGTTGAGCCAGAGGGCGGTGTCGATCGAGTGGGCCAGCAAATCGCCCGTCACGCCCGATCCGGCGACGTCGAGATCGAGACGCCACAACGCGGCGCCCCCTTGGGGTACGTCTTCGGCAATCGTCCAGTCTTGCAGATAGGTGGCGCGGTAATGAAAGGGGCGACCGATGCGTCCTTCGTCGACCACCTGCCTGGCCAGCGAAATCGCAGGAACGCGCCGATAGTTGAACCAGACCATGTTCGGCACGCCGGCCTTCTCGACCGCGGCGACCATCTCTTCGCCTTCGGCGAGATTCATCGCCAGGGGCTTTTCGCACAGGATCATCTTGCCCCGCTCGGCGGCGGCCAGCACGATGTCGCGATGCGTGTTGTTCGGCGAGCCGATGTCGATCACGTCGATGTCATCGCGTTCGACTAGCTTGCGCCAATCGGTCTCGTACGATTCGTAGCCCCAGTTCTCGGCAAAGGCCCGGATCTTGTCTTCCTTTCGCGCGCAGCAGGCCTTGAGCACCGGGCGGTACTCGAGGGGGAAGAATTGGTTGACCTGACGATAGGCGTTCGAATGGGCGCGGCCCATGAACCCGTAGCCGATCATGCCGATATTCAGAGGTTTGGTCATGGCGCGAGAGACCTTCTATGCAAGGCGATTGTCTGGAACAGTTCGTGTGGCACTGCTGGCACGTTCAGCAGTGAAGGATCGAAGGCAAATTCAACCCGCTGTGTGCGACGCGCACCTTAGCCGTATTTCTTGGCGAGCACGTCGATCCCCTGCTTGCACTTCTCCGTGGCCTTCCAGGCATCGGGCCAGAAGCAGAGATCGATCGTCCACCAATCGTCGGGGCAGCCCGCCGCCACGATCGCCGGCATGAACTCGTCGAACTGGAGATTCCCCTCGCCGAAGGGGGGGTGGGTGCTCGTGTGGTTGTCGTGCAGCGTGTCGTCCGAGTCGATCAGGTGGACGCGGCCGATCTTGCCCTGCACCTTCTCGGCCAGTTCCTTGATGCCCCCCTTGAGCGTTTCGCGCTCCCCCGGCTGGCGCGAGCCATGGACCGCCACCATGTTCGCGTGGCAGGTGTCGAACATGAGCAGGAAATTGTCGTGATCGACCGCGTCGAGCACGTTAAGCACGTCGCTCGGCTTGTTGAAGGCAAAGCCGGGCTCGAACTCCCACACGACGCGCACGCCGGCGTCGGCCGCCTCTTGCGCACAGCGACGCCAGGTTGCGGCCACGCGCTTGAGCGCCGTGTCGTAATCGACGATCGTCTCCTTCTTCGGCTCTCCCTTGATCTGGCCGAGCACGCCCGGATCTTCCGTCGTATCGACGCGAATCACCTCGATGCCCAGGTCGTTGCAGAACTTCACGTTCTTGCGAAACGTGGCCATGTAGGAGGAATCGTCCGCGGCGGTGATGAGCTTTTCGCTCCACAGGTCCGCGGCCAGGCCGCTGCAGCCCATGCCGCGCGATTCCCACAGTTCGCGCACCTGGGCTCGTTCCTCGGGGGTCTTTTGCAGGTCGGGGTTCGGATGGACGCCGAAGCCTCCCAGTTCCAAGCCGTCGAACTTCAGGGCGTGCAACTTCTCGACCACTTCGGTGAAGGGGACGGGATTGTCCGCATAGGGGCCGATCGAATAGGCCCAGGTTCCAATCGAGATTCGTTTCGACATGGTTTTGCTTCCCGGTCTGGCTTGGCGGTGATGTTTGCGGTGAGCTAAGTCTGCGGTATCGCCAACACTGCCGGACGAGCTAGCGATGGCGTTAGACGTCGTTCACCTTTGGTGTCGCGCTCTTCTCGCTGGGGGGTAGCACGGATGATTTTCCGGAGCGGTGTGGTCAGCGTGCAGGGCTGGAGTCGGAAAATCGTCCGTGTCGCGTAGCGACCAGAGGATTGGTGAGGTTAACGGCGTCGAATACATTCAAAGACACTGTTCTAGCGGCGGTAATCGCCCACGGCGGGCAGCTTCGCATGCACGTCGGGACCGAAGTAGCGCAGGCCGACCAACGGCTCGCTACCGGTGTTCTCGATCTCGACCCCCGCATTCGCCGCATCGTGCGTGATGAAGACTTCGTCCTCCGTATCGGCGCCGAAGCGGATCATGGCCGGCGTTTGCAGCTTGAGCCGGCCCATGCGGCCGCTCCCCTGCACGGTGATCCAGCCGCTGGCGCCCGGGTCTTGCAGCTTGCACTTCTTGCCCGGCTCGATGGTCAGTTCCTTGGCGCTGAAGAGCTGGGCCTTGTCGATCGTGCCGTAGACGATCCAGCGATCGGTGTACCCGTCGCCGCTGCGCGATTCGTCGACGATCGGCTCCAGGTAGTTATTCTCTTTGAAGTGCGTGTCGACGTTCTTTTCCCAGTCGAGCTGGCCGATGATGAAGTCGAGATCCTGGTGCTTCTCCTTCGGTACGTCCTTGACGAGCAACGACCAGGGGACCTCGCGCCCTTCGACGAGCGACTGGAACATGCCGAACACGTCCGAGCCCCACTGCGGCTCGTAGGTGCAGAGCGAACCGGGTGCATGTAGCACGCCGGGGGGAATGAGCCAGCCCGTGCCGCGCTTCAGCCGGTGGGCACGCGACAGGTCGAGGATGCCGTTGTCCCCCTTGTGCCAGTCCTCGAGGCAGCGGCGGACCTGGGCCTTCGTCGTGCCGGGCTCCAGACCCATGAACGTGTAGGCGAAGTTGTTGTCGACGTTGTTCAACTGCGGCGGAAAGTAGTAGCTCTCGGGCTTGCCTTCCTGGCCGACGAGCTTTGCGTCTTCGAAACGCTGGTGCATGTGATGGGGGATCGGCCCCATGTTGTCGAAGAACTTCGAGTAGACCGGCCAGCGCTGGTAGCGATCGAACATGGCGCGGCCGATGAGCTTCGCGCCGGCCTCGGCCACGGCGTCGCGGAGCTGAAAACGCTGACCTTCGTGGACGATGTAGCTGAGGCCTTCATCGGGCACGCGGCCCTCGTTGGCGGCTTCGGTCGTGCTGGCAAACCAGCGCTCGTCGATACCGCCCCGATGGGCGCCGTAGGCGTACCAGTCGGTGGGGGCGAGCTTGATGCGCTTGCCTGGATGCAGAAAACTACGCGGCACCCAGTTCGGGGCGAGCCGCAGGAGGCCCTCTCCCTTGTCCAGCGCGCTCGCCAACAACTTTGCCACATTTTCGCCCGCGACAACCTTCGAGGTCACCATCTATGCACCGCTCTCCGTTGGTATACTTCCCATCGCCGGAAGCGTAGTTGTAGTGGCTCTTTGCGCCCTCTTCAAGCAGGAGAAAAAGTGAGCGGACAGGTACTTGGGGTGGCCCCGCCGGTTGCTACGATGAGGGTCATCTTGCCGGCAATCGCCCACGCTTCCTCCGAATCCACCTCGGCCGATCGATGAGTTCACGCATGAGCATCAAGACCTGGACCCTGCTCGACGCCGCCGCCAACCAATTCGTCGACTCCCTCGAGTTGACCCCCAAGGAAGTGGGCGGCACGGCCCGCGGATATCGCGTGAGCAAGCGCACGCTGCGAGGCGGCGTGCGCGACGGCGTCGATGTGGTCGAGCTCGACAACGGCGAGTGCCGCGTCGTCGTCGTACCGACGCGCGGCATGGGCATCTGGCGCGCCTGGCTGGGCGATTTCGAGGTCGGCTGGCGCTCGCCCGTGCGAGGCCCCGTGAATCCGGCTCACGTCCCGCTGTTCGAGCCGGCCGGGCTGGGTTGGCTGGCGGGCTTCGACGAGCTCGTCTGCCGGTGCGGGCTCGAAAGCAATGGCGGCCCCGAGTGGGACGACCGTGGCGTGCTTCAATACCCGTTGCACGGCAAGATCGCCAACACGCCGGCGCGCAAGGTCGAGGTTTCGATCGATGGCGCCTCGGGCGAAATCACGCTGACCGGCACGGTCGAGGAAGCACGCCTCTATCACGCGAAGCTGCGTCTGACGAGCACGGTTCGGCTCAAGCCGGGCGAGCAGGGGTTCCGCATCCACGACCTCGTCGAGAATGTGTCGGCCGAGCCGAGCGAGCTGGAATACCTATATCACATCAATTTCGGCCTGCCGCTGCTCGACGCGGGATCGAAAGTGGTGTTGCCGGCGACCCAGGTCGTGCCGCAGACGCCGCGCGCCGCGGAAGGCGTGGCCACCTGGGACACGTACGACGCGCCGGCGGCGGGCTTTACAGAAGAGGTGTTCTTCTTCGAACTGGCGTCGTCCGGCGACGGGCACACGCAAACGATGCTGCGCAACGCGCGCGGAGATCGG
Organism: Pirellulales bacterium; assembly: GCA_019636335.1. NCBI lineage: Bacteria > Pseudomonadati > Planctomycetota > Planctomycetia > Pirellulales > Pirellulales bacterium. The sequence goes on from JAHBXR010000001.1 coordinate 73,522, forward strand.
GGTGTGAGCCTGCTCTTCAATCGTCAGGAGTTGCCCTGCTTTACCCTGTGGAAAAGCACACAGATGCCCGAGGATGGCTATGTGACGGGGCTCGAGCCCAGTCTGAACCTGCCGAATGGGCGCTCTTTCGAGGCCGCGCAAGGCCGCGTGACGAAGCTCGCCCCGCACGAGCGGCGCGAGTTTCGCATCGAGGTGCGCATCCACGGCGATGCCGAAGCGGTGGCCCGTGCCGAGCAGGCCATTGAATCGCTGCGAGGTGGCGTTGAACCACGGGTGTTTGACCGGCCGCAAGCGGGTTGGTCTCCCACGTAGCTACCGGCCTGCGAATCTAGTAGCGATCTTCGCGCAGTCGCAGCAGCCAGAGAACGGCGGCGGTGCGGGTGATCCAACTGCCGAGGAAGATCACCTGGAAGTGATCGAGCTCGAGACCCGCGAGGGTGAAGTGGGCCTGCGCGGCGAGCCGATCGTACATCCAGCCGCCGAACACCGTCGCGGCGGCGTAGCAGAGCCCCGTCGTCGCAAAGTACATGGACAGGTAAGGGGCAAAATCGTCCTCTTGCGACAACCTCAGCGCCAAATTGGGTAGACAAATGTTCTGGACGGCGTAGAGCGACCAGAGCAACCAGGCTCCAGCCAGCCACCACGGATGCGCGGGCGTGGCCGCTAGAAAAAAGAGGGGCGCCGCGCCCAGCAGCAGTTGACTGACGATAAGTGCCGCGCGGTTGCCATAGCGATCGGCCAAGGGGCCTGTCCACCAGCTCACGCCGATCTGGCCGATCCGCATCCCCACACGCATCGTTTCCAGCGGCAGCACGGGCAACTGCAAGACCTGCTTCGGGTAAATATTCTGCGCCGTCTGCACGACGCCATTGGCGAGCGAAAGCCAGCAGCCAAAGTAGAGCAGCCGGCGAAACGACGCACTTTGCCAGACACGTGTGAGCGAAACCCCGGACGGCATCGCCGCGCGCGCCGAGAGTTCCAGGGGGGGCATGGCCGTCAGCGGCACGATCGATCCGACGAGCAGCAGGCATCCAGTAGCAAAAGGGATGACGTAGGCCAACAGCGACCACGCGCGGGCGGCCGCCGGGAAGGTCTCGCGCCATAGATCGGCGAACATGCCGCCGGCCAGGATCAGCGGAATCGCCACGGCCAACTGCCACATCTGACGTCGTGCGAAGTAGCGACCGCGCACGCGGCGGGGCACGAGCGCGCCCAGCCACGTCCACAAGGAGACGGTGCCCATGTATTCGAGCGTTTGATGCACGCACAGGAGCACGATCAGTCCAGCGATCGCCGCGCGGTCCGGCAGAAAGATCAGCCCGGGCAGGAGGGAAAGGATTCCATAACTGAGCGAAAAGAGCTGCACGCTGGCACGCTTCGCGCCACCGAGCGACACAATCAGCCTGGGAGTCAACAAACGCAGCAGCCCCGACAGGGCCGGCGCGGCCAGAATCAGACTCAACGACATCCCACGCGCGCCGAGATCGAGCGCCAGATAGATGACCAGCGTGCCGGTCGTCAGTGCGTTGCCGGCATACCATAGCGTGCCGTTGACAATCGCCAGCCGCATGGCACGGCGACGTGCCGGTTTGTCGAGCTGCCCCACTGCTCTCGTCATGCGTAGCAGCGTACGGCGGTCTGCACGAGAATGCAATCGCGAACGCCGTCTGTAGAGATAATCTCTCCTATTGGTGCGCTGCGTCAAGCGTGCCAACTGCTCGTTGGTGGGGAGTGGTGTTCACGGCAGTTTGCGCTTTCCTGGAATGTCTACACACAATGTAGATAATATGGGCATTCGCCAAGCAAAAAAACTGCACAAGTTTTGCTTGAATAGCAAGAATTAGAGCGATAGTCTCTCGGCGCACTTCCTTGCTGCATTTCACGCGCACGACTCTCATCGCTGGAGGTAACGGCCATGGGCATTCTTACATCAGGCCGTCGTAACGGTCGCGCACTCGAATCGCCGCGCAAGCACTCCTGGTGGCGGTTTCATGGCGGTCACGAAATGCTGCTCGAGCGCGCCGCGCCGGTCGTCGAGCAGTTGGAAGAACGCCAGATGTTGGCGATTTCGACGTTCGCGGCGGGGTTGCTTACGGTCGTCGCCGATCCGTTGTTCAACGAGAACGTCACGATCAGCGCCGCCGGGGGCAACGTCAAAGTCAATGGCGCCGACCCGCTGTTCGGAGCGGTGCCCGCCTCGGCGGTGACGGGCATGATTCTCACCGGTGGGTTGGGGGCGAATGTATTCGATCTCACTCCCGTGCAACGCTTGCAGACGTTTACCAATCTCAGTGCCATTTCCGTCACGGGGGGCCTGGGCAACGACATGCTCAAGCTGCATACCCAGAGCGGCTACAACGATAAGATCGACATTACCGCTTCGACGATCTCGATGTCATTAAATGTCGGTTCGGGCGTCTCGGTTTCGATCGGCTACTCCGGCATCAACTCGCTGCTCGTCTACTCGGCCGGCGGCGCCGATACGATTACCGTCACCGAACCGATCCTAGGCAGCATGCCGAACACGATCGAAATTCAATCTCAGGATGAATCGGACATCATCGAGGTGAATCTCGCTCCCAACGGCAGCAATACGACGTATATCGTTGATGCCGATGGTGGGGCGAACGATCGGTTCAGCTATTTCACGCGGAGCGCCGGAGATGATACTGTCACGGCCACGCAGACGCAGTTCATCGCGCGTCTCGCCGACGGATCGGTCAAGTCGGCTAGTTACACCGGGGTCGAGTACCTGCAGGTCTTCACCGATGCCGGCAACGACTCGGTTGTCGTCACGGAGCCTGCCAACGGAGTCTTTCCCGCGACGATTTCCGTCGAAGGACAATCGGGCAACGACTCGGTGACGGTGAATCACGGCATCGCCACGTTCGCCACGCTCTACGGCGTGAACCTGGGGAACGATCCCGACGATCGTCTGACGGTAAACACCGCCAGTGGTCACAGCGACTCGGTCACGCTGATCGCGCCCACGGTGCGTACGCAGCTTGGTCCCAACCCGGCCACCAAGCCGCAGAAGGTCATCGTCCAAACCGGTGTCGATTGGCTTACCGTGCGTACCGCCGGGGGAGGCGACACCATTACCGTACACGAGCCGGCCTCGGGCAGCCTAGCCCCGATCGTCGATCTGCAGGGGCAGGACGAGGATGATTTCATCGAGATCAATCTGGCAACGAATGGCTCGGCGAGCAACTACAATGTCGATCTTGGCGCCGGAGCGAACGATATCTTTGGCGTCTTCACTCGCTCGGCCGGCGCGGACATCGTGGCGGTCAGCAGCACGCAGGTGGCCGCGACACTGCCGTCGACTCCGACCAAGACAGCCAGCTATGCGGGGGTCGAATACTTGCAGGTCTTCACGTCTGGCGGAAACGATTCGGTTTCGATCACCGAGCCCGCGAGCGGCCCGTTTCCGCCTCTCGTGCTGGCCGACACCGAGACGGGCAACGACGAGGTCATCCTCAATCTGGCGCTCGCCACGCTGGCGACCACGCACGTCGTGTTGTTGGGGGCCGATCCGCTCGATCGACTGGTGGTGAACACGCAGAGCGCCGCCAGCGATTCCGTGACGCTCAGCTCGAACGGAACGATGATGACCACCACGGCGCGATTGGGACCAGGAAACCCCACGAAAACGATCCTGCACTCCGGCACCGATAGCATCACGATCGACACGGCCGCCGGGAACGACACGATCAACGTCACCGAACCGACGTCCGGCGCGTTTCCCGCCAAGGTCATTGCGCAAACCGGCGACGGGGATGACTCGGTCTCGCTTTCTCTGTTGCTGGCCTCGGCCGGCACGATCTACGCCGCCCTGCTCGACAACGGGACGGACGATCGGCTCGAAGTCAAGCTGCTGGGGGGCTACGACGATCTGGTCGGCATTCGCGACGTCGCGCTCGAAGCGCGGTTGGGCCCCAACCCAACTTCCAGTCCGGTGAAGTCGGTCATGCTCGCCGGATTAGAACGACTGGCCGTCAGCACCGCCGGCGGGCACGATCGCATTACCAGCACCTCGTCGCTCGGCGCGACGATCAGCGGCGGCGGCGAGAACGACACGATTCTCGGCGGTCCCGGGCCCGACTCGCTCCTGGGCGAGGCCGGCGCCGATATCCTGGTCGGCGGGCAAGGCAACGACACGCTCGAAGGGGGAGCGGGGCGCGATCTCCTCTTCGGGGGTGAAGGATCGGATAGCTTTTTCGGCGGCGACGATCAAGACATCGTGCTGGCCAGTCCTTCGATCTACGACTGGGACATCGCCGCACTGGGCGAGATCCACGAAGAATGGCGCCGCACGGACGTCGACTTTGCCACACGACTCGCGCATCTGCAGGGCACGCCCGGCGGTCTGAACGACGGCATCTACTTGAAAGCCGCTCCCGACGACTCGACCACGAGCAACTACGGCCAAACCATCTACAACGATCTCGCCACGGACGACGAACTACGGGGGGGTGGCGACGTCGACTGGTTCCTGCTGCACGACGGGACGACGCCCGATCGGGTGGGAGTCGAGCCGCGGACTAACCTCGGAGCATCGACTGTTCCACCACTCGCCCAGATGGACGAAGGCCCGAGCCACTCGGCGAACCCGGTGTTCCTCGAGCCGCCGGCCCCCAGCATCGCGGTGGGGCTGAATCACGTCGTGACGGTGATGAATAAGCTGGTCCGTTTCGAGACGAAGAACTTCACCCACGAAACGACGCAAAGTCTGGCCGCCTTTTTTGGCCCCCTCAATCCGGCCAGCAACATCACGAGCCCGCAGGCGCTCTACGATACCTATCAGCAACGCTACATCATCGTGGCGATCGATGGATTGGGGGCCTCGCCCGGACGCCTGCTGCTCGCCATTTCCGACGACAGCGATCCGAACGGCACGTGGTACTACCGCGCGATTCCGGCGAGCGTGGTCATTGGTAGCGAGACGACCTTCCCACGCTCGTTCAACCTGGGGGTGGGAAGCGAGGCCCTCTACATCATGGCCGAGATGCACGGCACCGTGGTCAACGGATTCCACGGTTCGCGGTTGTGGATCGTGAATAAGTCGCCGCTCTATAGCGGCGGTAGCGCGCCAGACGACGCGCGCGTCTTCGATCCCTCGACGGAGGTCGGACTCAATCGACAGGCCGTCTACCTGCAACCGGTTCAAGCCTACGGGACTTTGCCCGCGGGGGTCGGCACGTTTCTGGTCGCCACGCGATATTGGGATAGCGGTGCAACCTGGAACTACCGCCTCGGTAGCAACGACGCGCTCCTGGTGATTCGTATCGACCATCCGCTGGCGGCGACTCCCACCTTCGCGGGTCAACTCGTCGATATCGGCAACGACATCGATCCCAACTTTGGCAATCTTCCCCTGGCGCAACAGGCCGGGGGTACGAATGGCATCGGCACGGGAGACAATCGCATCGCGAGTGCCATTTGGCGGAACGGCAATCTGTGGCTGGCCAATTCGATCAATCCGATCGGCACTGCCGACGACGGGCAAGCCACCGTGCGCTGGTATCGCCTGAACACGGCCTCGCTCGGTGCGCTGGCTATTGCCGAGATGGGGCTCGTCACCGGCGAGGATATCGCGCCCCGAACGAGTACGTTCTACCCCTCGCTCGCCGTCGACACGGGGGGCAATCTCGCGATCGGCTTTTCGGCCTCGGCCGGCGCCGATACGAGCTTGGGGAGCCAGGGCATCTTTGCCAGCGCGTACTATGCGTTCCGCCTGGCCGGCGATCCCGGCACCTCGCTACGGACGAGCGGTCTGCTGGCTGCCGGTCTCGCGCGGTACGGAACCTCGAACGGCCCGTGGGGGCCCTACTCGGGGCTCGTGATCGATCCCACGTCGAACGAGACGTTCAGCCGTTTCTGGGTCTTCAACCAGTATGCCTTGGCGCCCCAAGGCAATGCCGGCCGTTGGGGCACGCGCCTCGGTGCGTTGGTCGTCGACGTGTGAGGAGAATCGACCCCTCGCGCATGAAAAAACGCCTGCCGGAGCACATCGCTCCGGCAGACGCTGCTTTCATCAATCCGTCGCGGCCACTTACTTGGCGGCCGTCGTTTCCGGCTTGTTTTCCACCACCCAGATGTTGCGGAAGACGACCGGGTTACCGTGGTCCTGCAGCAGGATCGGGCCGGCGCCAGCGGCTTCCTTCTCGCCACCGGGCGTCTCGCTGTCGAGGGCGAAGTTTTCGTGAATCACGACGCCGTTATGCCGCACCGTGACCTTGGCGTTGTCCGTCTTCTTGCCCGACTCGTCGAACTTCGGCGCGACGAAGTCGATATCATACGTCTGCCAGGTGAGCGGGGGGAGGCACATGTTCTCGCGCGGGGCCTTCTTCGAGTAGATGCCGCCGCACTCGTTGTCGAGCCCTTCGAGCCCGAACGAATCGAGGATCTGCAACTCGTAGCGATTCTGCAGATAGACGCCGCTGTTGCCGCGCGCCTGGCCCTGGGCCTCGGGCATGTACGGCGTGCGGAACTCGAGATGCAATGTATGATCGCCGAAGCTCTGCTTGCTCTTCACGCCGCAGTTGAGAAAACCTTCCTCGGTGACCTTGCCACCTTCCCAGGCGTCGGCATTCTTGCCGTCGAAGAGCACGATCGCGCCCTCGGGGGGCGAAGCGCCTTCGGACTCGATCTTGCGCTCGTACTTCTTCAGCGTGCCGAGCTCCTGCTCGTCGATGCTCTTCACGACGACCGTGCCATCCTTGATGATCGCGTAGCCTTCGTTCGCGGTCAGCTTGACGACACCGTCTTCCTCGGCGGCGTCGGCCTCGAGCTTGCCGAAGCCATCCCAGCCTTCGCCCGGCAACCCGCCGAAGTAGGCGACTCCCTTGTACTTGCCTTCGCCCAGCGACACGACCTGCAGGCCGAACTTCTGCGCGTTGCCGTCTCCCAGATCGAACTCGCCCAGGTACTCGCCCTGCACGGCGAAGTCCTTGCCGGCCATTTTCGGATCGGTGATGGCCTCGGGTTTTTCTTCATCGGCGCGAGCCACGGCAAACGTGCCGCACGCCAGCATCAGTGCGACGAACAGCCAGTGTCTCTTCAGCATGCGAATCTCTCCAATCGGGGTGTGACTGCGAAGCGGTGAACGGGTGATGCGGTGGGGCGCGATAGGCATCGCGGCCGCGCGGGGCCGGCACGGTCGGCTCCCTCCATCGACCGGCGGCGAAGTTTGCATTTTGAACCGCCGGCGACCCCAGAGCAAGCGACCGGTGGGCGAATTTCCCCCAGCAGAACCCCCGCAAACACCGCACCTGCGGCTCCCTTTCGACCGCGGGAGACGCGCCACGTTACGATGGAACGTGGTGGTCTGGCAGCAACGCTATCGTCGGCGAGGGGCGCGTCCCGTCGAGCGAGGAAAGGTCCGCGGCATGCAAAAGCTTTCGCCTCTGGGCACGATGACGGTCTTCTACGTGCCGTCACACAAGCTCGACGATCCCCGTTTTGGGCCCCAACAGACCGTGCGCATCACCATCCACGAGTTTCTGATCGAGTCGTATCGCGCCTACACCCATACCCCGTCGACCGTCAAAGGCTACTGGATCAACGCAGCCAATGTGCTTTACCACGACGTCTTGGAGCGTTACGAGGTGTCGTTCGACACCGAGACAGAGTTCGAGGCGATTGTCGACTTCCTGGGGCGTCTCTGCGTCCGTCTGGAAGAAGAGTCCATTTACCTGACGCGGGGGGACCGGAGCTATCTGGTGAGGCGTGTCGAGTAAGGCCCGCCGCAGACCTGTCCCAGGACGAGGGCCTCGCCCAACACGGCGTCATCTAGTGCCTTGATCCGTTTTAACTTGTTTTTATGATTGCGTTTATGTTTCTTTTGGATCGGTCGTGAGCAGGGCGTTAAAGGTCGACCAACGATTCCAGGCGGAATTTTCAAGGAGAGACTCTTGCGAAGGTCGATCCTTGTTGCGTAGAATCCGACGAGTCGCGAGAGATTGAGACTCAGTATCATGTTCCGCTGCCGCCCCACTCGCAGGGACGCGGCTAGCGTTCAGCGATTTCATGTGAGGCCCGGGCCATGAGCCCCCGTTTTCACGGCGCCAACGACTATCTCTGTCACTGTCTGCGGGTCTCGGAAGGCACCCTGCGGCAATTGGCCGCTGTGGGTCAGGTGCGCTCGCTCGACGACGTGAAGCGACACACCGGCGCCGGCGAAGGCTGCACCGGCTGTCATCGTCGTATTCAAGAGTTTCTGGCCGGCGGCGAGTGCGGACGCTAGCTCGCAGCCAGGTCCGCGCGCTGTTCCCCCCGCGAGGCCGAGAACGCCTCGCTGCCGCGCCCGTGCGTCGTGCCGTGCTGCGACCCCTTTAGTGGTTGCCGGCGGGTTCTTCGCCCATCTGCTCGCTGAGATAATTCTCCAGCCCGATCGCGTCGATCAGACCGAGCTGCGTCTCGAGCCAATCGACGTGCTCTTCTGATTCGACGAGGATCCGCTCGACGAGCTCGCGGCTACCGCCGTCGTTCAGCTTGAGGAAGAGCTCGATCGCGGCGTTGTACATCTTCACGCCGCGCGTCTCGAGGGCGAGATCGTGTTCGAACTGTTCTTTGACGTTCGCGCCGACGCGAATCACGTCGTAGCGGGCGATCTCGGGCACGCCTTCGAGGAACAAGATGCGATCGATCAGCATCTCGGCGTGCTTCATCTCGCCGATCGATTCGTGATAGTGCTTGGCGGCCAGTTTGTTGAAGCCCCAGTTCTTGCACATCTTGGCCTGGCAAAAGTACTGATTGATCGCCGTCAGCTCGATGGTCAGCGCGTCGTTGAGGGCGTCGATGACCTTGGGATCGCCTTGCATGACTTTCAACTCTCCGTGCCAAGATGGAAAACGAGCACACCGCGCACACGACAGCGGCGCCGCCGTCAGTATAGGGATCTTAGGACCGAGTGACCATCAGCAAAAACGTGAATCGGCGCGCTGAACTCGAGTTCAGCGCGACATCGAGACGGCATCTCGCGCACGGCATGACGAGCGAGCGAGGCCTTGATACGATGTATCAATCGCGGCGTCGAAAATCGGCTCGTGGGGCTGAGATTCGATTGCAGTTCTGCTGCCCGTCGCGCCGGGACAACCGTGACACCCTCGCGTGAGAAGGGGTTCTTGTGACCGAAGAACAAGTCGTGCTCGAGGCCGCCTTGCGTCCTACGTGGTTCGTCGATAGCGATTCGTCGCTCGTGGCCGAGTTTGCCCGCGGTGCGATCGGCGCCGCGACGGACGACGTCGAACGCGCGTGCCGCTTGTTCTACGCCGTGCGCGACGATATTCGCTACAGCGCCTACGGCATCAAATTCGGCCGAGAGGCGTTTTGCGCTTCGAGCGTGATCGAGTCGGGTTTCGGCTGGTGCGTGACGAAGTCGTGCCTGCTGGCGGCCGTCTCGCGCGCCGCGGGCATCCCCTGCCGTCTGGGCTATGCCGACGTGCGCAATCATCTCGCCACCGAGAAGCTGCTGCGTTGGATGGGGACCGACATCTTCTGCTACCACGGCTACAACGAGTTCTGGCTCGCGGGACGCTGGGTCAAAGCCACCGTCGCCTTCAATCGCAGCCTGTGCGAGAAGGCCCGCCTCAAGCCGCTCGAGTTCGACGGGCGCGAGGACTCGCTGTATCATCCGTTCGATCTCGAAGGTCGGCGCCACATGGAGTATCTCCGCGACTACGGTCCGGCCGACGACGTGCCGTACGATGCCATCCTGGCCCGCTTCGCCGAGTTGTATCCCGGCATGCGCGCCATGATCGTCGAGCAAACGACCACCGAGGCAGGAGACTTCGAGGCCGAGATCGAGGCGGAAACCGCCCAGCGCGAACAACGTCCCTAGTCGCCTTGCCCTCGAGCGCTCTGGCCACACATCACCACGACGGAATCAGCCAACATGGATTTTGCAGCGATGTTCGACGCGGGGCTCTCCTATCACGACTTTCTCGCCCAGCATGGCACGGACGAGCATCGCAAACGCTGGGAGGCGTTCTACGGGCGCGTGACGCTCACGGAGCAGCAACGCACGCTGCTCACCGGATTCGTCCGCGAGATGAAGGTCTTGTGCCTGGCGGGGGCCTGGTGCGGCGATTGCGTGCAGCAATGCCCCATCTTCCAGCACTTTGCCGAGGCGACCGACAAGATCCAGGTGCGTTATTTCGACCGCGATGCGAACGCCGATCTTGCCGCGGCGCTCCAGATGTGCGGCGGGGCACGCGTGCCCATGCTCGTATTCCTGAGCGAGGATGGCCAATGGGTGAGCACCTACGGCGATCGCACGGTGGCCAAATACCGCCAGATGGCGGCCGACTTGCTGGGGGCGGCCTGTCCGACCGGCATCGTCCCTCCCGATCATCATCTGACGGCCGAAGTCATCGAAGACTGGCTGCGCGAATTCGAACGCGCGCAACTCGTGCTGCGCACCTCGGCGCGATTGCGGGCCTTGCACGGCGATTGATGAATTGTTGGGCGTAGGCAGCGGACGAAGGTGGGAATATTTGGCGATGGATGCTCTGTAGAAACCCTGCCGTCGTCTGAGGATCATGATGTTTAGTGTGATCGCACGCAGCAGGATTTCGCGGCATTGACTCCAGTAGCGGCGGGCTCGGAGTGCGGAGCCGAGCAGCCGCTTGAGCATACTGTTCACGGTTTCTGCTTGCCAGCGCTGGGAATAGCGAGTCAGGTGCAGCCGTGATTTCATTTGTCGTCGCCAGTAGCCCGTCGGCGGCTTCTTCGTCGGTCGACCGATCAGCGGAGGGATGAGCGAACGCACGCCCTTCTGCTCACGTGCGAAGCGGTGGTGATGCTCACCATCGTAGCCCGCGTCGGCCGCCAGCGTGTCTATCTGCACGCGCCGCAGCGCTTCGTTCAGCGCTTGTTCAAAGTGCGTTCCGTCGGAGCCCGGGCCCCGTCCTGGCACGCAGGCCAGCACCAGATGCGTCTGGGTGTCGCACAGCACGCCCGCCTTGGGAAAACGACGAAAAGCGGCCTTTGGGCCGGTTTTTGCGGTCGCTGCGCTGCGTCTGAGGTAATGCTGACTGACGTGTCGCGACTCCAGCCCGGTGCCGTCCAAAGCCGCTAGCGAGACACGCCGGGGTAGTCGGCCTTGCACCTGAGCCAGGCGAACCGTCTGGTCGAGATACGCTTGCGAGAAACGGTTGATGAGCAGCCGCCGAGCCGCCTTCTGAAAGGTCGTGAAGTGCGGCACCTTCTGGAGGCCGATCGCGGCGGCCAACTCGCTGGCGTCTTGGAGCAAGCCGGTCAGCTTGCGATAATCGAGTTGCAGGAACTCCTTGAGTGCCAGGCAGGCAAACAGCTGCGGCTGCGTAAAATCGTGGCGGCTGCAGCGATGCGAATAGTCGGGCAGCACCAACTGGCCGATCAGATAAGCATACTGCAATACTCGCCGTGGCGACTTCGTAGTCTTCATTCTCCTTGTGCTACGCACGCGGAGAAGCTAGCAGGCTAGCTAGCAAATGTGGGGATTTCTACAGAGCAGGCGATGGACTATTACCAGATCTGGTAGCATTCGATGAGCTCAGCCATACCGCCAGCACAGCCTTCAGAACGACCGTTGATCGTCGACCCCGCGCTGTTGCGTCAGGCGACGCTGAAGAACCTCGACGCGCATACGACGCATCGCGGGCAAATCGAGATGCCTTGCGCGCCGGCGGCCCTCGAACATTACATGGCACGGCTCTGCGGCATGTTCCAGCACATGGGTCGCGCGCTGGCGCCACAAGAAGCCAGCGAACTGCGCCATCTGGTGGCGGAAAACCTTCGCCGCGGCTACGATCTCGCCCCCACGGCCAAGCTTGTCGTCCAGTACGAGATCCAGTCGTCTCCCACATTGACGAAAAGCTTGAAGTGCCAGGTGACGGTCAGCGTGCCGTCGCTGACGGACCACTATCGCACGTGGACGGAGACGAAGAGCGAGGCACTGTTCGGCGCGAATCCCGACGCCCGCGTGATGGCCGTCGCGGCGGAGATTGCCGATCCGCGTGCCTGCCCGGTACTCGACGTGGGAGCGGGCACGGGGCGCAATTCGCTGCCGCTGGCACGGCTCGGTTTTCCCGTCGATGCCGTGGAGATGACGGTCGAATTCGCCGATCGTCTCGAGGCCGGCGCGGCGAGCGAATCGCTGTCGGTTCATGTTCTACGGGGAGACCTGTTCGATCCTGCCACCGCACTGCCGACGAATCATTATCGTTTGGCGCTCTTATCGGAAGTGGTCTCGCACTTCCGCAGCTACGACGAGCTGCGCCGCATGCTGACCAAGCTGAGCGATTCGCTGGTGCCAGAAGGCTTGTTGCTGTTCAATATCTTTCTGACGGCCGATCACTTCGAGCCGGAACCGCTCTTACGTGAGATGTCGCAGGTAGCCTGGGCGTCGCTCTATACGACGCGCGAGTTGAATCAGGCGCTCGAGGGGCTGCCCCTCACCGTGCTCTCCAACGATTCGGTCGTCGAGTACGAGCATGCCCACCTGCCGCGCGAGGCCTGGCCCCCGACCGGCTGGTTCATGTCGTGGACGACAGGCAAGGCGATTACCCCGCTCGAGCGCGGCTATCCGCCCATCGACATGCGGTGGATCCTCTGCCGGCGCCTGTGAGCGCCCTGCCTGTACCGCGGCGCTGGTTGCACGCTAACGATGCGCCATGTTCGTCAGGTAGGTTTCGGCCAGGCGGCGGACGCGCGGCGCGGCGTCGGCATTGGCCGCCTCGCGCATGCGATCCATCAATTCGGGATCGTAGCTGGTCGCCAGCACCGAGAGGGCCGCGTGTCGGACTTCTTCCAGGTCGTCGTAGCTGAGCCACAGCAGCCACGGCCGCGCGTTCATGCCACGCATGACCGGCAACGCACGAGCCGCCGCCGCGCGCTTCTCGGCATCGGCATCGGTGACCGCATGCAGCAGTTCGACGTGAACGTCGGAATAGCCGATCGCGCGCAGTTCGGCCCGCGCGGCGACACGCGTCGCATCGACGGGCGAATGCAGCCGCTGCGCCATCTCGATTACCGGCGAAGTCGGACGAGTGCTTCCCCGGCTGGCCTGTTGCACCGCGACGACGGCAGCGGCCGCGGCAATTGGATGGCGTCGTCGATGGGCCGCCTCGCGCTGAAAGCGCGGCATCTCGAGCAATTGCTCGCTTGGGGCCGAAAGGGGTAGGGGGGATTGTCCGTCGGCCGCAGTCGATTCCGCACTGGCCGAGCCATTTACCGCTGCGAGACGCGGCGAATGGCCAGACACGCTCCCCGGCAACGCGCTGCCGGACGATCCACGCTCGGGCTCGGACTTCGCGGCGGCAGGCAGGGCCGGTCCGGCGCGTTCGATGGGAAGCCCTCCCCCTGGAAACTGTGCGAGGGGGGCGTCGAAACTCAACGCCGCGATGGGATGTTCTGCGACGGTGTTCGCTTTCGTCGGTGATTCTGTGGGGACAGCCGCCGCGACCTGACGGCGGTCTGCCGCCTGGTCGAGGGACGCGGCATGCGCGGCGCGGAGCACGATTTCGCACCGCGCAACCAGGACGTCGCGCGTCGGCACCGGAAAGTGCGATCCTGCCGCCGCAAGTATCTTGTTGGCCAACTCGGCGTTCGCCTGGCCTGTCTCGGCGTGCCAGGACACGCATTCTCGCGCCAGCGCGGCCGAGAGTTCCTCGAGCCGGGCGGCTGCCTGCGGCGTTGGCTCGAGGCGCGTAGCGGCGATCTGTTCGAGCAAGCTCTTGCGCGCCGCGGCGGCTCGTGCCGGATCTACATCGCCGACGGCGCGAGCCAATTCGGAGATCGACCTATTGGCCAGCGGGCGTTTGGTCAGCCAGCGATGCGCGGGACGCGCCAGCAGACGCGGATGAACGACGTAAAACGCCGCCAAGACGATCGTCAGGCAAACGGTTAGCAGCACGAGGGGTTGGGCACGCATGCGGTGCTCGACACAAAGGGAATCGATCGACCGCTACAAGGTCGGAAGCACGCTAGCAGTCGGGGCGCGGATTGTGTTCGTTTGGTTCGTGGGGGGCAAGGTCAGCTATCAAACGCCGCGCCAGGGGCTCTGCCCGAACGAGGAAAGCTGGGACCCCGCCGCGTCACAGTTCGGGCAATCTGGTGAATTTACGACGCCGATTCGGCCTGTTTTTTGAGTCACCCCGCGACCTTCCGGCGGCCGAATTATTTCTAGGACCGTTAGAGACGACGCAGTTTCCTGCCTCGGATCTGAGGGGCTGGTTTGGCACGAGGGGAGGCGGCTCCGCGATGATTTGGCATCGCCACGCGCCGACCCCATGAAGGGGGATCGCATGCTTCGACAGGGTCGGGGGGAGATGGCAGTTGTGCGCGCTGCTGGAACGTGCGGTACCGCCACGCGTCCGCCGGGTCGCCGTCGGGGGGCAGCGACCGTTGCGCTTTGGGCGGCGATCGCCAGCGCGATGTTCGGCGTGTCGGCAACAGGCGATCTGCAGGCGGGCGAGAATCCCTATCGCGCGTCGACCAGCCGCGCGGCGCGCGAAGACGCACTCGCGTCGATTCCTCGCCACCGCCTCACGGCCGAGCAACTGCGCCAGGTCGATACCCTGATCGAAAAGACGAGCATCTTCCGGCGTCTGCCGACGCAGGTGATCGAGTGCGATCCGGAGATCTACCAGTATGTGATGGAACACCCCGAGATCGTGGCCAATATCTGGCAACTGCTCGGCATTGAAAAGGTGGTGGTGCGTCCCGTCGGCCCGAACGTCTATCAGGCCGAAGACGGCGCCGGTACCAAGGGAGTGCTGCACTTCCTCTACCGCAGCCCCGAGTTGCACGTCATCTATGCCGAAGGCGCCTACGATGGGCCCATGTTCACGCAGAACGTGACCGGCGGCTGCTTGCTGATCTTGAAGACGGGCTATCAGCGCGAGGTCGACGGCAAATACTACATCACGTCGCGCGTCGATACGTTCATCCGGCTCGATAATGTCGGCTTGGAGTTCCTCGCCAAGACGTTCCAGCCGCTCGTGGGGCGCGTGGTCGACTACAACTTCATTGCCACGGGTTCGTTCGTCGAAAGCCTGTCGCGCACGGCCGAGATGAATCCGGCCGGCATGCAGCGTCTGGCGGCCAAGCTCGAGCACGTCGATCCGGCAGTGCGTGACGAGTTCGTGCAGATCACGCAGGATGTGGCCGCGCGGGCGGCGGCGCGAGAAGAACGTCTGTCGGCGTTGCCGAAGGGGCAAGCCATCCGGCCGACGACGCGCGCCCAGGGGCGCTAGCCCCCTTTGGCCAGCAAGTAGCCCAGCGCGAAGACGATGATCAGTGGAATGGCGATTGCCGCACCGATCATCACCGTACGCCATACCGAAGGCGCTTTCTTGGATTTCGCCGGAGCCAGCGGTGGCGCGTCGAGACTCACTCCCTCGTTGATCTCGCCCAGCAGGTCGGCGGGGAAATCGAAATCCGATGGGGGCTCGACCGGCTTGGCGGGTACGGTGGACTTGGGGGCAGGGGCCGGCTTGGGTGCCGCGGTCGGCTTAGCGCCCGGCGTTTGCGCGGCGGGCGTCTTCAGCGGTGTGGGGTGTGGCGTCGTGGGACGTGGGGTCGCGCCTGGCTTGACGATCGAACTCGGCCCTTTGAACGTCGCGACATCCTTGCCCGTGGCCGTATCGCTCAGAGCCTGATTCTTACCGGCGCTACTTCCGCCGCGCAGCACGCTGCTCGAACTGCCCGAGCCAGGCTGGGGGGCCCGGGCCAGCACGCCCGACTTGCTGCCGCTGCGGGTCGCCAGCCAGTTGAGCAGCACCTGGCGCACTTCCAGCGCCGACTGGAAGCGATCCTCGCGCTTCTTGGCCATCATCTTCTGGCAGATGCGGACCAGGTCGTGCGGCGTCTCGGGGCGATACTCGAGGATGCTCTTGGGCTGCTCGAGCTGATGCTTCATCAAACGCTGCGCGAGCGAGCCTTCGGGGAAGGGCGGGTTGCCGGTGAGCAGGTAGTACAGCGTGCAGCCCAGGCTGTAGATATCTGCCCGTGCATCGACGTCGTGGCTGTTGATGGCCTGCTCGGGCGAGCAGTAGTCGGCGGTACCCAAGACCTCTTCGCCGTGGGCAATCGTTAGCGACGAGGCCTGCTTCTCGAGCGCGAGCCCGAGATCGAGCAACTTGACGGTCCCCTTGGCGTCGACGAGCAGGTTGGCGGGCTTGACGTCGCGGTGAACCAGCCCTTTCTCGTGCGCGTGCGCCAGACCGGTCGCCCCCTGGCAGACGTACTTCGCGGCGACTTCGAAGCCGAGCGGGCCGTCGTCCTTCACACGCTGATAGAGATCGCGTCCTTCAATAAACTCCATCGCGATGTAGTAGGTCTTGTCTTCGCAGCCGATATCGTACGTGCGCACGATATTCGGATGTTCGAGCTTGGCGGCGGCCTGCGCTTCGCGGAGGAAGCGGTCGAGGTAGGACGAGTCGTCGACCTTGTTCTGCGGCAGGACCTTGATCGCCTCGCGCCGGCGGAGCATCACGTGCTCGGCCAGGTAGACGCTGCTCATGCCTCCCGTGCCGAGATGCCGGAGTAACTTGTGCTTGCCGAGGAAGAAACGCTTGTAGCGTCCTTCGAGCAGATTCTGCGTTTGCCAGTCGGTGAGCAGGCCGGCATCGACCAGCCGCTTGGCCATCACGCGGCTGTCGGCGATCGACTCGCCCGCTTGCTCGGCATCGAGGACAGAGAGTGTGCGCTCGAGCTGGCTGTTGTCTACCAGCCCGCTTCGTCGGACGAGTTCGAGGAAGCTGTCAACCGCGAGCTTGGACATGCCCGAGGCCGCTTTCTAGAGGCCGCGACAAAGAGATAAGTATGCGCCGCACGGCCGTCCCCCACACGACAAACGCAAACATTTGGCCGAATGGCCGTTAGGCTTTGCCCTCGACTCAGGGTAACACGGCCGCGTGAAGGATACCAGCGAATCCTGCTTGCGCCAAAGGCTTTCGGTGTATTTCGCGGGCTGTCCGTCGTCATAAACGGCCCCCTCTCGATTTGACCCCCCTCGCCCGTGTCGTAAGAATCGCCTGGACCTGACCGGAGGGGGCGATCACCCACGCATGAAATCGGTGAAAACAGACGGATGACGAACCCGCCCGAGGTGCTGTTGTTCACGCGCGAAGGGTGCCATCTCTGTGACGATGCGCTGGCCTTGCTGCGCGAGCATGGCCTGCAGCCCACGCTCATCGATATCGATCGCGATCCCGGACTGCGCGAGCGATACGACGTGTGCGTGCCGGTCGTCGTAATCGACGGCAAGGAGCGGTTCCGCGGTCGCGTCGATCGTCGACTGCTGGCGCGTCTCTTGCGAGGGCGCGGTTGACTCGCGCCAGCGCCCGGCCCCCTCGACCCGGCGCGTCGTTCCCCTAGAATAGCGGGGAAAGCGGGCGTTCTACGCTCGATCGTTTCTGTGCTTCCATTCCCGTTCGAAGCCACCATGCACGACACGCTGATCGTCGGCGGCGGAGTGATTGGCCTGTCGCTGGCCTACGAACTCGCGACGCGCGGACAGCGGGTCCAAGTGATCGATCGCGGCGAACCGGCCAGCGAGGCCTCTTGGGCCGGCGCCGGAATTCTACCGCCGGCGAATTCGCGCACCGCCGCCGATCCGCTCGATCGTTTAGGCGCGGTCAGTCTCGACTTGCACGCTGATTGGGCCGAGCGATTGCGCGACGAGACGGGCATCGACAATGGCTTCCGTCGCTGTGGTGCGCTTTATGTCGCGCGAAGCGACACGGAGCGGAAGGAACTCGAGGTGCTCGCGCGCGACGGCGTCCGCCGGCAGGTCGAGTTTCGCTCGCTCGACGTGGCCGAGTTGGCTCGGCTCGAGCCAGCGCTTCGCGCGTCAGCGCAAGACGCCGTCTGGCTGGTGCCGGGCGAATATCAGATTCGTAATCCCCGCCATCTCAAGGCGCTGCTGGCCGCGTGTGTGGCGCACGGCGTGCAGATTATCGCTGGCATCGAGACGTACGACTTCGATGTTGGCGGCGGAAGGGTCCGGGGGGCCGTCACCTCGGCGGGCCGTCTCGAAGCCGGTAACTACTGCGTCGCGTCTGGCGCCTGGAGCCGACGCCTCTTGAGCCGATTGGGCATCGAAGTGCCCCTGCGACCCGTGCGCGGACAGATCGTGCTTTTGCAGGCAGCGGTCGGAGAGCTCCGGCACATCGTCAACGAGGGGCCACGCTACCTCGTGCCGCGCGACGACGGCCACATCCTCGTCGGCTCGACCGAGGAAGAGGTGGGCTTTGACAAACGCACTACCGTCGAGGGTATGACCGGGCTGCTGCAGTTGGCCGTGGGGCTGGTGCCCAACCTCGCGCAGGCGCGCGTCGAGCGAAGCTGGGCCGGACTGCGACCTGCCACCGCGGATCGCAAGCCGATTATCGGACGCTTGCCCGAGTTGGCCAATGCCTATGTCGCCGCGGGACACTTTCGCAGCGGGCTGACATTGTCGCCGGGAACTGCCGTGGCGCTAGCGCAGTTGATGGCCGGCGAGACGCCTTGCGTTTCGCTCGACACGTTGGGCCCCGACCGCTTCTAGCAGTCTGGGGAAGGGGGGAACGCAGTGCCCGGCATTTAGTCGAAGAACACCCAGTTCGCCTTCAGCATCTTGCGGATTTGGGTGACCTCTTGCGGCGAGAGCTTCGGTTCCTGTTGCATTGCTGCTTGCTGCTTCTCGGCGTCCTCGACCGTTTTGGCCTGGACTAGCCGGCTGAAGCCGTTCGAGTCCTTGACGTGATACCAGTAAGGGACCAGGTTATCGGCCTTATCCTGGGCGGGAAGTTGCAGGCGAATCTTGCCGCCGAGCTCGGCGTACTCGATCGAGACGTGCCCCGTTCCCTTCCCAGTGATGCCCTCGAGCCCGCTGGCTTCCTGGCCGTCGGTCCGCAGGGAGTAGTACTTGCCCGGCTCGACCGTGATCGGCGCGCTCCAGGCCACCCCGTCGCGTCGGCGCAGCTTGAACGTGAAGGGCTTGTCGGCGAGGTTCCACAGTTGCCCCTCGATCGGTTCCTTGGCGGCAGTCGCGTCGTCGGCCGCGGTCGCGATTTGCGATCTTGTCCCTGCCTCGAGTGCAACGACAGCCAAAAGCAGCATGCAGACGACAGGCAGGCGAGAGAGCGAGCGCAGCGACATCGGTGGGCGTCCTCTGGGCAGTGGCAAGAAGAAGGCAAATCGCGCACGAGCGGACTTGCCTTTACCCTAACAGCATAGCTCGCTAAGCCGAACTCGACCACGTAGGGGTTGCCCGCCAGCTCCCTTTAGCGGAAACGGAATCCGCGAGAGGTACTCCGGCCCGACGAGGATTTTGCTTGCGATTTGGCCCACTGCTGAGAGCCGTAGTTGATGCCGCTGATGTTGAAGCTCGAGAACGGATTCTGCTTCTGCGGGCGACGCGCTGCCTGGGCTTCGGAGGCCGGAGCGAACAGCACCACCAGGCCAATCGCCAGGCCGAAGAGCGCGGCATAAAGCGTACGCATGGAAAATCTCCTACACCGAAGAGGGACGTGAGGGACGGCCAGATGGAATCGATCTATCTCAGGAGAGCGCAGAAATCGCGGCATTGTTACAGACAATGTAGCCCGCGCCCGCGATGTGCTTTGGTAAGCCGCTTTAGCCAGTGTATGTCCCTAATCTGTAAAAATCATGTCAAGTCGCTTGTATGTTTTCTTCCCCCGAAATTATCATGGGACCAGCAAATCCTTGCATTTCAGCAAGTCCGAGCCCAGAACACCGCCGGCGGTATGAGACCGCTCGTCGCGAGCGGCAGGGATGCCTTCCTCTTGCCCAACCCGCAACCGAGAAAGAGCACCCCATGCGATCTTGGATGGCTGCCGCCAAACGTTTCACGACGCCTTCGCAGAAGAAGAGCAAGCCGGTTGTCCGCCGCGCGCTAGGATCGCGGATCGGTCTCGAGCCACTGGAAGAGCGAGCCATGCTCGCGGTGTTCCATGTCGCCCTCTCGGGCAACGACGGCAACGACGGCAGCGCCGCCACTCCCTTCCGCACGATTCAGCAGGCGATCGACGCGGCGTCGGCTGCCGACGACGGTGACGACATCATTCGCGTCGCGGGGGGGACGTACGACGAAGCGGGCGTGGACATCGGCTTCACGATCAATGCCGATGCCGAGCTCGACTCGCTCGATATCTCCGGTTCGTGGGACGCCACGTTCACCACGCAAGATACCGACAACACGCCGACGATCTTCGCCCCCTCGGATGCAGGCGGGCAGGTCAATGTGCTCGACGACGACGTGACGCTCGAAGCGATCGGCTTCATGTTCGACGGCACGAACACCGGCATCTCGGTTGGAGCGAATAATTTTCGCCTGGATACCGTGGGCGTTACCGGCGCCTTCGATGGCGTCGCCGGCGATAGCCTGACCGCTCAAGTCAGCATCGATGACTCGCTCATCACGGGCAACCTGGGGACGGGGGTCAAGTTCACCAACATGACGGGTGACTTGATCGTCAACGGCACCGAGATTTCGGACAATGGCATCAACGGCATCGATTTCGAGGGTTCGAACGCCTTCGTGTCGATTCAGGGCTCGACCCTGAAGGACCATCTCCTGGGGACTGGTGCGAAGATCGTTAATCCCGGAGGCCAGGTCGCGGTCGGCAACAATTCGGCGATCTCCGGCAATCTGGCGGGGCTCGTCGTCGAAGGCGCCAGTTCGCTGGCCGTCGATGCCACCGACATCGAGAGCAACACGCTCAACGGCATTACCGCCAAGGATGTCACCGGACAGGTATCGATCACCGGCGCAACCACCCTCGTGACGAACGGTTTCATCGGAGCGCAACTCACCAACATCGGCTCGCTCGAGGTGGACAACATCGAGGTCAACGACAACAGCGCGGGGGGCTTGATTGCGGCCCAGGTCGCGGGCGCGGTCGAGATTACGAACAGCACCTTTAGTGGCAACAGCACCGGCATCGGCATTGCCGGCGCCAACGGCGTGACGATTTCGGGTACTTCTGCCTCGCTGAGCACCACCGCCAACGGTCTGACCGTCAACAACGGCGGAAACGTCAGTGTCACCGGCGGCAACTTCAATACGAACGCGGCCATCGGCATCGAGATCAAAGACAGCAATGACGTGACGCTCGAAAGCCTCTCCGCGAGCGGGAATGAAACGAACGGCATCAGCCTGAACGATGTAGACGTCGTCGATTTGACCACCCTCATCGTCGACGGGAACCTGGAAGTCGGTCTCTTGGTCGACGAGGCCACCTCGGTGACCGACCAGTCGAGCAGCTTCTCGTCGAATCTCGGCTCGGGCATCGTGCTCACCAACATCGCCATCGACGTCTCGTTGACCAATAGCACCGTCGAGCTCAACGGGGCTGACGGCTTCTTTGCCAACGTCGTCCTGGGAAATATCACCATCTCCAACGGCACTTTTGACGAGAACGACGGCGACGGCGTTCACGTCGACGAAGCGGGCGCGTTCAGCTTCAGTGCCCAAGCCTCGAAGAATGGCGGCGATGGCGTGGACGTGGCCAACGTGGCGTCGGTGGATATTCAGATCGCTACCGTGGAAGAAAATACGAACGGCGTGGGAGTGAAGGCCGTGGACGTGACGGGCGCCGTCACGGTGGCGTTCGTCGATTTGAACATGAACATGGTCGGCCTCGTCGTCAGCACCGCGGCGTCGGTCTCGGTCGAATCCGCCAACATCGAAGCCAACACCCTGAATGGTGTGGACATCGAAAACGTGGCAGGCCTCGTCGAGATTAAGAATTCGGACATCAATGACAACCAGTTCCACGGGGTCAGCATCAAGACGTCCGGTTCCGTGAGCGTCGTGACGGTCAACGTCAACAACAACAGCGCCGCGGGGCTCTTGATCAGCGGCATTACGGGGGACGTCGATATCGATGACGTCATCGCGGATGCCAATAGCTCGGGCATCGCCGTCGACGGCGCCGCGAAGGTCACGATCAAGGGCGTGTTGGCGACCAACAGCGTCAGCGGCAGCGGTCTCGTGATCAACAACGTCACGGGAGGTGGCACTTCCGTCGCCATCACGGACTATTCGTCGTTCAATGGAAATGCGGCCGACGGCGTCCGCATCACGAACGTCGTGGGCGAGATCATCCTCGACGAAATCGAGGCCAGCGACAACGTCGAGCAAGGCATCGACATCGACGGCGCCGACAAGATCGAACTCAACAACCTCACGCTAAAAAACAACGCCTCAGGCCTGGGCGGCCAGGTCGTCAACGTCGCGCAGATTTATCACAACGGCACTACTCTGGGAACCGTGGCCGACCTCGTTGTCGTCACGGGCACGTCGATCACTCACACGCGTGCCGGTGACGCACAGCAGCCGATCAACTATGCCAACGCCTTCCGCTTAAGCATCAGCGGACACGCGGGCGACGACACGGTTCAGGTCAACGGCGCGTTCGCGCTCGGCGCCGGCGACGGACTCCACATCTTCGGTGGAGACGATAATGACTTGATCGAGTCCAATGGTGTCACCGGGTTCGGGCAGACCGTGCCGTTCGTCATCCGTGGCGAGGCGGGGAGCGATTCGCTCGTCGTCAATACGCTCAGCGGATTCGACGACCTGGTGCAACTCGTCAGCCAGTTCGTCTTGGTGCAGTATGGCCCGAATGCCCTCGTTGCCACGCCCGAGGTGCTCGAGTACGACGACATCGAGGAAATCACGCTTGCCAGCGCCGGTGGCAATGATTCGGTCGTTGTCACCGAACCCGTGCCCAATGGCCAGTTCCCGAATGTCGTCAATATCAACGGCGGCGACGAGAACGACGGCATCGAGATCAACCTTGGCAAGCCCAACTCGGACGTCGTGTACAACATCGACGGCGGCGCCGGCAGCAATGGTCTCACGATCTTCACCCGCAGCATTCACGACAATAATCTCACCTTCACGGACGGCAAGGTCGAAGTCGAACTCCGTAATCCGGTCAATCTCTCGACGGTCAAGACGATCAACTATGCCAATATTCGCGGCATCAACGCCTACGCGGATGCGGGCAACGACGCCTTCGAGGTCTCGACCACGTTCACCAATGGTCTACAACGCCTCTCGTTGTTTGGACAGGGAGACCAGGATCTGGTCAACGTCCATCTCGACGATCCCACCCTGGCCTCGCTCGTCGAGTTCGATGGTGGAGCTGGCGTGGACAATCGCCTGTCGATCTTCACGCACAGTGGCGACGCCGACCTCGTGACGATCGACAGCCAGCGAGTGCGCTCGAAATTGGCCAGCGAAGCGAATCCCAACAAGGACGTCAACTACGCGAACGTCCAGATGCTGAGCGTCGATACAAATGACGGCGCCGACGTGGTGTCGCTGTCGCAGGCGTTGGGGGCTCCGGTCCTGCCCGCCCTCGTGGTGGTCGATCTGGAAGGCGGCGCGGACGTCGTCAACGTTGACGTGGCCAACATTCCAAACTCCGTCGAGTTGAGCCTGTTCCTCGGCGGTGGCGACGACACGGTCAACGTGACATTGGCGGCAACCAACATGTTGACCACGCTCAGCATTGATGGTGGTTCCGAGGATGTCCAGGACGAGATTCGCGTCGTCGGCAACTCTGTGGCTGCGAACAATCTATCGGTCGGCACCTCATCGTCGAACGATCGCATCCGCGCGAGTGGCATCGAACTGTTGTTCATGCTCGGCGGCGCGGGTGCCGACGTGTTCACGAACAACACCAGCATCAACTCGATCCTCGACGGTCTCGGCGGTAACGATACCCTGACCGGTGGTAGCGGCCGCGACTTCATTCTGGGCGAAGGTGGCCTCGACGTGCTGTCGGCCTTGGAAGAAGAAGACCTGCTGGTCAGCGGTCCGGTCTCGTTCGACCTGCACATCGCATCCCTCTTCGCCATCATGTCGGAGTGGACGTCGAATCGCACCTTCTCGGAGCGCATCGCCAACATCAACGGCACGGGCGTCGGGGCGCGTAATAACGGCGATGTCTTCCTGCAGCCGACGGTCACCGTCTTCGACGAAGGCGCCCTCGACCTGCTCACCGGCGGCACGGAGGACGACTGGTTCCTGGCCCAGACGTCGAACGATCAGATCCTCGACCAGCAGAACCTGGACGACATCGTCACGGTCATCCCGTAGTCGACTGACCACCAGGCTGCATTTGTCAAAAACGAAAAAGGCACCGGCCAGCACCGGTGCCTTTTTCATGGACGGAGCGTGTCGGGGGGCGACTACAAATAGTGCTCCAGCAGGCGCCGGCTCGTGCCGTCGAGTTGCCGGGTATCGGCGATCAAATGGCGGATGCCCTGGGCGTCGATCACCAGCGCCTTGCGGCCCGGCAGCCGGCGGACATCCTCTTCGCTCTTGACCGTCAGACGGGTCGGACCGCGATCGGTTTCAACGTCCCATTCCGACGAGCTCGCCAGCCGATCGATGCGCGTGATCCGCTGGATGGCCGGCACGAACTCGCGTCGGGCCAGCTCGCGCCGGATCAACTCGCGCTCGTTCTCCGGCAGCGCGTTCAGGTCCTCGATCAGCTCGAGCTCCTGCGAGGCCTCGTCGACCAGCGCGATCCAACGCTCGGGATCCGAGAAGGGAAATGCGTGCAGGGCCTCGACGCCGACGTGCTGCTCGCCCAACGCATCGGTGTAGACGAGCCGGTTCCAGGCATCGACGGAAAGTTGAAAATCGCAGCTCATGGCACCAGCTCCTCGAGCAACTCGACCTGGGCGCGGTGAAGTCGGGAATAGATGCCCGACGAATGCAGCAGTTCTTCGTGTTGACCGACTTCGGCCATGCGGCCGCGGTCGAGCACGATCAGCCGATCGGCCTTCCGCAGGGTGCTCAAGCGGTGCGCGATGGCGATCGTCGTGCGACCGGCGATCAGGTTGTCGAGCGCCTCTTGGATCTCCCGCTCGGTTTCCGTGTCGACCGATGAAGTGGCCTCGTCGAGAATCAGGATCCGCGGGTCGATCAGCAGGGCCCGCGCGATCGAGATCCGCTGGCGTTCGCCGCCGGAGAGAGCCTGGCCGCGTTCGCCGACGAGAGAATCGTAGCCGTCGCTCAGCCGCAGGATGAACTCGTGCGCCCGGGCAGCCCGCGCGGCGGCGATGATCTCGGCCCGCGTGGCGTTGGGACGGCCGTAGGCGATGTTCTCGGCAATGGTGCCATAGAACAAGAACGGCTCCTGCAACACCAGCCCGATGTGCCGGCGGTATTCCTCGACCGGAAAGCTCCGCACGTCGGCGCCGTCGATCAGGATGGCTCCCTCGTTCACGTCGTAGAAGCGGCAGACGAGGTTCACCAGCGTGCTCTTGCCCGAGCCGCTCGAGCCCACGAGGCCGATCATCTCGCCCGGCGCCACGCTCAGGTTGATGCCGTCGAGCACCGTGCGGTTGCCATAGCGGAAGCCGACGTTGCGGAATTCGATGGCGCCCGACACGCGTTCGAGATGCACGGGCACGCGCGGCTCTGGCACGCTCGGCACGCGATCGAGAATATCGAACACGCGCTGCGCGCACGCCGAGGCCCGCTGCGTGGCCGAGAACATGCGGCTCATCGATTCCAAGCGGGTATAGAAGCGGCCGATGTATGCCAGGAAGGCAGTCAGCACACCGACGGTGATCTGGTGATTGAAAATCAGCCAGGCGCCGCAGGCCCAGACGACGATCAGCCCCACCTGGTTCAGCAGCACCACCAAAGGCCAGAAGAAGGTCCACACCCGATTCACGCGATCGTTGGCGTGAATCACATGGTCGTTCGCCCGGCGAAAGCGTTGCACCTCGCGCTGTTCCTGGGCAAAGGCCTTCACGACGCGGATTCCCGGGATCGTGTCGGCCAGCACATTGGTCATTTCAGCCCAGGCCTTGCCGCCGCGGCGAAAGCCGATCTGCAGCCTGGTCCGCACACGGTAGATCATGTAGCCGATGATCGGGAAGGGGACGAGCGTGGCCAGCGCCAGCAGCGGATCGATCGAGAACAAGATCGCCGCCGTACCGACGATCATCAGCACGTCGGTCGAGAAGTCGACCAGGTTGTCCGACAGGAACGTGCAGAGGCGTTGCGTATCGCTCCCGATGCGCGACATCAGGTCGCCGGTTCGTTTGCCGCCGAAGAATTCGAGCGAAAGTCGCTGCAGGTGCGCGTAGGTTTCGTTGCGCAGGTCCGCGCTGACGCGCTCGCTGGCCCAGGCCATGACGAAGCCTTGCGCCCAGCTCAAGATCCACGCGGCAAAGCTAGCCCCGGCCAGCCCCCCCAGCAACCATGCCACCAACCGAATGCGCGGCGTCTGCTGGCTGTGCAACTCCGCCAGTTGTTGTGCTTGCAAGGCCGGGTCGTGAGCCGTCTGCGCTCGAATCGCTTCGACTTCGGTCTGATAAGGAATGAGTACGTCGTCCAACAGGGGCATCGTCAAATAGGGGGGGACGAGCCCCGCGGCGGTCGTGGCCAGCGTCAGCACGAAACCGAGCAGGATCAATCCGGCCCGCGGCCGGGCAAAGCGCAGCAGACGAAACAGGGCCATCGAGTCGCGCAGGTGCCACGGCGGTGGGGCGTCGCCTGGCGTATCGAACGAAGCGTTACCTCGCGCCGCTGCGGTGTCGCTCGACCGGCTCGTTCCCCACGTGGCCCGTGCCTGATAGGCGGCGGTCAGGGCGTGGGCGGCCGACGAAAGATGCTGCGTGTAGCGCCATTCGCCCAGTTGTGCCTCGCGGCCCAGCAGTTCCAGCTTGCCGACGCCGGCGCGTTCGCTCGCGCGCAGTTGAGCGACCGCGTCGAGCGACCAAGATCGCACGCCTTCCGTAGTGCAAGTGACCACACGCTGATCGGTCAACAGGACCAACTCGTGGGCGAACTGCAAGGCCTCGTCGAGATCGGTTTCAAACCAGCCGACGAGGCGCTCTTCCGGCGCGAGCGCAGCGGCCACGACAGAGCGCCACGTGGACGGAAGTGCTCGCAACGAAGCGTGTTGTTCGGACAAGGTAGGCAGACTCCAGGTTGCTGACCGCGGAGGCGGACGAACCAAGCAGGACAGGGGCGAGGGGGCGTCGCTGGCAGACAGAGCGGATACGGCGCACCAAGGCGCTCGGCCATGATACGGATTCTGTCGGCCGCGCGTTCGCTTGGTCGCGAATTCGCCGATTCTTTACGCGATGCCTGCTCGATTCTTCGCTCGCGGTCCTTATCTTCGACCGCCGAGGGGCAGATTCGTCACAGACGGCAACGTTTTTCCAATCGGTCGAGTCGCACGTCTGCTAGCGGCGATGCACGACGTGCCAACCGTAACGACGTTGACGTTCACGACAGGCAGTCGAAGTCGGAAATCTCGCCGGCTTAACGTTTTCGAGCGGTGGGCACGCTGCTGTCGGAATAGTACGCAAACGACAGCAAACCGTCCACGGAGCGAATGCGTAAAGAGGTGCCAAGGAGATCGCTCGAATCTTCGGCGACCAGCAACGGCGATAGGCGAAGCGGGGTGGTTTGCAACGCCTGTGTGGCTGAGCGTGTTCGCCGAGATTTTTTCGTCGATACGTAGAGGATGTTTACCAGAGGCGAACGGAATCGGAGTCATAATTGGATATCCATGCGGGTGTGCTTGCCCGCGGCGATGTTCATCCCCAAGCATGGTTCGGATCGGCCGACGAATAGGGCCGGACTCGAGCTTCCTACCCCCTGGCGAGGGCAACGATCTTCGCCTCCCCCCTAGGTCAACAACGGTGCCGGTCCGCGCAAGTGGGCTGTCCCTGATAAACCCGCGCGACCACGAGTCGCGCCATCGCTGACAAGAACGAAAACAACAAACAACTTCGGGCAGGTGGTCGTCCGCGGCACGCAACCCTAGGACGTTCGCCTGCTCTCACCTTGCTGGATTCGCTTCGAACCGCGCATCGAAGGCAAAGCATCGCTGAGGAATTCATTAGATGGAGATTCGTAAGGTTTTGACCTTGGCCGGACCGAACGTGTGGGCGAACTTCCCCGTGTTGGAAGCCTGGGTCGACTTGCAGGAGCTGAAGGACTCCCCTTCGGACGAGCTGCCCGGCTTTAACGAGCGGCTCATGTCGTGGCTTCCCACGATGATCGAACATCGGTGCAGCATTGGCGAGCGTGGCGGTTTCTTCGAACGCCTGCGCCGCGGCACCTGGCAGGGACACATTCTCGAGCACGTGACGCTCGAACTGCAGACGCTTGCCGGCTGCCCGGTGGGCTTCGGCCGCGCGCGAGAGACGGCCGAAGAAGGGGTCTACCGTGTCGTCATCGAGTACGAGGAAGAAGCCCTGGCCCGCGCCGCGCTCGAGACGGCCTTCCGGCTGTGCCAGGCGGCGGTCCACGATCGTCCCTTCGACGTGGCGGCCGAGGTCGCCCGGCTGCGCGAGATCGCCGCCGACGTGCGCTTGGGCCCCAGCACACGTGCGATCGTTGACGCGGCGGTCGCACGCGGCATCCCCTTCCGCCGGATGAATGCCAATAGCCTGGTGCAGCTTGGCTATGGTACACGGCAGCGGCGCATCGTGGCTTCCGAAACGGACGCCACTAGCGCCATCGCCGAATCGATCGCGCAGGACAAAGAGCTGACACGCAATCTGCTGGCGTCGGCCGGTGTGCCCGTTCCTTGCGGCTGGCCCGTCGACAACGCCGAAGAGGCGTGGGAGGCCGCTCAGTCGATTGGCCTGCCGGTCGTCGTCAAGCCGCAATTTGGCAATCATGGTCGCGGCGTGGC
Source organism: Pirellulales bacterium (assembly GCA_019636335.1). Lineage (NCBI taxonomy): Bacteria > Pseudomonadati > Planctomycetota > Planctomycetia > Pirellulales > Pirellulales bacterium. The sequence goes on from JAHBXR010000001.1 coordinate 102,204, forward strand.
GACCAACCTGAAGACGCGCGAAGAGGTACTCTCGGCGTATGCGGCGGCGCGGCAGGAAGAAGAGACCGTCATGGTCGAGAGCTTTGCGCCCGGCTGCGACCATCGCTTGTTGGTCGTGGGGGGGCGTCTCGTGGCGGCGGCCCGTCGCGAGCCTGCGCACGTCATCGGCGACGGTGAGCATACGATCGACCAGTTGATCGACGCCGCCAATCGCGATCCGCGCCGCGGCGACGGGCACGCGAACACGCTGAGTAAGATCCGCATCGACGACGTGGCCCGCGACGTGCTGGCTGCGCAGGGATTCACGGGCACGTCCGTGCCGGCTGTCGGACAGCGCATCCTCATTCGCCGCAATGGCAATCTCAGCACCGGTGGCACGGCCACCGATGTGACGGACGAAGTTGATCCCGAAGTGGCCGCCCGCGCGATCGAGGCCGCCCGAGTGGTCGGGCTCGACGTGGCGGGGATCGATGTGGTGGCACTCGATATCCGCTGCCCGCTCGAAGCGCAAGGGGGCGTGATCGTCGAAGTCAACGCCTGCCCGGGATTGCGCATGCACGTGCAACCCTCCGAAGGCACGAGCCGTCCCGTGGGAGAGGCGATCGTCGAGCTGCTCTTCCCGAACAACGACAACGGGCGTATTCCACTCGTCGCCGTGACGGGTACGAACGGCAAGACCACGACCACCCGGCTCGTGACCCACATTCTCAAGACGGCCGGTAAGCTCGTCGGCATGACCTGCACCGATGGCCTCTTTCTCGATGGTCGCCGCATCGATCAGGGGGATTGCAGTGGTCCGCAGAGCGCCCGGTCGGTGCTCATGAATCCGCACGTCGAAGCCGCCGTGCTCGAGACCGCGCGCGGTGGCATCCTGCGCGCCGGTTTGGGCTTCGACCGTTGCGACGTGGCGATCGTCACCAACCTGGGCCAGGGCGATCACTTGGGACTCGGCGGTGTCGAGACGCTAGAGCAACTTGCTAAAGTGAAACGCACGATCGTCGACGTCGTTGCGCCGACGGGAGCCGCCGTGCTCAATGCCGCCGACCCGATGGTGGCCGACATGGCGTCGTACTGCCCGGGCAGTGTCATCTTTTTTGCCCTCGAAGAAACGCAACCGCGATTGGCCGAGCACCGTCAGACCGGCGGCGCGGCCGTCTTCGTCCGCGATGGCTCGATCATCCTGACGCGTGGCGAGGAAGAGATCGTGCTGACACCGCTCGCGAGCGTGCCGCTCGCCCGCGATGGCCGCGTCCGCTTCATGGTCGAGAATGTGTTGGCCGCCGCCGCCGCGGCCTGGTCGCTGGGGCTGCCGCTGGCCACGATCCGCGCGGGCCTGGGAAGTTTTGCGGGGGACGCCGACAGCGTGCCGGGCCGTTTTAACATCCTGAAGGTGGGTGGCGCGACGGTCATCGTCGACTACGGTCACAATCTCTCGGCACTTGCGGCCTTGATCGAAGCGATTCGCGTCTTCCCGCACGAACGCCGCGTGGCGGTCTATTCGGCCGCCGGAGATCGCCGTGACGAGGACATGGTCGTTCAGGGCGAACTGCTCGGCCGGGAATTCGACCGCGTGCTGCTCTACGAGGATCACTACACTCGTGGCCGCGCCGATGGCGAGATCATCAAGCTGCTCCGGCAGGGGATGCAAGCCGGCGGACGCGTGACCGAGGTGTTCGAGATCCGCGGATCGCTGATGGCGGTCGAGGGGGCCCTCGAGATGACCCGAGCCGGCGACCTGCTGTTGATTCAGGCCGACGTGATCGACGAGACGGTCGACTTCGTCCGCAACTACCTCGAGCTCCACCGGCTGTGGCTCGATACGCCCGCTCCGGCCGAGTGCCCCGAACGATTGGGGCAAATCTATGGACAGCAGGCGATTCCGGCCCCGGCAAACATGCCATCCATTTTCCCGCTTTCTACGTAGATAGATTGGATGGTTCGGGCCGGAAAATGGGACGCCGTGGCCTAAAGGTTGGCGCCATCGTCACTTCCGCCCGATGCACTCCGGCGATAGAATTGAAAGGACGCCTCGAGGGGCCTGGCAATAGGCCCTTCGAGCGTCCTTTCCCCTTTGCCAACTAGCGAATCGGAAGCGTCTCTGCCGAGACGCTGAGCATGATGAGTCTGGCAACCGAAAACACAGAATTCGTCGCCGACGACGAGTACGTGGGCGAGTATCGCGCCCTGTCGGCCCTGGCCGTGACGAGCGTGGTCTTGGGCGTTTGCTCGGCGGCGGCGGTGCTCGATTGGTCGCTCGCGCTGTTTCCGCTGGCCGGTATCGTCTTTGGCATTTGGGCCCTCGTGCGCATCCGGCGAAATTCCGAGACGCTGACCGGCGCGAAGATCGCCAAGATTGGCCTGGCACTCTCGATCCTGGGGTGGGCCGGAGGGTGGTCGTGGCTTACCTACGACTACCTGACCGAGGTGCCCCCCGGTTATGAACGCATCTCGTACGCCGATCTCCAGGCCGATGCGACGGGAACGCCCGTCCCGGCGGCTGCGAAAGCGCTCGATGGCAAACGTGTGTTCATCAAGGGCTACGTCTACCCCGGTGCGCAGACCCAGGGCATCCAACGCTTCGTGCTCGTGCGAGACAACGGCACGTGTTGCTTCGGTGGCGCAATGCCCAAGTTGAACGACATGGTCGACGTCAAACTGTCCGATCCGTTACGCATCGTCTACGCGACGGGTGTGTTTCGCGTGGCGGGCACCTTCCGCGTGCAATCGACGAGCGCCCCCGGATTGGGAGAGGTGCTCTACCAGTTGGACGCCGACTACGTGAAGTAGCACGGCCGGTGCAGACCACGTTCACTTCGCCCCTCGAAGTCAACATGCCACGACAGGCGTTACAACTCGGATCGCTCGCTGGCCTGCTCTTGCTCGTCGTCGCGGGCTGCAACGACGCCTCGTCGCCCGCCGTGGTCGTGGCCGAACGGACGGAATCCGCGGTCGAGGCGCCCACGAACGCCACCAGCGAGCCCGCGGGCGAGAATCCGGCGTCGGCGGCCTCGCCTGCCGCCGTAGTTCCCGCCGTAGCACCGGCTACGACACCAGCGTCGACCAACGTACAACCCGCCCCGCCGGCGCCTCGCGGACCGACGAAGGAAGTCACCTTCGACACGGTGAAGCTGGCGCTCGAGAAGGATCAGCCTTTCGAGCGGTCGTTGCTGACGCCCGAGGTCCTGGCCATCGACAACCAGCCCATCCGTATCCGCGGCTACATTCTGCCGAGCTTCCAGCAGACCGGCATCAAGCAGTTCGTGCTCGTGCGCGACAATCAGGAATGTTGCTTCGGTCCCGGCGCGGCGCTGCACGATTGCATCGTCGTCGACATGAAGCCGGGAAAGACGACTCAATACACCGTACGCCCCGTGGCGGTGGAAGGGGTCTTTTCGATCCGCGAGATGAAGGGGCTCGACGACAAACATCTGGCGATCTACCACCTCGATGGCGAATCGGTCGAGTAGTCGAGTTCCCTCTTGAGCAGTGAGGCGATCGTGCCCGAAACGCTTCACTCCGTCGGCAAGCGACACCGTCGGTTGACGCTGCTTGTGGGGCTTATCGCGACCCTTTGGGGGGGGCAGCTCGTCGCCTGTCCCTTCTGTCCGGCGCTTGTTCCCACGCTCTGTCAGCAGCGTGAATCGGCCGCCGTCGTGCTATTGGCCGAGATCGTCTCGCGCGACGAAGCCGGAGCTCGGGTACGCATTCACAAGATTCTTAAGGGAGAGACCGCTCCGACCGCAGGCAAGGAAATCTGTCTCCCCACCGCGCTGATCGGAGACGCACGCGGCCTGGTGCTCCTCTTCGGCTCGCCCAAGACGAGCTCCGCTACCAGCATCGAGGAAATGGACTGGATGGTGCGGCCCGTCGACGAAACCAGCTATGCGTACTTCGCGCGTGCGCCCGGCCTGCGGACGCCCACGTCTGAACGCTTGCGCTACTTCGTACGGTTTCTCGAGCATCCCGATCCTAGTATTGCCGCCGATGCCACGATGGAATTCGCCCATGCGCCGTTTAGCGACGTGGCCGCCATCGCCGATGCCTTCGACTTTCCGCAGGTCCGACAATGGCTAGCGGACGATCGCGTGCCGCAAGAGCGGAAGGGCTTCTACGGACTCGTCCTGGGGTTGGCCGCGGCGCTCCGGGACATGGCTGCAAATCGCGAACTGCTGCACGCCAAGGTCGGTGAGCCGGGCGCCGATCTGCGTGCGGGTTTCGACGGCATGCTGGCCGGTCTGTTGTTGCTCGACGGCGAGCCGGCGCTCGAGTTGATGGAAACACGTTTTCTCGCCAATCCCGACTCGCGCGACGGAGACGTGCGTCACGCCCTGGCCGCGTTGCGGTTCTATGCCGAGTATGGTCGCACGATTTCGCTGACACGCATCGCCCAGGCGGTACGTCCGCTGTTGGATCGGCCGGAGTTTGCCTCTGCCGCGATGGTCGAGCTCGCGCGCTGGCAAGATTGGTCGGCACTGAACCGGATCGTTCCGCTCTACGATGCGGCGGGCTACCCGCAGCCCGGCACGCGCCGCGCCGTCGTGGGGTACCTGCTGGCGGCGCCTGGTCCCCAGGCCGCGGCCGCCTTGGCCGAATTGCGTCGGCAGCATCCTGCCGAGGTCGCCGAGGCCGAGCAGCACCTTTCGCTCTTCGGCGGGGCGAAGTAGACAGGTCTTTTCTCGCCGGCTGCCGCAAACTCTGCTGCGCGTTGTAGCCCCCTATGCGGCTTGGGTTTGCGACCACGGGTCGGCCCGCTATACTTCAAAGTAAGGGACGCTCGCCAGCGGCCGAATGCCGCGCGGGGGTCGCACGCGGCTGACACAGCCGCCCGATAGCATCAGGGATTTCCAGCCGCCCATGGCCAGGTATGTCGTTCGCACCGGTTCGATGCGCACTTTGGGTGTCTACACGACGCGCAGCGAGGAGTACGCACGCTCGTCCCGGGTCATCGTCCGGACGGATCGCGGTCTGGAGACGGGCGAGGTACTGTGCGACGCCACCGACGAGGTGGTCGCCCAACTCGCCGATCCCCCCCGGGGGCAAGTGCTGCGGGCCATGACGGGCGAAGACGAGAACGAGCAATACCGTCTGCGGGCCCAAGAACGCCGCGCCTTCGAAACCTGCCGCCGTCTGATCGCCGAATTGACGCTCGAGATGGACCTCGTCGACGTCGAGCACATCTTCGGCGGCGAACGTATCGTGTTCTACTACTTGTCCGAAAGCCGCGTCGATTTCCGTGACTTAGTCAAGGCTCTGGCCGGCGAGTTTCAAACCCGCATCGAGATGCGCCAGATCGGTGTGCGCGACGAGGCCAAATTGCTGGCCGACTACGGCGATTGTGGCAAGCCGGTCTGCTGCAACACGCATCTGTCGGCGATGCCGCCGGTGTCGATGAAGATGGCCAAGCTGCAAAAGGCCACGCTCGACCCGACGAAGATCTCGGGACGTTGTGGGCGTTTGAAGTGCTGCCTGCGCTACGAGTACGACACCTACGAAGAGTTGCAGAAGAGTCTGCCCCGCGTGGGGGCCGAAGTCGTGACGAACAAGGGGCGTGCCCGCGTCCTTGCTCACGAGATTCTCGCCAGCCAGCTTCTCATCGAGACCGAAGATCACCGCCGGGTGCTGATTCCCGCCTCTGATGTTTTAACCGTGCTCGCCAAGAAATAGCGCGGCATCCCGCTCGATTCTCCGCTACGATCATCGCTTCCGCCTGCCTCGACGAATTCCGCCTTCTTTCGCCCACCATGCCGAAGTCTCCCGACCCGCTGATCAAATTGCTTCGCCGCGACAAACGCTACAGCCTCGAGGCCTATGTTTTTGTCTTCGAGGCGTTGGCCTTCGCCCAAAGCAAGCTTGGCATGGGCCGTGACGTGGCCAGCGAGTCCCGCCCCGCCCCGCCCCCTGCCGAGGAAGAAGAGGACGAATCGTCCGAAGGCTCGGAACGGCACCTCACCGGGCAGGAGCTCTGCGAAGCGATTCGCGTCTACGCCCTGGAGCAATTCGGCTATATGGCCAAGTGCGTGCTCAATAGTTGGGGGGTACACAAGACCGGGGATTTCGGCGAGATCGTCTTCAACCTGATCGAAGTCGAACGCATGCGCAAGACCCCCGAGGATCGCCGCGAGGATTTCGACGACGTGTTCGATTTCGAGACGGGACTCGTGCAAGGCTTCGAGTTCAAGCTGACCGAATGACCCCCTGCGGGCTGGTGGCCAGGCCAGGAAGCGGATGAGCAAGTCGAAATCGATACGCACCCCCGCGCGACCGCAGCCGCCGCGCCCGGCAGCGCTGGAGTCGCACGAGCCGGCGCCCCCTTTCGAGCCCCACCCGCCAGCCCGGCGGCGCGGCCTGCTTGTCGCTTCGCTCGTCTTGCTGGCCGTGTGGATCGCCTTCCTGATCGGGCTCGCCCTGTTCGGCAGTTGACCCGCGCTACCTGCCGTCGAGCGAGGCTCGGCTATACTGGCTGTTACCTGTGCGCGGCAGGCAACTCCCACGCCGCGCGTTCGTGCGCTCGTACTCCAAGTGAACTCGCGGCATGTCGCTCAAGTTTCTCGTGCCTCTGGTGTTGTTAACCTTCGCGCTCGTCGCGGGCATGTTCAGCATCACGATGAATACGCGCTGGGCCGAGTCGCAGGTGGCGCAGTACGAACTGTCGGATCTGCGCGAGACGCTGGCCTACCTGCAGGGGGCGCTCGAAATCCCGCTCGAGCGCAACGAGCTCGATCAGGTGCGGCATCTCCTGTCGCTCTTGCACGTGAACTCGCAGATCGAAGGCGTCATGCTGTTCGACGATCGGCATGTCTGCATCGCGGCGCTGCACGACGAGGAAATGGGACGTCCCGCCTCGGAGCTCCTGGCCGACGTCGGCCGGCGTGCCAACTTCGATCCCGATCGACAATTGCTTTCGCTGCGCACGCAGAAAGATTCTCAGATCAAGTACGGACTCACCAACGATCAGAACTCCGCCGTCGGATTGGCCAGGATCGTGGTGCAGGATGCTGGCCCCAACCGCCATGCGGCACGCATCGGCGTGCTCTACCTGCAGTACAATCTGCGCGACGCCTTCGAGGCCGAACGCCGCCAGGTGCGCCTGCATACGGCACAGTTTGGCGCGTTTCTCGTCTCGGCCGCTTCATTGAGCTGGCTCTGCTTTCACGTGTTGCTCACGCGACGGGCGGAGCGACTCGTCACGGCGGCCGAGCGATTTGCCGCGGGGGATCACTCGGCCTCGGCCGGCCTGACGGGGCAGGACGAGTTGGCCGGCATCAGCACGGCCTTCGATCGCATGGTCCACCAAGTGGCCGAGAGCCGCAATCGGCTGCAATCCGCGCACGATCAGCTCGAAGATCGCGTCGAACAACGGACCGAAGAGCTGATGGCGGCCAACGCCCAGTTGCGCCTCGAGGTGGCCGAGCGGCGCCGCACCGAGGCGGAGCTGCAGGTCGCCAAGGATCTCGCCGAGGCCGCCAGCCGTGCGAAGAGCGAGTTTCTGGCCAATATGAGCCACGAGATTCGTACGCCCCTCAATGGCGTGATCGGCATGGTCGACCTGCTGCTCGACACGCCCTTGAATGCAGAACAACGACGCTACGGCGAGATCGGCAAGACCTCGGCCGGACTGCTCCTCACCCTGATTAACGATATTCTCGATTTCTCGAAGATCGAAGCGGGTCGTCTCGAACTCGAATCCGCCGACTTCGACGCGGCCGACGTCGTCGAAGAGGTGGCGGTGATCCTGTCACGACCAGCCGAGGAGAAGGGGCTCGAGCTGGTCTGCGATGCGCGGCGCGGAGTCGAAACGCTCGTGCGCGGCGACGCGGCCCGGTTGCGTCAGGTGCTGGTCAACCTGGTGAACAACGCGATCAAGTTCACGCCCGAGGGGCAGGTGGCCGTGTTCGCCGACGTCGAGCACGCCGACGAGCACGAGCTCAAGTTACGCTTTACGGTTACCGATACCGGCATCGGCATTCCGGCGGAGCGCGCGGCCTCGCTCTTCGATCCCTTTACGCAGCTCGACGCCAGCACGACGCGCCGCTATGGCGGCACCGGGCTGGGGCTGGCCATTTCCAAACGCTTGACCGAGTTGATGGGGGGGAGCATCGGTCTCACCAGCGAGCCCGGCAAGGGGTCGATCTTCTGGTTTACGGCCCGCTTTGCTCGTGCGCAAGCGGTGCCGGAAAAGATTCTCCCTGACGTGAGCGTGCTGCGCGGGTGCCCCACGTTGGCGATCGACGACAACGCCACGAACCGCGAGATCCTGGCCGCCCACCTGGCCAGCCTGGGAGCCCGGTGTCAACTGGCCTCCAGTGGGCCGGAGGCCCTGGAGCTTTTGCGCACCGCGGCCAAGCGGGGCGAACCGTTCCGGCTGGCGATCGTTGACATGCACATGCCCGAGATGGATGGTCTCGAGTTCGGCGAGCGCGTGCAGGCCGAAGCGGCGGTGCGCGGCACGCGCCTGGTGTTGCTCACATCGGTCGGGCATCAAGCGAATCCCGGGCGGCTGCGCGCGGCCGGATTTGTCGCCAGCGCGACGAAGCCCCTCTGGCGTGGCGAATTGGTGGCCGTGCTCGTGCAGTCGTTAGGCGAGCTTCCCCCCATCGAGGAGCAGACGCAGCTACCCGTTGCGACGGCGGCGCGTGAGGAGAAACGCGGCCACGCCAGCGGTTCGCGCGGGCGAATCCTGGTCGTCGAAGACAACGAGGTCAATCAACAGGTGGCCACGGCACTGCTGCGCCAGTCGGGCTACACGTACGAGATCGCCTCCAACGGATTGTTCGCGCTCGAGCTCCTGGAACGGGATAAGTTCGACGCGGTGCTGATGGATTGCCAGCTTCCTGGCATCGATGGGTTCGAGGTAACGCGGCGTATCCGCGAACACGAAGCTCATCCGTCGACCGAGCCACCGCGGCGTCTGCCGATCATCGCCGTGACCGCCGGCGCCACCAAAGACGATCGCGATCGCTGCCATGCGGCGGGCATGGACGGTTTCGTCAGCAAGCCGATCGACCGTGTCCGGCTGTTGTCGATCCTCGAATCTCTCTTGAGCGAGCGCGACCCGCGGCAAGAGTCGAGTGGGGCAGACAACGGCGAGCTCGACGCCCCTTCTGGCGAGCACGGGCACGCGACGCTCGACCTGGACGCCACGATGCAGCGGCTCGGCGGCGATCGGCAGCTTCTCGGCGAGCTGGCCGAATTGTTCCGCACGACCGTGCCCGAACTGATGGGCGAGATCCACACCGCTGTGGAAACCGCCGACGCCCCCCGGGTCAAGCTGGCCGCCCACCGCCTGCGTGGCATGGCGGGCAATTTCGGCGCGGCCGCCACCATGGCAGCGGCCGCGCACTTGGAAATGTTGGCCGATTCATCGACCACCAATGGATTTGCCGAGGCTGCCGCCGATCTCCGCCACGAAGTCGAATGCCTGCTCGCGGCGCTTGGCGAACAGCTCGCACGCACGGACGTTGGCAGCCAGTAATCGCGGGGCAGTTCTACTTGATCGATTCGATCAACTGCGTGATCTGTTCTTCAGACATGGCCTCTTGGTCGGCAATGAGGATCAGGCCGGTCGGTCCCGACTTGCCTTCGAACGAGCCGACGACCTGCCAGGCTTCGCGATTGCTCCCCTCTTCCAGGCCGTGGCCGAAGTAGAACTTGGCCGGCTTGCCATTGATGACGAACTCACGTTCTTCGTATTGCTCGACGTGAATACGTTTCCCCTCGTGCCGACCTTGCTGCTCGAGTTGGTGCTCCATCTGGGCGCGAATCTGTTCGGCGTCGAGCCCGGCGAAGTCCATCGACATGAGCATCAACATCGTTGGCTCTTGCGGTCCGGTGAAGACGACGAACCGCACGTGCTGATCGGTAAAAGGCACCTTCAGGTTCATGGAGACTTCGGGCTTGAAGTCGGGGGGTACCGCGATCTCGGCGATCTGGCTGCGCACCTCTTCGATCTTCGCCGGATCCTGGCTGAGCGACTCCACGGCCGTCGAATACGCGAAGTAGGAGAAGAGCCCGAAGCCGCCGCAGCACAGCACGGACAGACCGCCAAACACGGCCAGCAGAATCAGGAAGACCTTCATCCCGGAGCCCATGCCAGCTTTGGCAGGTGGAGTGGCGCCGAAGTCGTTGGCTTGCGACATGAGAGTCATCCTTTTCGTCAAGCGAGGTTCGGGTTCAAGGCCAGGCGGGCAGCATTTTCCGCCCGCCCGAGCAGGGTGTCAACGACGCTCCCCAAATCTAGCATCGAATCGCGGGCTTGAACGGCGCGGTCCGGGAGCGTATCACGGCAGCGTGAGGAAAACGCTGGCAGCGGCGCCAACTGCGAAGCGAGGCGTGCTGCCCGGCTGGAAATCATCTCCTGAGCAGAGGGAAGCAATATGGCTCGTCATCGCCAGCGCGGCGTATCGCGTCGTCGTTTTCTCGCCACCGCGGCAGGGGCCACGGTGGCCACGATCGCGGCGCCGGCAGTCATTACCGCCGCCAAGACCGACAGCCGGGTGATTGTGGGCGAGGGAGACTATCGCTACGAGTGTCAGCACGACTGGCCGCAGCTCCCCAGTGAGTTCACCTGGCAGACGACGCACAACGTGGCGGTCGACAAGGCTGGCAATCTGTATGTGATCCATGAAGGGGACGCGAAGCTGGCGGATCATCCTTCGATCTTCGTCTTCGACGCCGACGGCAACTATGTCCGCTCCTTCGGTCAGCAGTTCCAGGGTGGCGGGCACGGCATCGAGGTCCACGAAGAAGATGGCCAGGAGTTCCTCTACGTCTGTGCCTATCAACAAGTCAAATCCTTCGCCAAGCTCGATCTGCGGGGAGAGGTCGTCTGGCAGAAGCACGCCCCCATGAGGTCGGGCAAGTACGCCGCGGACGAAGACACGATGCCCAAGAAGGTCTGGGGGCGCGATCGCTTCATGCCCACGAATTTCACTTTTCTGCCCGACGGAGACTTTCTGCTGGCCGACGGATATGGCTCGTTCTTCATCCACCGCTACGATCGCGATGGGAATTGGAAGTCTTCGTTCGGCGGACCGGGCGAGGGGCGTGGAACCTTCAATACGCCGCACGGTCTCTGGTACGACAACCGCCCCGGCGTCGAACCGAAGCTGGTCGTGACCGATCGCGCACATCATACGCTGCAACTCTTCACGCCGGCCGGAGAGTATCTCGAGACGTTCACCGGCTATGGCCTTCCGGCGAACGTCGACACGCACGGCGAGTTGATGGTCGTTCCCGAGTTGTTCGCGCGGGTATCGGTCCTGGACAAGAACTACCAGGTCGTGGCCCAGTTGGGAGACGACTCCGCGGCGATCCAGAGCGATGCTGGACGCACGATTCGCGCCCAGCCTTCGAAGTGGAAGCCCGGCAAGTTCGTGCATCCCCACGATGCCTGCTTCGATGCCGATGGCAATATCTTCGTGGCCGAATGGGTGGCCACGGGTCGCGTGACGCGGCTCAAGCGCTTGGCCTAGCTTCGGACGACGCTATCGCGTGGATGCGGCGCGCCGGCGCGTGCGTGCGACTCGACATCCTAACGCAAGGTGGTGTGGCGCGCCGGATCGGCGCGACGGGCCGTGGCTTGCAGCGCCGACTGCATTTCCATCACCAGTTGCGTGCCCGGGCGCTTTCCTGTCATGCGGTTCAGCGGCACGCCGCGTGGCGAAAGGAACTGGATCGTCGGAAAGCTGCGTACGTGGTAGTGCCGGCAGATCTCGGGCTGAGAATCGGCATCGACTAGCACGCACACGAACTGGTCGGACAAGCCCACGACCTGTTCGTGCTTGAAGGCATCGGCCGCCAACTGGTGGCAGAAATTGCACCAGGCCGCCGTGAAGAAGAGCAGCAACGGCTTCCCTTCTTGCTGGGCAAGTTGAATGCCCTGGTCGTAGCTTTCGACGAACTTGAGCTCGCCGCGCTGAATCGTGGCAGGGCGAGCTACCTGCTCGGGGGGGGGGGGCCCGCCGGAGCATCCGGTGGCAGCTAGCACGAGCGCCAGCAGCGCCATGCCGCCGAGCGCGCGAATTCGAGCCATGTTGGCCTTCCCTGGCACAAACCAAATGGTGGTGAAACCTTGCAGCGATCCGCCCGCCAACGTCGGTTCATCATCAAGACGCCGGTGACCGATCGCGGGTCCGCAAGACTTATCGCCCGCCGAGTCCGTCCGACTTGAACTTCTGCCACGCCCCCGGAAAACCTCGACAGAAGCCGCTACTTTGTGACGCAAGTGGGGGGGCGCGCCAAACGCTATTTCAGCAGGCTGGTGGTGATGGCGCGAAACACCGCCTCGACGTTGGCATACTCGCGATCTTCGGCCTGATAGAAGAGCAGGTAAGTGGCAATCGGGGTTTGCCAACAGCGCAGCACGGCCGTGTTCGTCAGATCGAGACAGTAAAAGTTCAGGTCATAGCCCGTGGTCTCGCGGCCGCCGAGCTGCTCGTGAACTTCTTCGGTTTCGAGGCTGTCGTAGATCTCGCGCATGGCGGCCACCGCCGTGTCGAGCAGACGCTGGGGGTTTTCGCCCCGCGGGTAGATCGAGATCTGCCAGAAGGCCCCCGTGGGACTGTTGACGGAAACCGTGCGCGCCCCCTCGGCCGCGTCATCCTCCTCGACGCTCCAATTCTCGGGATATTGGAAATGGAGACCGTCTCGGTCGAACACTCCCGGCATGGGCAATCACTCGGGTCTGAAAGTAACGGGGAACAAGCCTGTTGCGCTGGCCATTTCGTGTACCTCTCGCGCGGCGCCTCCGTCACCGTAGAGAACTCACGCCGTTATCGCAAGGTGCGGTCGAGCTCTGCTCCCAGACGCTGTGTCGTGGGGGGGGCTGCTGTGGTCGGGCCAGCATGGCGAGCGACGATCTGCCAGAATTCGCGGGAAATCGGGCCACTTCGCCCATGGCGCAGCGGTGTACTCCTTGCCACTGCCTGGGGCAAGGTTCTAGGATGGCCAGCAAGGGGGCGCCGGGGACGACGAGATCATGGCCAACCGAGCGTAAAGCGTGCGCACATCACCGAAGCTGCACTGGATCATCTGCGAGCGCGCCGGCAAATGGTCGGCAGCCCTGCGACGCGATGCGGCGGTAGGCGAGTCCAATGTCGTCGAGCTTCGGCATCCCGACGAACTGGCCGCGGCGATCGCCGCCACCCCCTGGGCCACGGTGGTGGTCGTCGAGCTGCGGCGCGATGGGCTGGCCGCGGCGCTCGATGCCTTGGCCGACGTCGAACGAGGGGGCCCACGTGTCCTGGCGGTCGCCGTGGCCGAGCGTGAACTGCAAGAGATCGAACTGACGGCCCGCGAGGCCGGCGCTGTCCATTTCGTGACGTCGCCGCGTCGTATCGCCGAACTGATACAGTTGGGCGAGCGACACCGGGCACGCGTGCCGGCGCCGGCACAAACGCTGCGCGAGCGCGCACTGGCCCAGTTGCCCTGGAGCGACGCACGCACGATGCCCGAGCTTCCGGTCCACAAGATTGAACCGAAACTTTAAGACTACGGAGCCATTGAGACGATGCCCTCGACGACCGTTACCACCGAGTCCGTGCGCGCGGCGCTCGAAGATTTCCAGGATCCCGAGACGGGCCGCAGCGCGCTACAACTCGAGCAGATTCGCGATCTTCGCGTCGCGGGCAACGAGGTCGCGTTGACGCTCGCGCTGACCACGCATTCGGCGCCGTTGTGGCAAGAGACGCGCGCCAACCTGATCGAGCAGTTGCAAACGCGACTGCCGGGCGTCGGCAAGGTCGAGGTGGCGCTTGACGTACACGAGCGACGCCCCGAGCCACTCGGCCAGATCGGGCTCACTGCTAAGAGCGTCATCGCCGTCGGTTCGGGCAAGGGGGGCGTCGGCAAGAGCACGATCGCTTCGAGCATCGCCCTGGGCTTGCGGCGTGCCGGCTGCAATGTCGGCCTGATGGATGCCGACGTGTACGGGCCGAGCATTCCGCACCTCTTGGGCGTGAACGAGCGACCCGAAGTGGCCGATGGCCGCATCAAGCCGATCGAGGCTTCGGGCCTCAAGGTGATGTCGATGGGCTTTCTCGTCCCGCCCAATGAAGCGGTGGTGTGGCGCGGCCCGATGTTGCACGGCGCCCTGACGCAATTCCTGCGCGATACGAACTGGGGACCGCTCGACTATCTGATCATCGATCTCCCCCCCGGCACGGGCGATATCGCGCTGTCCCTCTCGCAGATGCTGCCGCTGACCGGCGCCGTCGTCGTCTGTACTCCGCAGGATGTGGCGCTGCTCGATGCGATGAAGGCCATCACCATGTTCCGCAAGGTGAATATCGACATCCTGGGCATGGTCGAGAACATGAGCTACTTCATCTGCCCCGATACGGGCAAGCGCTACGACATCTTCGGCCACGGCGGAGCGAAGCAGAAGGCCGAGGAACTGAACGTTCCCTTCCTGGGCGAGGTCCCCCTCAATATGCAGATTCGCATCAACGGCGACGAAGGCCGTGTCGACGGTTGCTACGACGACGAAACGACGGCGCCGTTTCTAACGGCGATCTGTCAGCGGCTGGCAAAGAACCTGGCGAAGCGCACGCAGGAGAAGCCGGCGTTGCCGACCTTGTCGGTCTTGTAGTGAGCGACCTCAGCGAGCAACGGGCAACTTTCACGCATGTTCGGAAACGCATGCCACGCAGATGGATTGGTGCGAATAGTAGCGTTGTGCGGACGAGGAACGGGAAGCTAGGAGAGACCGTACGTCGCTTGTTGCGAATTGACAGACGCCAATTCCTGTCCTAGCCTTCCCGGATGGACGAGCGTCGGAGTGGCGCGCGGCCAGTGACGTTCCGTCGATCTGTGAACCTTCACTGAAGACAAGAGAGCCTCTCATGGACGCCGTCTCGAGCCACCAGCCCGGTCCTGTTACTCCCGAACTCGAAGCCCTGCGCAAGAGCTGGCTGTGGCTGTTTGCGATGGGGGTGGCGATGGTCGTGCTCGGCACGGTGGGTATCAGTTGGGCCTGCCTCGCCACGATCACCGTCGCGGCCACCTGGCTCTTCGGCTTTCTGCTGCTGGCCGGCGGTATTACGGAAATCGTCCACTCGTTCTGGGCCGGACGCTGGGGCGGGATGCTGCTGCACCTGCTGGTGGGCGTGCTCTACACGGTGGTCGGCTTCATGATCATCGACCAGCCCGAACAGAGCGCGATCGACCTCACGCTCGTGATCGCCCTGTTCCTGATCGTGGGGGGCATCTTCCGCATCATCTTCGCCCTGAGCGAGCGCTTTGCCGGTTGGGGCTGGGTCCTCTTGAACGGTGCGGTCTCGCTGCTGTTGGGCATGATGATCTACAAGCAGTGGCCTGCCTCGGGCTTGTGGGTCATCGGCCTCTTCATCGGCATCGAGCTGATCTTCAACGGCTGGGCCTGGATCATGCTCTCCCTGGGCCTGCGCAGTGCCTTGAGCAGCAAGTAAGCTGCCCGGCGTGAGTCGCTGGATGGATTCGTCGTCGGCGACTTCTTGGATCGCGACGATGGGCTGGCTATGCTCTAGGCGAGTTCTCACTCTCTCCTCGAGCTTGGGCCAGGTTATGCAGTTGCCGCGGAATCTACGCTCGTTTGGCCTGTTCCTTGCGACTTCGCTGGTGGCGATCGTGGCGGCCTGGTCGATCGGTCGGTCGGCAATCGCCGACGACACGGCGACGCAGCTCCAGTACAAGACCGTTCTCAACATTCCCTATCGCGAGGGGAACGATCTTTCCGAGGATGAGCAGAAACGCTGCCAACTCGATGTTTACTATCCAGTCGGCAAACAGGATTTCGCCACGGTCGTCTGGTTTCACGGTGGGGGTCTCACGGGCGGGGCGCGTGCCGTGCCGGGGCCATTAAAGGAACAAGGCCTCGCCGTCGTGGGGGCCGGCTACCGGCTCAGCCCAAAAGCAAAATCTCCCGCCTATCTCGAAGACGCCGCGGCGGCCGTCGCCTGGACCTTCAAGCACATCGGTGAGTATGGCGGATCCGAAAAGCTGATCTTCGCCAGCGGTCACTCGGCCGGTGGTTATCTCACCAGCATGATCGGGCTGGATCGCCGCTGGCTCGCGGCACACGACATCGACGCGAACCGGATCGCGGGCCTGATTCCCTTCAGCGGCCACACGATCACCCATTACACGATCCGCAAGGAGCGCGGACTGCCCGACACGCAGCCGGTCGTCGACGAGATGGCGCCCCTCTTTCACGTGCGCAAGGATGCTCCGCCCCTGCTGCTCATTACGGGCGACCGCGAGCTGGAGATGCTCGGCCGTTACGAA
This sequence comes from Pirellulales bacterium, assembly GCA_019636335.1. NCBI lineage: Bacteria > Pseudomonadati > Planctomycetota > Planctomycetia > Pirellulales > Pirellulales bacterium. The sequence continues at coordinate 118,464 of JAHBXR010000001.1, forward strand.
GAAAACGCCTATCTCTGGCGGATGATGCAGGTCGTCGGGCATCCACAGACCGAGCTCGTCGAATTGCCCGGCTACAACCACGGGCAAATGGCCGCCCCGGCCTTTCCGCTGTTGCTCGACTTCATCGAACGGGTGCAAACTCGGAAATAGCCAGATGGTGCTGTACGATGGCACGCCGTTCGCCCATACGTTCGTCGTGCTGGGACGCCGCTCGGGCAGCCGCGATTGGGATATCTCGTCGAGTTGGGGCCCCGACGCCGTGGTGATCGACGCCTGGCACAACAAGGGTTCTGTCTATCCGGCCACCGAGATCGAATCGAAGGGCTTCCGCGGCTACCAAAATTTCTGCGGGCCGCTCACGCCCAAGTCGGTGCTGCGAGTGAACTGAAGAAACGGGCATACTTGCTGTCCGTCGACAACTTCGATGCGACATTACTTCAACGGCTGCTATTCGTCGGACTCGATCTCATTGAACTCAGGCTCTGTCTTCATCCCTGGCTCGAGAGGGAGGTTGCGAAGCTCGAAGAGTTGGAAGGGGCGATATTGGAGCTTGAACTCTTTGACATCGTCGAGCTCGAGGTCGCGGAAGTAGCCGGTGGTCTGGCAGAAGCGGTTGACCCCCACGTTGGAAGTTCTCACCGAGCTCAATTCCCGACCATCGTTCGTGACGGCCACCAGGCGGATGTCTTGCTCGAGCAGGTCATGGGCCACCGAGAGCATGAGTTGCCCTTGCCGTTCGGAGGCGGGGGTAAAGGCCAGGCTGACCGTTCGATTCAGTTTCGCATCGAGAAAGGCGGTCGACATCGGAGCACGTCCGTCGGTTGTCTCCACGGTATTCCAAGGGGCCGTGGCCACGTGGAACAGGATGGAGAATGTCTTCGAGTCGGGTGGAAATGCCCGTGCTACTGCGTCGAGGTCGTGGATTGCCTTGCCGGCGGCGTCCAGAGGTGTGCCGCCTGCGGTCGAGCCGGGCCCGTTCGGCTGCCAAAAAAACGTGCCATCACCGGTCGGTTGTTTTACTCTGCGGACGGCGATCTCGCGCGTGATCGAGTCTTCGCGGACACGTCCTTTGAAATCGTGGTAGGGGGCGGCGACGGGGGTGCCATCGGCGCCCCACCACTCTTTGCCCTGCGAGGGATGAAAGCCGATGCCGACGAGCTCGACGATCGCCCCGCCTGGTAGCTCAACTCGATAGGGGGCCCCGAGCGAAGTGGCGGAAGTTTGCGATGGCGTCGCCTCGTCTTCGTCGGCCTGCGCCAAGTAGAGGCTCGGCGTTGCCAGCAGTGCGAGGAGCACGAACAACGCAAGGCTTTTGGCACCTCGACTCGAACGTGAGGCCGCGGCCTGCGCGAACGGTAGCGATCGCATTCTGTGGCTCCACAAGGTACTGAGCATGGCGCGCGGGCTGGCGTCGAACATCGTGGCCCAAGGGCCTAAGGAATGGCCGCGCCGCAGGTCGGGCCATGTGTCTCGGCGCTTGTGAGTCATCGCTGCACTCCCACCTGGAACGTGAACGTGTCGCTCTTCGTCACGGGTGTTGGCAGGTCGAGCTTCAGCCCGCCGATTAGACCTGCATTCGAGTTGACGCCGACGCCGCGGATCTCTGGTGGAGCGAGGCTCGTGCTTCCCGACACCGAGGCCCGCTGCAACGGGGCATTAGCTGCTCGTGCCGCGCGCAGGGTACGCAAGAAGTCAAGGACGCGCTCTTGTACCATGTAGGTGTTGGTTACCACGATGCTATGCGAGGTCGCGGCAACGACGATCCTGCCTGGGCCGCCACTCGCTTCCCAGGCCTCTTCGCCGATCGCGGATTCGATCAGTTTCACCAATTCGTCGTACTTGGGCGCCGGCGCGGGCTGCGTCTCAAAAGTCGCCGGGGGGGCGGGACGAAGCGGGCTGACCAGGTCGGCCACGGGATAGACCCGCGTTACGGTCTTATCGATCAGCCCTTGATCGCCGATCATCAGGACATCGTTGTCGACCAGATAAGGCAGTTCGAGCAGTCGCAAGAGCGAACGGAGAGAAACCGCCTTCAGCTTCGGCGCAATGGATTTGGGACCATCGAAGTCGCCGTCGAGCAGAATGGTGATTTCGCTGTCGGCCGCGATCGACTCGATGATCGAGTTCAGCGACTGTTTAGCGAGATCGAATTCGCGCGGCTTGTCGAGCGCCTGCTGAATGCGTTCTTCTTGTGCCGTTGGGACGGGCAGGTATTCCACGAGCTTGACCGGAACTTCTGTCGCTACGCCCACTAAGCCAAGCGGTTCATCGGCCCGCGCCGGGCGTTCCACGTCGAATCGCAGCAGCGACGTCGCCACCACGCCGAATAACAGGAAGAGCACGGCGGTGATCGTGCGTCGCGACGTGGGATGGCTCGAACGGCCAAGCCGCGCCAGGCGTTGTTTCCAGGAACCGCTCAGGCGAGCGGAATCTCCCTGGTCGAACGCCGTGGCCCAAACGCCGAAGCTGGACGCTTGATTTCGACGGCTCGTGACTTTTGTGCCTGTCATTATCGATCCTCCTGATTGGTTCGGTGTGCGAATTGTCCGGAAAGACCAGCCGAGGCGACCGAGCTCGAGCGAAGCAGGGAGGGCTCGGAAAGGCGACTGACGACGCGTACGAGTAGTTCCGCATACTGGCTCACGCTCTTGCCCGTGGTGTTCATCGCCAGCCCGTCGCAGGCGAGCTCCGCTTCGAGTCGAATGCGGAACGATGCCCAATAAGCGATCGGGTGAAAGAAGAAGAGCATCCGCGCGAGCTGCGGAAGCCAGTTCCAGAGCAAGTCTCGCCGCCGCACGTGGGCCAACTCGTGCATGAGTACCGGCTCGAGCTCGCTATCGGCGAGCATCGACTGCAAGCCTTGCGGCAAGACGAGCACCGGTCGCCAGATGCCGCAGACGAAGGGGGAGCAGTCGAGCTCGGTGACGAGCGCCTGGGGCACAGGTGCCAGATTCAAGCGGGCAGCACTCGAAGCGACGAGCGATTGCACGTCGGCCGGAGCGGGCAGGCAATCGCGGAGCAGGCGAGAGAGCCGCACGCGCTGGACGATCAGCACGAGGAACTGCGCGGCAACCACGAACAGCCAAGCGAACATTAACCAGGTTGTCCAGTGGATGGTACGCTCCGCTTCAAGGGTATCCGCGGTCATGCGCAAAGTTTGCGACGACGGTGTGCTGCTGACCGAGGAGGTCCCAGCGCCGCTAGCGGGTTGTATGGTTGTGACTGGTTCTAGGAGCGTAGCTTGCGACATGCTTTCCCTGGTGATGGCCTTGTCGGACCACCAGGCGGGGAGCCACTCGCCGGGCAGGGGGAGAGTCCAGAAGGGAATCAGCAAGAGCTTGATCGCCACGATCTGCCACAACCAATAACGCACGGACGGAGAGCTGCGCCGCAGCAGGCCTGCCATGCCCCAAATGAGGAGTGTCAGCAGGGTCGACTGCCACACATTCGAGACTATCCAGTGCGACCAAACGCTGCTCCAAGTCGAGATGGCTTCGAAGGTCATGTGAGGTGCCCTTGTTCGGTGGCGGTGAAGCTTGTGCGGAGGCCGTGAAATCAGTCCGAGGGTTCGTCTTCAAGCTTGCGGGCGATGGCACGCAGCGCCGCGAGATCTTTGGCCGAGAGCTTGCTCTGCCCGGCCAGATAGGCGACGAGGGGCGCCGTCGATCCCCCCAGGGTCTGCTCGACGAAGCGTGCCACGAGCTTCGGCATCAGCCGCTGCTCGGGCACGGCGGCGCGGAAGGTGACGGGGTTGGTATCGGCGACGCGCACGAGGAGCCCCTTCGCCTCGAGTCGCTGCATGGTCTTCAAGACGGTCGTGCGCGCGACATCCCGTTCCTCGCGCACGAGGTCCCAGATGCGCCGCTCCGTGCAGGGCTGCTCGCGCCACACGAGCTGGAGCACGGCGACTTCAAAATCGCCCAGGCTGGGAGGATCTGGCGGCATCGCGGTTCTCGTCATACGGCATCTGTCGTAAGTGCGGCCCGATCTTACGGCGGTTGCCGTATGATGTCAAGCGATCTTTCGCGAATACGACGCCACGACGCCAGGCAGTGCGGCGGTCGAGCAACGCTGTGCGCTCAAGCGAAGCGCAGGTCGGCGAGTGCCGCGTCGATCCAGGTGTCGCTGATTTCGCGTTCCTGGATTACCGAGTGCCACATCTGGCGCGACTCGGTGAAGGCACGCAGGTTGTGCAGCGCGGCGACGAGGGTGGCACGATCGAGTCCCAGATCGGCCGGCTGGTAACGCAGGCCGAGGCGATCCATGAGCGCCGTGATCCACTCGACGCGGTTCGCTTGCAGGCGGCAGAGCAGGTAGATGCCCAGTCCCACGATGTGGCCGTGGATGAAGGCGCGGCCGGTGCGTTCTTCGAGCTCGTAGAAAAGAAAGTGCTCGGAACCTTCCTCGACGCGGTAATGGCCCGCGGGAAGGCAGATGGTATTCACGCGCAGGTAGCCTTCGACGATCGCGCGCAGGCCGGCGTCGGTCACCTGGCGGATATCGTCCGCATGGCGTTCGACGTCCATGAGAATCGCACGAGCACGTTCGACGTCGCCTGTGCTGAAGGGAAACGTGGAGCGGCCGGCTCGTTCGGCGATTTCCCAATCGCGGCAGGCGGTGTGAATCGAGAGCAGATCTCCCACGCCGGCGATGTTCAGATCGGCCGGGGCGGTGCGAATGAGATCGTAATCGATCACCAGCGGATCGGGGCTCGCCTGGCCGAGGTAGACTACCTGCCGTTGGCGACGAATCGCCGCGGCAGGCGTGACGAAGGCGTCGACGCTGATAATCGTGGGAATCGAGATCAATCGCACGCCGCGCTTCCAGGCGAAATACTTGCCCAGGTCGATCGCCTGACCGCCGCCGACGGCGACGACAGCGTCGCAATCGGGCGTCGCGGCGACTTGGGCGTCGACGATCGCTTCTTCCATCGAGTCGACTTGGAGCACGGCAACGGGCTCGGCGCCGAGGCGATCGCGGACGAGCTGCCACGGCAGATCCATCGTGGTGACGACGAAGCGGCCGATGTCTCGCGCGAGGCCGTCTACCGCGCCCGCGCCGAAACGACTCGACACGACGTTGGTCCGACCGACAATCTGGGGAGAGGCTTCGAGCATGAGGTGAGTCGCCTGGCCCGTTTGTCGCGGGCTACCACGACTCGTTGTAGAGTCGGAGCATGTCGGTTTCGGTACACGGGCGCGGGTTCGTCAGATGGCAGCCATCTTGCATGGCCAGCGCCGCCAGCTTCGGCAGGTTCTCTCGCGGCACGTTCAAATCGCGCAGCGTGACAGTGATGCCGATCTGGCGATTGAACTCTGCCAGGAAGTCTGCCACCGCGGCAGCCGGGGTGTTGCCGGGAGAGACACCGAGGGCCTCGGACACGCGGCGGAATTGTTCGCTGTTCTTTTCGCCGTTGAAGCGGACCACGTGCGGCAGCACGACGGCGTTGGCCAGCCCGTGATGGACGTGATGTTCGCTCGACAGCGGATGGGCGAGCGAATGCGCGGCGCCGAGATCTTTTTGAAACGAAACCGCCCCCATCGAGGCCGCGATGAGCATATAGCCCCGCGCTGTGAGATCTTTTCCGTCCGCGACGGCGCGGGGAAGATGCTCGCGCACGATCCGCACGGCCTCGAGCGCGATCGCATCGCACATCGGGTGGAACACCGGGCAGACGTACGACTCGATGGCGTGCGTCATGGCGTCCATGCCGGTGGCGGCCGTGAGCCTGGCGGGCAGCCCTACCGTCAGTTCGGGATCGAGGATGGCCAACTCTGGCATGAGGGGGGGGCCGCCGAGTACCGTCTTGCGGTTCGTCTCGGACGAAGTGATGACGGTGCTGCGGCCGACTTCGCTCCCCGTGCCCGCGGTAGTGGGGATGCCGCACATGGGAATCAACTTCGGTGGCAACTGCGCGAGCGGGACGCTCGTCACCCGTTGCTGGGGGAAGGCGGCTTTAAGACGCACGGCTTTGGCGGCATCGAGCGCGCTGCCGCCGCCCAGCCCGATCACGGCATCGCAGCTCGCGCCGCGGTAGGCCTCCCACGCGTTCTCGATGTCCTGCTCGAGTGGGTTGGGATGCACGCCGGAAAAACTTGTCCAAGCGCCCGGCCACACTTGGTCGGCCGCTTCGACCGCCAGGCGATAGGCGTCGGTGCCGGGGAGCCCGCTGTCGGTCACGATCAACGGACGAGCGACGTGGTGTCGCTGGGCGAACTCGGCCAGCGTCGAGCGCGCCCCGGGGCCAAACTGAATCCGCGTCGGAAAACTGAACACCGTGATCGACATCGACACCCTCGCTGCGTGGTAAAGTCCGCGGCGAATCTACGCCTGCGGTGGGGGAGCGTCAAGCGGGGGGATAGGGGATGGATGGCTTGTCAGTCGCCTCAGTCGCCGGCGTCAGTTTAAGAAGACGAGTGCCAGCAGTGGGCGAAGGCCTGCCGAAGTGGCACGGTCATTCACGAAGGACGTGCAAACAACCAGTGCCTGGAATTGCTCAGGACAGCGCTCGATGAATTGCTCCGTTCCTTCTAGCTCGAGCATCATTGTCTCACCGGGCTTCAAGGGGCACACGATCCTGTCAGACCAGTTGAGGGGCCAAAACGTGCCATGCCGAGCCATCACGGTAACTCGCCGAACCACGTCGAAACAAAGGTGCATCGTATATTGAAAGTAGCCGCGAAATCGATCGTCACATCGACGCCCAGTCTCGTTACAATCTGCCGCAGGCTCGAATGCGACCGCGATGACTACTCGCACCATGTTCGATCGATTTCCACAAACTCGCTTGTGTCGAGGACAGCAACCTTGGCAGGAATCACGCGACACAGCGGTTTCCCACAATTCGCGGCGACACGTTCGCAGGGTACACGCATGCCAATGATCGTTCTATTTCTGGTCACTGTCTTGTTCGTCAGCACTGCGGCGGCGGACGAGAAGTTTCACCAGGTCGCCTGCGAGGGTCACTACCCCGAGCATCTGCAGGGCATTTGCGTCGACGACGGGGCGATCTACTGGTCGTTCACGACCTATCTCGTCAAAACCGCCCCGTCGGGCAAGCTGCTGAAGAAGGTGCCGGTGGCCGATCATCACGGCGATCTCTGCCATGCGGAGGGCAAACTCTACGTGGCGGTGAACCTGGGCAAGTTCAATGACCCCGCGGGCAACGCCGACTCGTGGGTCTATGTCTACGACGCCGACACGCTGGATGAATTGGCCAGGCATTCCGTGCCCGAGGCGTTCTATGGGGCCGGCGGCATTGCGAAGCGAGAGGGACATTACTTTGTCGTAGGGGGGCTGCCCGGCAAGGTGCAGGAAAACTATGTCTACGAATACGACGAGCAGTTCAAGTTCATCAAGAGGCATGTCATCCCGAGTGGCCATACGCACCTGGGCATCCAGACGGCGACCTTTGCCCACGATCGTTGGTGGTTCGGCTGCTATGGCTTTCCCAAGGTGCTGCTCGTGACCGATGCCGATTTCAAGCTCATGGGTCGTTATCAGTTCGACTGCTCGCTGGGGATCGTCGGCCTCGACAACGGACGGCTGCTGGCCGCGAGCGGTCGTCACGAAGGCGCGAAAGGACGCACTGGCTCGGCCCGCATCGCCTTGCCCGACGATCAGTCGGGCCTGCGTTATGAAGAACCATGACGCGCACGGGGCAGACCAACCTTACCACGGATCGTAGAGATACCAGATCGAACGACTTCCGCCGCCGGTGGGAGAGGTACGGAAAACCGTGTCCGACAGCCGCCGGATCTCTTCGTTGAGTGCGCTGAGTTGCCACTCGAGCTGCTTGTCGCGCGATTGACCGACCAGGGCTCGGCCACGCGCGAGATTGAGGCGGAGCAATTCCGCGCGAAGCCTGAGACGCTCGACGTCGAGCGTGTGTACCGTTCCCTGCATGCGTTTGTTCGCCGCCAGGGCACTTTGCCAACTTGCGTGGGCCGACTTCCATTGCGCCTCGGCTTCTGCCAACCAGACGTTGAATGAGTTGGCATCGCCTTGCTCCGCATCCTCGAGCGCAAGCCTGGCAATCTCGACATCGCGATAGTATTGCGCGAGCACGTTTACGGTGACGGTATTAGCCACCTTCTTGTTGCGCCCCTCGGCCCGATCGAGGCTGGCTTGCGCGAGCGCCAGCCTGGTCTTGGCATACTCGACGTCCAGGTTGACCGGTGGCGAGGGGAGATCTTCGGGAATCTCTTTCGCCGGCTCGTCTCCGATGGTCACTGCCAGTGAAACGACCAACACGACACTCGCGAGACCGAGATAGTTTTGCATGTCAGGGGTCCTTATGGACGACCGCGTGCTCGTCGCCCCGGATGGCACCTCGAAAGCCCCTGGTTGGGGCCGCCTATTCCCCACGTTAGGCTTGCTATTCTCCGAATGCCAGCCGGGGAATGGCGGGTATCACGTAGGACGTTGAATCGTGCTGTTTTCTCAATCAGAATAGGCCAGCAGCCAGGCGGCGGTTGGCCCCTTGGGGTGCGATGGCTCCAGAAAACAGCCGATCCCCAGCGCTCGAGAAGGAACTTTTGGCGACGAAATGTCATCTCAATCGAGCGTCGGTGAGATGGAGATGGAAACCCGCGAACTCTACTTCGAGCGAGACTCCTCATGTCGCAAGTCATTCCTGGTTTGCCCCCCGGTGCCACGCCCGCTCAGGCCCAGCAATACGCCATGCTGCTGACGCAGTATTGGCAAGCAATCTACAGCGGCAACGCGCAATCGGCCCAACTGGCCTATCAGCAGTTGTGTCAGCTCGTGGCGCCGTCGATGCAGAATTCGTCCTGGCTGGTTGGGCTGATCCCGATCGTGCGTTCGGCACTGGGCTATCTTGGCATGGCCGCCAGCCAGGTGATGGGCATCTGCGCGTATTTGGCGCGCATCGCGGCGGGAGCCGTCTTGGCCGTGCTGACGCCGGGTGAATTGGCTTTCGTTCTGGGCTGCATCCTGTTGGCACTGCTGTACACATTTCTGATGCAGCGGTTCTACAACAAGATCGATGCGGCCAAGGCGCAGGCCGCCCTGAATAACCCGACGTACGGCCCGGTCTGGCCGATCGAGAATCGGCGTTTGCAGCAAGGGATCGTCGTGCAGACGGTGTAGACGCGAGCCACGGCCGAAGCGTTCACCGCTGGCGCCGCGACGAGCAGCATCGCGCGCTGCCGGTGCTATGGCAATGCCGCGTGGTGGAAGCTGAAGCCTGTCCTGCGCCGGCAGCTTCCTTTCAGCGCACAAGGGAACGTGCCAGGTTTCGCCAGGCGCGGCTCAACTCCGTGGCTGCTGTGCCGGTGCCCAGCCGGAGTTTGAAGACACGGTTCGTTCAGTCGAGCAGGTTGTCGATGCGTCGACGGCATCCACTGCAGACGAGCGAATGCTCATCGCTCAAGTCGGTCGAGTGACATTCTTGCAGAAATTCGATGCTGCCCGGCGTGTCGCCGTGATCGAAGTCGGGCGTGAAAGCCGAACCGGCCATCGACGCGCCACACACGCTGCACGCCGCCTTGCCGATGTTTTCGACGACGCCGGCCGAAAGTGCCTTCCATTGCATCTCGCAGACCCTCCTGGAAAACGATTTCGCTCGCCACACGGCGGAAAGTATCGCGAAACAGGGGGCGGCAGTCTACGGCGAATCGAGTCCGGCCACGGCTCATCGAAAAAGGGATGGCAGCCGCGATGGCGTGAGCGGGCGGGGTGAGTGCTAGCAGGCCGGGGAAGTGTTCTTCAGCCTGCGAACCTGGCGAGGGGGAAGAATGCCACGAGTGCATTCTTCCCCAGGCTGCTAGCACCGCCTCCCCCGTGGCCGCGGTGTGCCTTAGACGGCGCACGGCTCTGGCAAGGCAGGCTCGGGCCCCCCCTGCACGAAGCAGCGATTGCGCCCCGCGGCCTTGGCGGAATAGAGCGCCGAATCGGAACGCTTCACGCACGAGGTGGGATCGTCGTCGGGCTGGGCCTCGCTGATGCCGATGCTGAGCGTGAAATGGTGCTCCTTGTCGTCGATCGAGACGGTGCGATTCGCCACGGCCGTGCGAAAGCGTTCGCCGACGCGGGTCGCATAGCGGAGCGTTTCGCCCACCAGAATCACGGCGAACTCGTCGCCACCAATGCGGCAGACCATTGCCGCCGTGGGGGCGGTCTCGGACAAGATTTTCGCCACGAACTGCAGGGCCTCGTCGCCGACGTGGTGTCCACAGGTGTCGTTGATCGTCTTGAAGTGATCGAGGTCGATCAGAATCAGCGCGAGCGACGTACCCTGCCGTTGACGTTGCGTCAGGCGGCGCGCCAATTCCATGTCGAACGACCGGCGATTCGCCAGCCCGGTCAGCACGTCGGTGTGCGCCTGCGACTGGTGCGACTCGATCTGCTTTTTCTGAATCGAGATCTGCACCAGCGACAGCGTGCCCATCATCAACGAGATCGACACGATGACGATGAGAAACGAGCTCGATCCGGCGTTCCGTCCGTAGGTCCAGAGAAACCACAGATAGACCACCGACACCGTGACGAGCAGCCCGAAGTAACGGGCATGCTGCAAGACGAAGCGGTCGATGTCGATCCACTTGTCGAACACCGTATCGGTCTGCGAGGCGTTCACCAGGCGGTTGCTGTAACCGGCCACGGCGGCGAAGGCCTTCGGACTGATGATGGCCAATAGGCCCGAGATACCAGCGAAGCCCAGCATGAAGTAGAAAAAGGGGGGCCAGAAATGGCTGAGCGCGTGCATGGTAGCGATCATAGGGCTGGAGGCAGTGGACCGCCTGGTGGACAGGCGGACCGGCGTAGCAGCGAGATCGTGGAGGGGTGAACAGGTGCAAGCGTCGCCGCGTCAGCCCCCATCCTCCGCGCCTGGGCGGCCACTTCGAGCTCTCTGTAAAACCTAGCTCGCCAATGGGGGGTTGGCAAATTGCCATCCGCCGACTGTTATTTCAATGCCGGTCGGTTGGTCGTATTGCCATCAGCGCTCAGCGCACGTCTCCAGGGGCTTCCGGCTTGTTTCCGGCAATCGCGAGCGGACAGGCTGCGTCGCGGCCTACGACCGTCAGCCAGGGGCGTACGTGCCAGCGTGCGACGACTCCCGCCACGACGTAGGGATCCTCTTTCGCGAATCGCGTCACCACGTCGGGCGAATCGGCGCGGAACAGCAGCACATTCGCGCCGTCCGCCGGATCGGCGAGCGGTCCCCCCAGTTGCAGTTCGCCTCGCTCCACGGCCGCGAGCACGTGCGCGAGATGATCGGCCTGCACGGGCAATTCACGCACCACGTAGTCGGGCCCCTTTTCATAAAACAGCAGGTAGTGCATCGGCGGTCTCTCGAACACGTTGCTAGATCGCATCCTCGAGCAAGTAGGTGGGCAGGCCATCGATGCTCGTCTGGTTCCGCTCACGGCGATACTCGTCCATGCGTTCGGGTCCCATCTTCTCGACAAACTCGTTCAACTGCTCGCGATGTCCTTGAAACTCGTACCGCGGCACCGCGAAGCCACAGGTCGTCATGATCGATTCGATCTCGAGCACGATGATCTGACGTTCACCCGGTAGGTCCGCGAAGTGGGGGCGCAGTTCGGACCAGGCGGTGTCACGGGGACGCACCACCCGGCCTTGACCGTAGAGCCGGACGATCAGCGGCTTGGCATCGAAGCTGCAAAACATGATTGTGAGGCGACCGCACTCCGCCAGGTGGGCGGCCGTCTCGCATTCGCTACCGGTCAGGTCCAGGTACGCGACCCGCGAGTCGGAAAGGATGCGAAACGTATCGAGCCCCTTGGGCGAGAGATTGATACGTCCCACCCGGGGTGCCGTGGCATGGAAAAAGATGTGCTGCCGAGCGATGAACTCGCGCAGGCTATCGTTCAGCTCGGTGAAGAATTTGGCCATACGTAGTATCCCGGGTTCCACGTTCCTGGCAGAACAAAGGCACGATCAATCATAGCTTTCGCGGCTCGGCCGGACGCCGCACGCCCTTTTTTCCTCGGAAATGACGCTGCCGAGCGTGGTTCAAAGAGGCCCGTTGATTCCCCGGGCGTGGCAAGCCACACTGTGGCGATCTGCCGCGCACGATTTCCGAGCGAAGCACGACGCCCCGCCTCCCCCCCTCCTATACCTGGCAGCTCAACGTGGAATCTCTCACCATTCAAGATCGTGGCGATGTGGTCCTGGTCACGTTCGCGCAGCGCCGCATCCTCGACGAGGGAGCGATTCGCGCCATCGGCAAGGAATTCGAGAAGCTGACGCTCGAGGCCGCGGCCGACCGCAAGCTGCTGGTCAGCTTTCGCGGCGTCGACTTCATGTCGTCGGCAATGATCGGCCAGGTAGTCATGCTGCACAAGAAGTGCAAGGCCGACAACATCAAGCTCAAGCTGTGCGATATCTGCCCGCAGGTGCTCGAGGTCTTCACGATTACCAAGCTGAACAAGTTGCTCGACATTCAAAAGGACGAAGCGACCGCGCTAGCAGCGTTCAGCGGAGCGACGGAAAAGAAAAAAGGTTGGTTTGGATAAACGCACCGACCCGGGCGGTTGGCTCTTTTGCCAACGCTTCACCGTCGAAGGTATGGCAACTGATCGGCAAAACTGCCCGGCCTGGTCGGCGGCCGACCGACCGGCGTTGGGTGGTCAATGCGATTCTGTACGTGAACACCGCGGCGGGAATGGTTACCAAGCGATCCATTTTGTCCGCTATCATGTTGGCGGAGGTATAGGCATGCTTGCTCCGCAGCTCCGCGATTCCACGTGCGCTCTGTTGGTCGTCATTTGCATGGCCGTCGCTGCGCGCGTGGGGATCGCCGCTGAACGCCCGAACGTGCTGCTCATCATCACCGACGATCAGGGCTACGGCGATCTCGGCGTGCATGGCAACCCGGCCGTGCGGACCCCGCATCTCGATCGGCTGGCCGGACAGGGGGCGCAGTTCAAGACCTTTTATGTCTCGCCGGTCTGTTCGCCCACTCGGGCCAGTCTGCTCACGGGACGCTACAACTACCGCACGGGGGTCGTCGACACCTACCTGGGACGCTCGATGATGCATCCCGACGAAGTGACCCTGGCCGAGATGCTCGCCAGTGCCGGATATCGCACCGGCATCTTCGGCAAGTGGCACCTGGGAGACAATTATCCCTTGCGCCCGCAGGATCAGGGCTTTCAGGAAACGCTCGTTCATCGGGGCGGCGGGATCGCGCAGCCGGCCGGGCCACCGGGCGACGGGTACTTCGACCCCGTCCTCGTCGAGAATGGCCAGCCCGTGCAGAAACAGGGCTATTGCAGCGACATCTATACCGACGCGGCGATCGACTTCGTGGCGCGACATCGCGGCGAGCCGTGGTTCGCCTACCTGGCGTTCAACTGTCCCCACACTCCCTTGCAGGTCGAGGAGCGTTACGTCGAGCCTTATCGCAACGTGGACTTCGGCACGCTCGACTACGGCCGCACGGCCGGTCAGCCGCTGCCGAGCAAGATCGATCGCGACACGACGGCCCGCGTCTACGGCATGGTCAACAACATCGATGAAAACGTGGGCCGGCTGCTGGCGCGTCTCGACGAGCTCGAGTTGGCGCAAGACACGATCGTGATCTTTTTGACGGACAACGGTCCGCAGCAACCGCGCTACAACGCCGGCATGCTCGACTTGAAGGGGAATGTTCACGAAGGTGGAATCCGCGTGCCTTGTTTCGTGCGTTGGCCGCGCCGCATCGAGCCGGGACGCCAGGTCGAACCGATTGCCGCCCACCTTGACCTCGTGCCCACGATCTTGGATGCGTGTGAAGTTGAAGTCGCTGCTACACCGAAGCTCGATGGCAAGAGCCTGCTGCCGCTGCTTACCGGCGCAGCGAGCGAATGGCCGGACAGAACGCTCTTTTTCCAGTGGCATCGGGGAGAGGTGCCACAGCCGCACCGCGCGTGCGCCGTCCGGACGCAGCGCTACAAGCTGGCGCAACCCCTTGGCGCGCGCGACGATGATCGGCGCTACGAGGATGCGCCGTTCGAGCTCTACGACCTGTCGGTCGATCCCTACGAGCAGAAGAACATCGTGGCCGAGCATCCCGATCTCGTGGCGGACCTGACGGCGCGCTACGACGCCTGGTACGCCGATGTGCGGGCAGAACGGGAGTTCGCGCCGCCGCGCATCGTGCTCGGGACCGAACACGAGAATCCGGCGACCCTGACGCGGCAGGACTGGCGCGGGCCCGACTCCACGTGGGGGGAGAAAGGACGCGGGCACTGGCTCGTCGACGTCGCGACGCCCGGCACGTTCGACGTCACGCTCCGCTTCCCGGCCGTGCGCGAGGACTCGACCGCCAGTTTTTCGCTCGGCGATGTCACGCGGACGGCCGACCTTGTCCAGGGGGCCACGGAGCACACGTTCCGCGAAGTGAGGCTGCCCGCGGGACAGGGACAACTCGAGGCGGTCCTTTCCTCGAACGCCCAAGAGGAGGGCATCGGCGCCCACTACGTCGACGTGCAGCGGTTGCCCTAAAGGCCGAACGCCGGCGATGTCGCGGGGCAGTGCTTCGGCCGCTTGGCCAGCCTCGCGCGACAGGGCTGGGAAAAGTTTCCGGAAGCTTCCCCTTGACGCGCAAGGGGTGTCGGGTATGCTACCCCTTGTCATTCTAGGGGAGTGCCGATGTCCGAGTCGAAATCCAGATCGACGTTGCTGCAGGGGAGCCTCGATCTGCTCATTCTTCGCACGTTGGCCGGCGGGCCGCACCACGGCTATGCGATCGCGCGGCATCTCGATCGGGTGAGCGAAGCCTTCTTGCAGGTCGAGGAGGGGTCGCTTTATCCCGCGCTGCACCGATTGGAGCGTCGCGGCTGGATCGCCGCCAGTTGGGGCACTTCGGAGTCCAACCGGCGCGCGAAGTATTACCAACTGACCCCCCTGGGCCGAAAGCAATTGCGTGCCGAAACCGAGGCCTGGCAGCGGATGAGCCAGGCCATCGATCGCGTGTTGAACTACCGCCCCGCGGAGGCCTGAGCATGTCGTGGATCGATCGCCTCACCCGTCGCCCCAGCGCTCTCAATGTCCGTCCGGACGCCGATCGGGCAATCGACGAGGAACTGATGTTCCATTTGCGTTCGCTCGTCGAGGATCAGATGACGCACGGAGTTCCCTTCGACGAGGCCTGGGAACGTGCGCAGCAGCGTTTTGGTTCATTGCGTCAATACTCCGACGCCTGCCGGCGTGAGTCGTGGGGTGGAATGGTGCTGTGGCGCGCGGGGATCGCCGTCGGGCTGGCACTCATGGTTTTGTTGGGAACATGGCTGGCCGTCGGAATGCGCAGCATGCGCCTGCAGCAAGAAGCCTGGCAGACCGAGATGTTGGCACAGGGAGCCGCCGCAACGGCCGGCACGAGTGAAGGATCGGCCGAGTTGCCGCCGCGCACGAATCTTGACGTGAAGGGCGGCGTCGTCGATCAGCACGGCGCGCCGCTGGCCGATGCGCGGATCCTGGTGATTCTGAAGACCTGGCCGGGCGGCAGGTTCTTTCAAGAGAACTTTTCCACCTCGAGCGACGCGCACGGACGCTTTCGCCTGGCGCAGGTGATTCCCGAGCGTGGTCAATACGCCGTGCTTGTCTCCGCAGTGAAAAGCGGCTTTGCCTTGAAATCGGCCTATACATTGGTCGACGACGGCGCCGTTGCGGAACAAGCGGGCCTACAACTCTCGCTCGAGACGGCCATGCCGGTGACGCTGGTCATCCGCGACGCGAACGGCCGACCGGTGCCGAACGCCCTGGTGGCACCGCACTCGCGGCAGCCGCCGGTGGGAGACGAGCAGTTGATCTACTGGATGGCGCGCGAACCGGTGCAGACGCTCACCGATGTCGAAGGCCGCGTGACGCTGGATTGTTTTCGCACCGACGATCAGGCCGAGATTTTTCTGCAGATTCCCGGCCGCGACTGGGAAGAGCAAGCCTTTCGCGTGGGCAGTGCGGCCGAGATCATCGTCACCTCGCACGCGCCGGCGCTGTCCGAATCGTAGTCGCGGATCGCGTTTCGAGAGCCCCGTAGTCCCCTCTGCGCTCGCGGTGCGCGCTCCCACTCTTTGGTTCCCACGATATTTTTCCAGGAGCGATACCATGTCGACCCAAATCCTCGTACGAATCGCGTATCTCGTCCTGTGTGCCGCCGCGACTTCTCTTGGTGTCGCCCGCGCGCAAGACGATGTGGCCCACATCAAGTCGGAAAGCCGGCGGATCGAAGGGGATCAACAGCGCCGCTATTTTCTCGTGGGGCCGAAAGCGGACGAGACACCCCCTGCGAAGGGCTACGGGCTGATCGTCGTGCTGCCCGGCGGGGACGGCGGCGCCGAGTTCCATCCCTTCGTCAAGCGCCTCTTCGATCAGGCAGTACCGGCTGGCTATCTTCTGGCGCAACCCGTCTCCCCCAGGTGGACGCCCAGGCAGCAGATCACCTGGCCGACGAAGAAAAGCCGCGTGCCGGGCATGCAGTTCACCACCGAAGAATTCATCGCGCAGGTGATGGCCGATGTCGAGCGCGAGCAGCAACTCGATCCGCAGCGCGTCTATGTGCTTGGCTGGTCGTCGGGGGGGTCGGCGGCCTATGCTGCCACGCTCGGTTCCCCTCGCGTGCGCGGGGCCTTCGCCGCCATGTCGATCTTCAAGCCCGAGATCTTGCCTCCCCTCACGGCCGCTCAAGGACGAGCGTTCTATATCTATCATTCCGATAACGATCGGGTCGTGCCAGTGCGCTTCGCGGATGCCGCGGCGCGGCAACTGTCGCAGGCCGGCGCCGACGTGAAAGTGACGAAGTATGCCGGGGGGCACGGGTGGCAGGGAGATATCTTCAGCGACGTCCGCACGGGCATCGAGTGGCTCGAAGAGCACACGCCGGCGAGCGAACGTTAGGCTCTATTCACCCCTGCACTGCCCATGAACCTAGGGCGACCAACGGGAGCCCGGCCGGCGTGCCAGGGATCAATACATTCGGGCTCACTTGCCGCGCAGCCATCAATAACAGGTGGTCGCGGCTCGATGCTTTGCTCCCGTGGAACGCCCCGCCTCATCGCGCCAGCCGGTTCAAGCGTTCGGGCGGGGGGGCCGGCACGCGGCGTCGGAGCCGTCATCACCCGAACATCCCTCCCGGTGGCGCTCCGGTCAGCTAGGGTTGCAGGATGGCGAGCATTCCGCCACCCGGCAACGTGAGTGGCGGTCTGGGCGGTTCGATACCTGGCGGGGTATGGGGAGATTCATGGCGGGGATCGAAGCAGAGTGGCTCGAGGCAGATGGGCTCGGTGGCTATGCCTCGGGGACGGTGCGCGGCGTGCGCACGCGGCGCTACCATGCGTTGCTGCTCGTGGCCACGACCCCGCCCACCGGTCGCATGGTGCTGGTGGGGGGCATGGAGGTCTGGGTGCGCACCCGTGCGGGGACGTACGCACTGACCACGCAGCACTACGCGCCGGACGTGATGTATCCCGATGGCGAACGCCGCGCGCGGGGCTTTGAGCGCGAACCGTGGCCCACCTGGCGCTTCGCGCTGGAAGATGGCACGCAGATCGAGCACGCGCTGTGCGCGCCGCACGACTCGGCCGCGACGACCCTCACCTGGCGGCTGGTCGAGCCGCGCGACCGGGGCACGCTCTACGTACGTCCGCTATTGGCTGGTCGCGATTATCACGGTCTGCACCACGAGAACTCGGCCTTCTGCTTCGACGCACAGGTAGAAGGAGAACGGGTAACTTGGCAGCCCTACGAAGGGGTGCCACGCATCATCGCGTTCTCGAACGCGCAATACAAACCGGGGCCCGACTGGTATCGGCGTTTTCTGTATGTCGAAGAGCAACGCCGGGGACTCGACTCGATCGAAGATCTCGCTTCACCGGGGACCTTCGAGTTCGATCTCTCGCAAGGCGAGGCCGTGTGGCTGCTGTCGGCCGACGTGCCGGGGGGCATCACCACTTTGGACCAGGAATCAGCCAGCGACGCCGTGGCCCGGCTGAGGGCGAACGAACAGTCGCGTCGCGCCGGTTTCGCCGGTCGGCTGGCCCGCTCGGCGGATGCCTATCTCGTGCGACGTGGCGCCGGCCGCACGATCGTGGCCGGCTATCCCTGGTTCACCGATTGGGGGCGCGATACGTTCATCGCCCTGCGCGGGTTGTGCCTGGCTACCGGACGACTCGACATCGCCGGCGAGATTCTCGTGGCCTGGGCGAGTTGCGTCTCGGAAGGGATGCTGCCGAATCGTTACCCCGACGCGGGCGATACCCTCGAGTTCAACTCGGTCGACGCCTCGCTCTGGTATGTGGTGGCCGTTCATGAGTTTCTGGCCGAGGCCGAGCGATCGGGCTATGTCGTGACGTCGCCGGCTCGCGTGCAACTGGAGCAGGCCGTGCAGGCGATCGTCGCCGGTTATGCGGCGGGGACGCGATTCGGCATTCGCGCCGATGAGGACGGCCTGCTTGCCTGTGGCGTGCCCGGCTGGCAGTTGACGTGGATGGATGCCAAGGTGGGGGATTACGTCGTCACACCGCGCATGGGCAAACCGGTGGAAGTGCAGGCTCTGTGGCTCAACGCCCTGGCGGTCGCCGCTTCGCACGCAGGGGCCGATCCACGCTTTGCGGAGTTGCTGCGGCAGGGCAAGCGTGCCTTCGCCACGCGTTTCTGGAGCGACGAACGAGGCTACCTGGCCGATGTCGTCGATGTCGATCACCAGCCGGGCACCGTCGACGAAAGCTTCCGCCCGAATCAGATCTTTGCCGTCGGCGGGCTGCCGCTGATGTTGCTCGACGCGGCGCTCGCGCGGCGCGTCGTCGAAGCCGTCGAAACGCGGCTCGTTACGCCGATGGGGCTGCGAACGCTCGCCCCCGGTTCGCCAGGGTACGCCGGGCGCTACGAAGGTGGAGTCAACGAACGAGACGGCGCCTACCATCAGGGAACGGCGTGGCCCTGGCTCATGGGGGCCTTCGTCGAGGCCTGGGTCCGCGCACGCGACGCTTCGTCCGAGGCGAAGCAGGAAGCCCGCGAACGTTTCATCAGGCCGCTGATGAAGCACCTCGACGAAGCCGGGCTGGAGCACGTCTCGGAGATTGCCGATGGCGATGCTCCCTTCACGCCGCGCGGTTGCCCCTGGCAGGCCTGGTCGCTGGGCGAATTGATTCGATTGACTGAAGTGGTGCTCAAGTAGCCTTTCGGATCAGCCATAGAAGATCGCCAGCCAGATCGTCGGCTCGTCGCGGGTCGTCCAGGCGACACGATGCCGCACGTGCGCGGGAATGTTCACGCAATCCCCCGCGCATAGTTCGCGCGTGTCGTGCTCGAACTCGAGCCTTGCCGCGCCGCGCAGCACGAGTACCCATTCGTGCTGTGGCTGGTCGTACCAGAACCCCTCGGGCGAGGCCTGCCCGTGGGAAACGATGCGCTCGATGCGCAGGTGGTCGGCCGTCAGCAGGACGTCGGTCACTTCGTCGGGGATCGACGTGGGAATGCCAGCCAGCAGGTTCACGGCCATCTCGTGCAGGTTACGACTTGGGCAACAGAAAGCTGAGGTGCATTTCGGCGTGGCGTAGCGTGAGCCGGTTCCACTCGTCGTCGGTCAAGGGGCCTAAGAAGCCGTGCGCGTGACGTTGCGGTTCGCGCTTCCAACGGCCGACGGTCATCTTCAATTCCTCGACGCCGAGGCGATCTTCGGCGACGTGAGGCGCGAGCGAGGCGGCCTTCTTCGGGAGCTTGAAGCCCGGCTTCAACTTCTTCAGCGCGGTATTCTTAAACAGGCTACGTGCGAACAGGCGAACGAACGCGTTGGCTTGAAACGAGGGACCGTCGAGCGCCGTCTGCATGGCCTTGGCCAGATGGGTGGACATTGTCCCCAGATTCCAATTGCCCAGGCGCGTGTAGCCACCTTTCAGCAGACATTCGGCGTCGACGACGATGTCATCGACGGTATCGAAATGAACCTCGCGGCGACCGGAGACAGAGGCGGTGTTGACGGGCGTGGCGGTGCTGGCCATGGTTTCCTCGCGGGAATGTTGCTGCAAGCGATGGCTGGCGGCGCAAGACGACTCGCCCGCATTCTAGGGTGAGCGGTGTCACGATCTCAATGCAATCGTTCCGAGAAGGCAGGCTGCGGCAGCGGAAAGGGAACAGGGCCGTTCGTCACGAGAGGCGGACTCGCTGTGCGGTGATCTTCGGTGTCTTTGCCCAGCTACGCGCGCGGGGCCAATTCCGCGATGGGCGCCCCCTCGCGCAGAATCGGCACCGGCCGGCCCGAGAAGTCCTCGAGCGCGACGTGCTCGGCCTCGATTCCCAGATGGCGATAAACGGTCGCCAAAAAGTCGCCGGGGCCGAAGCGGCGCTCGATGACCTCTTCGCCCCGGCGATCGGTCGCGCCGATAACCTGCCCCGTGGTGATGCCACCCCCCGCGAAGAGCATCGAGTTGGCCGCGGGCCAATGGTCGCGCCCGGGCTGCGTCACCCCCTGAGCGGCACTGGCGACCCCTCCGCCACTGCTCGGCAGGTAGGAAATGCGTGGCGTGCGGCCGAATTCCCCCGTGACGATGACCAAGACGCGCCGGTCCAGGCCGCGGGCGTAAAGATCTTCGACCAGCGCCGTGACGGCCTGATCGAAGACGGGAGCGCGGAACTTCATGGCGTCGAACACATGATGGTTCACGGCGTGGTCGTCCCAATTGGCGACGCGGCCGCACAAGGGACCATCGAACGTGGTGGTGATAAGCTCGACGCCAGCCTCGACCAGCCGCCGCGCCATCAGGCACTGCTGGCCCCACGGGTTCAAGCCGTAACGCTCGCGCACGCGGGAGTCTTCTTGCGACAGGTCGAAGGCCCGGGCCGCCTCGCGACTGGTGAGCAGCGTGAGAGCCTGCGCCTCGAACGCATCGACCGCCTCCATCAGCCCCGATTGATCGAGATCGCGACGCAGACCGTCGATCTGTCGACGCAGGGAAACGCGATTCTGTAGGCGCTTCACCTGCGAGCCATCGCGCAAGCCGATGTTCGGCACTTCGAACGCGGGGTTGCTCGGGTCGCCCGTCACCTTGAAGGGCTCGTACGACGGTCCGAGATAAGCCGGACCCGCGATGACGAACGAATCGTAACGCGTGATGGCGTTCACGCCGACGTAATTCGGCAGGCGGCGCTCGCCGTGGCGGCGCAGGTAGTTGGCCACCGTCATGAAGTCGGGGAGCACGGGCCCCGGCTTGTCCTGGGCATCGGGATCGCCCGAGAGCAACTGCAGCGAACCGGCCGGATGCCCCCCGCCGGTGTGCGCCATCGAACGCACGATGGTGAATTTGTCGGCGATCTGCGCGTGTCGCGGCAAGAGCTCGCTGACGTGCAGGCCGGGGTTCGTGGTCGCGATGGCGCCAAACGGCCCGCGGTATTCGGACGAGGTGTCGGGTTTGGGATCGTACGTTTCGAGATGGCTGGCGCCACCCCGCAGCCACACGAGGATCACGGCGGTGTTCGTCGTCGTCGGCGCTGGGGTGGCAGCTTCCGCGCGCAGACGCAGCATGCCCGGCAGCGACAGCGTGCCCAACCCGGTGAGCCCCACGCGCAGGAACTCGCGGCGGCACAACGGACCGGGGCAGAACTTCAAACGCGGAGAACGATCCGATGGCATGCCGTGTACTCGTGGCCAGACGAAGGAGGTTGCCGAGTACGGGGCGTACGGACCTGCTCGGCACGGCATTCACGATAGAGCGAGCCCTCCGCGGACACAAGCAAGGAGCGCGACATGCCGAACAATCGCGGTGCGAATCGCGTGTAACAAATAGCCCGCCTCGACGCTCTGGCTAATAGAGCTTCCAGCCCATACGACGAACCAAGAGAGTCGCCGTGGCTGGGAGCTTTTGTTTTGCGCCCACGTGGCGAAGGCGAAGTACGCCGACGTCACAGGTTGGCGCATTAAAACAGGCGCCAGGAGTGACCGAACGCTTCTCCGGCCCAAGCGTGCCGGCGTTTAGCGGGTAGAAGTAGCGACCGAGCCCTGGTACTCGCGCGAGCCCGACTTCTTGGCGGGCGATCGCAGACGCTGCAGCAGGGCCGAGACCCGTTGCTCGAGCACCGTGCGGCTGTCGTTCGTCACCACGCTCTTGACGAAGTGGAAGAACCGCCACGGTCGCACCAGGTACGACAGGCCGAAGAAGGTCAGCATGCCGATCCCGCGCCAGAAGGCCAGCTCGCGCCCACTCACATGCTTCGAGAAGGCCACGGTCGACGTGGGGTCCATGAAGTTGACGAGCGACTGGAAATAGTCGTCGTTGAGCTCCCCCACGATGCCGTCGGAGCGCAGCTCGTTGAAGAGCTGGCTGCCGGGATAGGGGGAGAAGAGGAAGATGCCCACGTCGTGTACGCCGACGATCGCCATCCGCCAGCAGAAGACGAGCGTGCGGAGCACGTGCTTCCGCCGTTCGTGGGGGAAGCCGATGATGATGTTGCACTTCACGTTGATGCCGTTGCGCAGCGAAGCCCGAATCGATTCGAGCACGCACGGCACGTGGACGCGTTTCTTGATGATGTCGAGCGTCTCGGGGTCGCCACTCTCGGGGGCGTAGGTGATGTTGCGGCAGCCCGTGCGGAACAGGGCCGCGGCGACTTCGTCGTCGACCACTTCCGAACGCGTGCCGGTGGGAAGCTGCCAGGTGATCTTCAGCCCCCGCTCTTCGATCAGGCGGCAGAATTCGAGGATCCAGTTGCGCTTGAGGATCATCGTCAGGTCGTAGAAGTCGAAGTTCGTCGCGCCGTACTTCTTCATGTCGTGCTCGATCTCGTCGAGCACGTGCGCGGGATTGCGCGGCACGTAAAGCTGTCCGTACATCTTCGGATTCGAGCAGAACGTACACTTGTAGGGGCAACCCCGGCTGGCGAGCACGCCCATCGTGCGTCCCAGGTAGATACCGTGACCGTTGCGCGTCTCGAGATAGACCTCCATGGGAAAGAGATCCCAAGCGGGCATCGGCAGGCTGTCGACGGCGCGAATCCGCGCCCGAGAGGCCGTTTGCTTGTACTCGCCGCGGTCGAGATAGGCGAGGCCGGCCACCTTTTGCAGCGCCTCGGTCGAATCGAGCAGCCGGGCCACCTCGACCAGCGTTTCTTCTCCTTCGCCCAGCACGCAGTAGTCGACGGCCGGACAGTCGCGCAGGCAGAGCTCAGGCAACGCCGTGACGTGCTCGCCACCGATGACGATGATCTTCTCGGGGAAACGGGCGCGGATCGAGTTGATCAGCCGCTTCACGTAGGGCCAATCCTGGCTGAACATGCAGGAGACGCCGATCAGATCGGTCAGGGGATCGATACGCTCGACCGTCTCTTCGAGGGTCAGTCCCTGGTAGACGTAGCCATCTTCTTGCACGAATTGCTCGACGCTTTCAGCGATGGCGTCGACGCACTCAACTTCGAAGGCCGCCTCGCGGAGCATGGCGGCCAGGTAGGCCAGCCCCAGCGGGGGCGTGACGGGGGAACTCCATGTGCCCGCCGACGACACCATCGTCGGACGCACCAGCGTCACGTGCCGCGTCGGCGTCGAGGCGGTGCGGGGCGTCTGATCCGCGACCACGGAGATCGGGCCCAGAATGTGCAGCGCCGAAGAATCGATCGACATCAGCGACTTCCCCCCACGAGTGCTAACTGATGGACGGGCCGCACCTTCGGCGCGCACCGCCTCACCTTCAAAAGTAGCTTCAGGCTAGTCCCGTCGCGAAAGCATGTCAACCAATTCAGGGGTAAAGGTCGGGCTTCCGGCGGACGGGGCGCCGCTGCCGTACGGGCCCCTTTTTTTCCGCACGACCGTCCCAATGGGCACCGCGGCGAGCTAGGATTATGCGCTGTGAAGGGAAGGTGTTCAGGGGGGATACGCAAGGCGAAGGTGACGCATGTGCAACACAACGCAACGATCGCTCGGACTGCTGGTGCTCGTGGCTCTGATCGCGCAAGCAACGACGAGCTTGGCCCAAGGTGAAGCCGACGCCAAGAAGCCCAACATCCTGGTGATCTTTGGCGATGACATCGGCACGACGAATGTCAGCGCCTATAGCGACGGTCTCATGGGCTACGAGACCCCCCACATCGATCGCCTGGCCCACGAGGGGCTCCGCTTCCTGCACTACTACGGCGAGCAATCGTGTACGGCGGGCCGAGCGGCCTTCCTCACCGGACAGCACGGCATCCGCACCGGCCTGACCAAGGTCGGATTTCCCGGCGCGCCGATGGGCATGAACCAGCTCGATCCCTCGATTGGCGGCTTGCTCAAGAGTCTTGGTTACGCCACCGGCCAGTTTGGCAAGAATCACGTGGGGGATCGCAACGAGACGCTCCCCACGGTCAACGGCTTCGACGAGTTCTTCGGCAATCTCTACCACCTGAATGCGGAAGAGGAGCCGGAACTGCCCGACTATCCTCAGGATCCCGAGTACCGCAAGAAGTTCGGTCCGCGCGGCGTGCTGCGCTGCAAAGCGACCGACGTCGACGATCCGACCGTCGATCCGCGCTTTGGCCGTGTCGGCAAGCAGACGATCGAGGATACCGGCGCGCTGACCAAGAAACGCATGGAGACGATCGACGACGAGACCTCGGCGGCGGCGATCGACTACATGCGACGGCAGGTCGAGACGGGCAAACCGTTCTTCTGCTGGTTCAACTCCACCCGCATGCACCTGCGCACGCACGTGCGCGACGAGCATCGCGGCCGCTACAAGCATGGCGACAGCGAATACAACGACGGCATGATCGAGCACGATGAGACGATCGGCACGATCCTCAAGGCGCTCGACGATCTGAAGATCGCCGACCATACGATCGTCGTCTACACGACCGACAACGGGCCCCACATGAATACCTGGCCCGATGGCGCGATGACCCCCTTCCGTTCGGAAAAGAACACCAACTGGGAGGGGGCCTTCCGCGTGCCCTGCCTGGTGCGCTGGCCCGGCCACATCCAGCCGGGGACGGTCACCAACCAATTGATGAGCCACAACGACTGGATTCCCACGTTGTGCGCCATCGTGGGCGAGCCGGACATCGTCGACAAGCTGCGTCACGGACACGAGGCGAACGGCAAGCAGTACAAGGTACACCTCGACGGCTACGACCAATCGAAGTTTCTCACCTCGGTCGCAGGCACGGTCGGGAAGAACAATGGCGCCAAGAGCGCACGCGACCGGTTCTTTTATACCGACGACGACGGACAACTCGTGGCCTACCGCCAGGGCGATTACAAGTTCGTATTCGCCGAACAGCGCAAGCAGGGCACGATGGGGGTCTGGGCCGAACCGTTCACGACGCTCCGCCTGCAGAAGATCTTCAACATCATGCAAGACCCCTTCGAGCGGGCCGACATCACGTCGAATACCTACTGGGACTGGAATCTCGATCACGTCGGTAGCATGTATGGCGTCATGCAAGACGTGTTCGAATTCGCCGGGACCTTCCAGGAATTCCCGCCGCGATCGGTCGCGCCGAGCTTCAATCCGGCCAACATCCTGGAAGACACGCTGCGCGAAATCAAAGTCAAGCGCAAGCTGCAAGAGGCCTTTCCGATGCTGCAGCGGAGCGCAGAGGAGAAGTGATCGCGGCCGGCAGACCCGAGGGACGCCTAGCCGAGCGGTGACGAGCCTGCCCAAGGCCGCTGGGTGGGCAGAGTCGCTTGCACCAAGCTTGGAGGCGAGATTCTAGGTCCCTGCGTCGTCCTGTCCCTCGGGCGAGTCGCTCGAGGGGGGACCGTCGAGAAACCCGGGCAGCGTTGTCAGCCAATCGACGAGCGCCCGCGCGGCGATGGCATGTCCCTGGCGGTTCGGATGGTGGTCCGATTCGTGGACCCATAGCGCTGCGGTCGTCTGTCCGGCGAAAGCGGGCGCCAGATCGAGCACGGGCAGACCGACCGACTCAGCCATGGCGGCCACTTTGCGGTGTACCTCGGCCAGCGGATACGCACCCTCGAATCCCTCCAGGAGCGGATACAGCACCAGGACGACCTGGCAATCGGTGCGTGACCGCATGTGCCGCAGGTCGTCGGCGAGTTTTTCCAAATTGGGCTGGTTATAAAGCGGATCGTAGAGGTCCTGGTACCACTGAATGGTTTCGTTCCGGATCCGCCGCATGTCGATGGTGCGATCGACGAACTGAACAAGCCGCGACGGCACGCTGAACCAGGATCGCGCTTCGCTGGAGCGCGTCGGGTCATCGCGCAGATTGACCAGGTCGTTGAGGAACGATTGCCGCGCGGCGAGTTCCGGCGTGGGCTCCACGTCGTTCGCCGTGAAGACGACGATCGCGCGTGACGCTTGAAGCAGGGGGACGTATTGCTCGAGCGCCGCCCGCTCCTGGCGAGTGTTCCAGCCCGATCCCCCCAGGTTCAGCAACTCGTAGCCAGTCCCCAACAGCGTTTCTGCTTGGCGCGTCAGCGTGCTTTCGATCGGCACGCCTTCGCCATAGACAAACGAGTCGCCAAAGACCGCGATGCGCCGCACGCCGGAGAGAGGCTGTCGCGCGAAGTCGGGCGCACGCAGCGTGAGATCGTAGCTGCTGTATTCGACGCACCAGGGAGTTTCGGACAAACGGTCGAGGGACAATTCTGTGGGAGGAAGCGTGCTGGTGAAGAGCGACCAGGTCGCCTGCGAGGTATCGGGCAGCGGCTGGAATTCGCCATGCGGATTCGTTGGGTAGCAGTCGTAGCGGAGTTTTTGGGGCGCGTCTTTCTTGAGCAGAATACGCTTGGCGACTGTTGGAGCCGCCGGGAAATCAAACAGCCGCATCCCCGCTTCGAGCAGTACCCAGGCGGCGAGCAGCCCGGCGGCCACACTCATCACGCGCAGCACGACGAGTCGACGCCACGAGCGGGCAAGCCGTGGCCGTGGCTCCGCTAGTGCCGGGGGAGCGTTTTCGATCATAGTTGCGGCAGGCCCGAGGAGAGACGCTGGGATTTCCGGAAGGCGCGTTTCCGGAACGCGGGTCGAGGAGCAAACCCTCCAGTGTATTTTCCGCGATGGCTCGAACAATGCCACAACCCCCGTGGAAGGGCGCGACAAGCGCAGAGACGGGAGCCGCGGCGCGTTCTCGCCGCCATGAAGTGTAGAAGCCGCCCGCGCTCGCGAAACAGCGATCAAGCGGATCGGCGACGCCAACAGGATAGGGCGAGTGCCATCCATCCCACGGAGGCCAGCGACGTGACGGCCCCACCGTATTTGAGTGAGACCGGCGCGTACTCGAGGCGGAATCGATGCTGGCCCGCCTGGAGTGGAATGGCTTGGAACGCCCAATCGGCGGGCATCAATTCGTAGCGCGGTTGCGCGCTGTCCGGCAGAGCCCGGACCTTCCAGCCCGGATCGTAGGAGTCGGTAATGAGCAAGATGGCGGGGCGCTGCAGGTGGGCTTCGATCGTGACATGATCGGTCGATTCGTCCACGACGCGCGCCATGCCGATCGGTTGAGAGCCGGGGCTCATTCGTTGCTCGCCGGCGGAAAAAGGCTCTCGTTCGAGAATCACGGTCTGTGTCGGTTCGAAGTCGGCCTGCGACATGGCTTGCAACACGTCGTTGCGCGCCGTCAGCACGACGTAGTCGGCAACCAGGACGAGTCGTTCCAGAGGATTTTGCATGGGGAGCGTGTAATACATCAACTCGCCCGACTGCGTGCCGGCGACGACCAGGAAATGGCTGCGTGCCAGGCGATAGGCGCTGGGAATCGCCGGCTGGGGGTGATATTCCATGTAGTGCGTCAGTTCGTCGACCGGCCGGCGTGCCGCGAAGGCAAACACCTCGGCATAGCGCCGCGACACGGCGGGATCGTGTCCGATCACGTTCTGACCGCCGATGCTCATGGCTTCATTCGGATTGACCTCGTCCATGAAACGCGCCTCGCGCGCTTGGCTGGCGACGTATTGCTCGAGATTCGGCGTCCATACATCGTCGACGGGAAAGCTGACGCACCAAGACCAGGCCACGACCATCACCTCGGCCACGGCCAGCGCGGCCAGCACGTACAAGAGGGGGCGGTACCACCGGCTCGCCACGAGCAGCAACGCCACGCACAGGGCGAGATAGGCCGCACGTTTCAGGCTGGCGCCGGCCGCCGCGCCACTTTGCTCTATGAACTGGGGTGATTCGTAATCGCTGACCGGCCGGTGAAATAATTCGTCGATCTCCTGGGCCTGGTCGCGCACGTGCCGCAGCATCGCGGCCCAGCGACCGTCCGTACCCGACCGTGCCGAATGGGCGACGAGAGCGCCAGCGATCCCGCATGTTACCGCGAACGAAACGAGTAGGGCTGGAAAGACGGGCGAGCGAACCGGGATGCGCAGCAGGGCATCGAGGCCGATCGACATCAAGGCAATCAAGCAGAGCACTGCCGGAAAGGCAAACTTCGCACTGGCGCGAAAGCTCGCGAAGCCGGGCAGTAGCTCGTACAGGGGCCCGTGCAGCGGCGTGTTCGAACCCAGCGCCAGCACGAGCATCACCAGCGCCAGCCCGGCCAATACGAAGCGGCGCGAATCTTTCCTCCCATAGGCCACGCCGTAGAGGGCCAGCATGAGACCGCTGACGCCGAACGTGCAGTTCATTTCCCACAGCGTGGCCTTGCCCCAGTAAGACGACTTGGGCATCTCGCCAAAAAAGCCTGGCGCGACGAGCGTCACCAGGTTCTCGGGAGGAAACGACAAGCTGCTCGCAAAGTGGTAGGGCACGTGGCCGCCGCCGCGCACGCTGTTTTCGGTCAGGGCCAGGCCGGGCACGAGTTGGATCGCGGCCAACGCGGCCCCACCGCCGTAGATCGCGACAAGGGCCACCACGGCCGATTTGCGCTTGCGCGCTCCCGGCCACGACAACGCGAAATACAAGCCCGCGGCCAGCGCGGTGTAGTAGACATATTGCGGATGGCCAGCCAGCACTTGCATCGCCACGGCCGCCGATCCGACGAGGGCCCAGGGACGCTGGGCGCCGTCTAACACGCCGTCGATGGCGCGCAGAATCAGCGGCGCCCAGACCATCGTGGAGAGATTGGCGAGATTGCCGGCATACACGAAGGCGAAATAGGGTCCGGAAAACATCGCCACCGCGCCACCGACCAGGCTGGCGATGGGAGACAGATGCCGTCCGCGCAGCCAGACGAACGTGAACCATCCCAACAGAAAGGTGTGCAGCGCCATGCTCACGTTGATGGCGCGCGCCGTGGGAAGCAGCAAGAAGATTCCGTTCGGGGGATAGAACAGCGCGGCCTGGAAATTCGCGGCAAGTGGGATGCCCGAGAAAATATGGGGATTCCACAGCGGCAGATTGCCGCTTGCCAGTTCGCGGAAGCTAAAGAAGCGGAGATGATAGAAGAGGATGCGAATCTCCGAGGTCCAATCGGCTGATACGAGGCGATCGCCTCGAAGCAGCAAATTGCCGAACATGCCGCAGATGAGCAGCGCATACACGCCTGCCGCGATCGCTAACCAGGAACGGTCGCTCCAGACGCGTGCCACAGTCGTTGCTGCGGCTACTTCGCGCGAGGCAGTCAATTCTCTGGACACGAATGGACTCCCTGGAAACATCAAGCGACTTGTCACGAAACTGGCCGGAGCGTCCGCCGCCCGGGCCGGTGGCTAGGGTGCAGCGGCAGGGCGCTTAGGCTCGGCCAGGAATACTTTCGTGAAGCGGCGACGGTCGAGCCCGAGGAAAAGCGCGACACTACATATCTGATCCAGAGAGGCTCTTCAAGAACTCGATTACCGCGCGGCGTTCGCTGTCGGTCAGGCGATCGCCGAACGTGTGCCCCGAGTTACCGTGGCCGAAGGCCGTCGTATCGTAGAGGGCGCTATGGTCGACGGCGGCTTGCGAGAAGAACGGTTTACCCGAGGCTGCCGCGGCACTCGTATCGAAGTCTTCGCGCGAGACCGTCGCATACGCCATGCCCACCTGGTCGAGGTCGTAGGCCGTGGGGTCGCGAGGCTCGCGTGCCCAGATCTCGGGTCGCTCCTGGGAATTGAGCACCGTCGCGAGCGTCGGCACGGAGCCGTTGTGAAAATATGGAGCCGAGGCCCATACCCCCACCAGCGGCGGCGCCACGTAGCCTTCCGTGGCGGGCACCGAGGCCGTGGGGATCATCTCTTGCGGCGTCCCCTGCGCGGCGAGGTACTCGCCCAGGCCATTGATGTGATCGGCGATCGGCTTGAACTTCTGCAGCACGGTGTTGTACGAGTTGTCGGTCTTCACGTTGCGCAGCACGTGCGAGAAGTTGTAATCGACGGCCCATGAGCCAGGCTGGCTCAGCTCCGCCTGCGTCGACTTCTTCGTGTAGCTGCCGTGGCAGGTCTTGCACGCGCGGAAGCCGGTCTTGTCCCGCGGAGCGACGCGGCCGTGAAACAGGTCGGCCCCTTGTTGCACGAGCTCGGCGTCGAGCGTGCCCGGGTAGAGGGGCGATTGCGTCTCGCGCGCGAAGGCCAACGCCTTGGCCACCGACTGAACGTGCTCTTCGTGGTGCGCGTTCATGTCGGGATGCGGCGTCGTGAAATTGATCGAAAAGCTGGCCGCGTCGTCCGGCGCTGCGTCGGCGTACCAGTAGTCCTTCTTTTTGTACTTCATCAGCCACCATGGCATCGGGTCGACCGGTGGCAATTCGGTGGCCTCGAACAACTCCTCCAGTTCCGTTTTCTTGTTGGCCAGTTCGAGCCCCTTGGTGACGGGATCGGCCAAGCGCGTGCCGAGGTGCCACACGGCGTACGGTCCGAAGTTGTCGCCGCGCGTGCGGCTTTGCTGCGGACTGGATTGATTCATGTGATTGTTGCCAAGCCCGGCCACGACTTGTCCGCGGACGACCCCCGCGTGGCAGGCAAAACAATTGATGTTCACGACCTGCCCCTTGTCACGCTGGAAGACGCTTTCGCCCAGGGCGAAGCCGGGATCGGCGCCGGCGCTGCGCGACGGCGGCGACGGCAGCCGGCCGGAACCGTAGAAACGCCCCTCCGGCGAGTCGGGTTTGAATCCGGCGGCCTTCTGCGCACCGGCGAACGTGCCCGTCAACATGCGTGCGGCAGCCACCGGAAAGGCGGTGTAGAAGAGTCGCCCGGCAAAGATCTCCTCGAGACCTGCCTGGGCCTCGGGCGAGTAGTTGGCGGAATCGAACCCGTAATGCGACATCGGTTCGCCACCGCGCGCCAGCGAGGGGGAGAGGGACAGCAACAGCGCAAGCGTGCCCAGCGCGAGTTGCCGAGCGAGACGGCCGTCGATCTTGCGCATCTTGCGGTTCATCGGGTTCTCCCTGCCGGATTCAATTCGTTGAGGATTGGTCGAGTCCTTATGGCCGATCTTGACCCATGCGTTAGCACGCGACCAGGAGACCCGCCTCTGGGTTTGTAAGGGTGCTACCATACGGTACTTCCTCCCGATTCCGCCAGTTTCATGCCGGCCAGAGGAATGTCGCATGCGTCCACGCCCAGTCTCGCCCGGTTGGCGGGAGATCGTCACAAGCCCTCGCGTTTTTGGAAGTGCCGGCAAAGTTCACCTGGTCGGAATGCCCCACCACCGCACTTCTTGCCTGATCGCTACGTCGCAGGCCAATCTCCGGGAGGGACGTACCTGCAACCCGTCGACTTCACGGCTCGGTTCAAGCCACTGCGAGGGAAGGCCGACCGAAACGATAGTGGCACGATGTTTTTTCGGAGACGAAGCGAAGGGGGCCGACGATGATGCGAGCGATGGTTCTGGCGACATTGGCGATCTGCACTTTCTCTGGCACGGTCCGCGCACAAGGTGGCCCGGCGCTCGTCTCCGACGCCATGTACGCGCAATGGCTTACCGGAACGCCGGTGGTCTATGGCTCGGACACGGCCGTCCGGTGGACGACTCGCTGGGACCCGATGCGGGGCCTGGTGGCGGTCCCCGCCCGAGTGCCCGACGATCAGAACCGGCAGCTCAAGCTAGCGGGGCAGCCTTCGCCCGTCGGCATGACCGACCGTCTCACGCCCCCGACGATTCTCGAGTTGAATCGGAGCTTGCGTCAGCAGGACTGGCCGGCGATTCAGCCCGAGGGGGTGAACATGACCAAGCACCTGACGCAGCCGACGGTGCTGCAGTTGAATCGCCGGCTGCGCGAACAGGCTCGCCGCGCGGCGTTGCCGGTCGAGCGGCACCCCTCCCCCGGCGAAGCGAGCCTGGACGGCACAAGCGCGGCGCCCCCCGTCGCGCCGCAGGCCTCGTACGGCGTGCGACAATCGCGTACCCGCTAAGCTTACCGCAACCGCGCCCAGAGCAGTTCCTACCCACGCACTGCTGCTTCAGGCCGCCGTTGGGTGAGCGCAACGAAAAAGGCCGCCCCCGAATTTCGGTTGCGGCCTTGGTGTTTCGCGGTGCCGAGGGGGCACCGACTCAAGCGAGGACGACGGGACTCGAACCCGCAACCACCGGATCGACAGTCCGGTACTCTAACCAATTGAGCTACGTCCCCATTCGTGCGCTCAGGCCATCGCCAGGGCGAACGGGCTGGGCTTTTAAGCAATTTAGCTTATCGGCCGGACCGGCTCTCCGAGTCGAGCGCCATCGCGCTGGAAGGCCTCGAATTATATCGCTGGCGCGCGGGCACGCAAGGCGGGCGGTCCGAGAGACTATTCTACGTCGCGAATCGCCTCAAGTCTTTTCCAGCCAGGAGACTTTGGCCAGCCCGCAGGTTCGCGTCCCCCGGGCAGATTTCTTCTCGCCCGGCGGTGCCGCCGCGCCGCGCCGCGACGGTGATATTCTGAGCCACGTTCTCTCTCCCTTGCGGGGGGCGATCCCGCAGACCATCGCTTTTCTGGAGTTTTCTTCGATGTATTGGTTGATTCTCCTGGCCGCCATCGTGCTCGAAGTGTGCGGCACCACCTGCATGAAGCTTTCGGCCGGCTTCACGCGACTCGGCTACACCGTGGCCTTGTTCGTCTTCTATCTGCTGAGCCTTTCGGCCCTGACGCTGGCCCTGAAGCGGATCGAGGTCAGCGTGGCTTACGCCGTCTGGTCGGGGGTGGGGACCGCCCTAATCGCCCTGATCGGCATGACCTACTTCCGCGAACCGGTCAGCGCGACGAAGATTGTCAGCCTCGGGCTGATCATTGCCGGCGTCGTGGGACTGAACCTCGCCGGTAGTGCCCACTGAGCCTGTCCACAGACGACGCGCCGTCTAGGCGTAATCGCTTGCCCAGAAAATCCTTGGAAAGAGCCCCGGCATGAGCCAACTCGAACTACGTCAGGCGAACGAAGCAGAGCGTGCCGCGATCTTTGCCAAGGTACATGAATTCTGGGGGGGCACGTTGACGGTCGAAGCGTACGTCGAGCGTTGTCTCAAGGCCGCCGCGCCGCGACGCGCCACCTGGTATCTGGGACGCGTGGGGGACGAGATTGTCACGTCGCTCGGGGCGCACCCCACGATCTTCAGTGTCGACGGCGAGCTCGCCAGCGGCTTTTCGATCGCCTCGGTCCACACGCGGCCGCGGGATCGGGGACGTGGCTATGCGCCTCGGTTGATCGAGTACGTCGAACGGGTCGAGCGCGAGCGTGGCGCGCGGCTCAGCGTGCTCTATTCCGACATCGATCCCGCCTATTATGCGCGGCTCGGCTATCGACGCGCGCCCGCGTTCGGTGGAGATACCGCGACCGACACCGCTGCGCGGGGGGCAGTACAAGCGCCGGCCGGCAGTCTCGAAACATTCGACCCCGGCGCCGAACTCGACGAGATGGCCAGGTTCTACGAAGTGGCGCACGGCCAGCGTCGTTTTCACATACATCGCGCGCCCGAGTATGCCCGCATGTTGTTGGCAAAGCGGCCGAAGGACGAATACTTCTGGCTACAGGACCTCGCGGGGGGGCGACTGGGCTATGCCCGCTTCGAGCCAGCGGACGAACGAGTGAAAATCACCGATTTCGTGCTGCTACCCGAGCAGGAATCGCGCCGCGAGACGTTCTACCGGCTGCTGATCGCGGCGGCGGGAGAGCAGGGTTATTGGCGCGTCGGCGGCTGGCTGCCCGATCTGCCGGCGGCCCGAAACTGCTTCGAATTCGGCCCGCGGAAAAAGGAGATCACCATGGCCAAGGTGCTCGACGAGTCGCTCGTGTTGCCGGACGAGGCCTTGGCCACGGCCGAGTATTTCAACGAGATCGACCACGTCTAAGGGGAACGGGGCATGCCGCGGGCGGTTGGCCGCGCGGGGGCCGTCGGACCGTGGCGGGGTGCGATCCGGTCCGCCTGTAGCGGTTGTAGCGATCCTAACGGTTCTTCGGCCGATGGAACTGCTAGCTTCGGCAACATCGCTACAAAACTCCTATCCGGAGGTCGAAACAAAGAAAGAGCAGGCCAGTGGTTCGTGACCGCGCCGCTCTTCTCACCATCGACCCCGGAACAGCCCCGCGATGCGCCGACGATTCCCACTGCGCATCGTTCCGCCCGGCGTTGGTCCCCTGCTGGGGCTCGTGGCCGCGTTGCTTTTTTGCGGCTGCCAATCTTCCCCGAAACCGAACACGGTAGCTCAGACGCCGCCGGTCCCTGCGTCGCCACAGCCGGCACAGATGGTCACGGCGCCGGTGACCGCCCTGCCGGCGATACCGCCGCCGCAGCACGTCGTGGTGCCTGCCTCGCTGGAGTCGCGCATCTCGCGACCGACGGTCGAAGCGGTGCCCGTTCCGTCGAATGCCGTGCCCATTCCATCCCACGCCGCGCCGGGCCCCGAACCGCTGCCAGCGCCGCCTGGCGTTCCGGCTTTGGCGCCGATGGCCCTTTCGCTCGAAGATGCCGTCGGGCTGGGGCTGAGCGATAATCCGCGACTGCACCAGCTCGCGGCGTTGACACGAGTCGCCCGTGCGAACGCCGACGTCGCGTTCGCGCCGTTCTTGCCGGAAATCGGCACGAGCATGCGTTATTCCGCCTTTAGTTCGCCCGTGCTGCCAGGGGGTGCGTTCGTGCCGGCCTCATTGCCCGCGGGAGTCGACAGCTTCGCCGTGGCCGAGATCGGCGTGCAGCACACGATTGCCGACTTCGGCCGCCGGGCGGGGCACTATGGCCAGGCCGTGCATCGTTCGCGGAGCCAGGATCTCGCGCTCACGCGGGCGCGCCAGACGATCGCCTTCGAGGTGGTGCAGGCTTACTTTCACGTGCTGGCCGCGCAGGCGAATTTGCGCGTGCGCGAAGAGGCACAGCGCGACGCCGAACGGATCCTGTTCGATACCAAGGCGCGGCGCGAAGGGGGCGTCGTCGATCGCGATGCCGTGTTGCGGGCCGAAGTCGAGCTGGCGCTCACGCGGCAAAACTTGCTCAGCGCGAGACAAGGCGTGCGCGACGCCAGGTCGCGGCTGAACGTCGTGATGGGGCAGCCCCCGGTGGCGCCGCTGAGCGTGAACGATGTGCTCGCGCGGCCCAGATTTCAACTGCCGCTCGAGGCCTGCCTCGAACAGGCGGTGGCCGATCGCCGCGAGATCGGCATGGCGCGCGAGGCGGTCGCCGTGGCGAATCATGGTGTCGAGGCGGCCCGCGGCGAGCTGCTGCCCAAGGTCTACGTGCGCGGCACGGCGCTGCGTGCCGACTCGCCGGGAGACCTGAATGGCTTCGTCGAGGGCATCGGCCTGCACGTCGAGCAGCCGCTTTACGCCGGCGGACGATACAAGGGGGGCGTGCGGTCGAGCGAGGCACAGGTCTCCGCCGCTCTGGCCGACCTGCGGGTGATTCTCGACAACGTCGCGCTGCAGGTGACGGTGGCCTACGAGGCGATCGAAACCGATCGTCAGCGCATCGAGCTGGCCGAGACGGCGATCGTGCAGGCACGCGAAAACCTGCGTTTAATCATCGTGCGCTATCAGAACGGCAATGCGACCCCCACCGACGTCGTCGACGCCCAGACGGCGTTGATCCAAATGCAAACGAATTACTTTACGGCGGTGTATGGGTATCTCGAGGGGCTGGCCCGACTCGATTACGCGCTGGGGGGAGATCAGCAGACGCTGATGGCGCAGCTTCGGCCGGCGTGGTCAGGCGTGGGAGACCTATAACGGCCGGACCGTCAACCGCACGACCAAACGACATCGACAAACGGACGTATCCGAACCAAAAACCGAAGCTCTTAGGCGAAGGCCCCGACGGGCCCCGGAGGGATCGCTGTTAGCGATCGCGATGCCGTGAGTACGCCACTGGATTGGCTCACTGGAATGCTGCGTGGAATCGGCCGGGGAATTCACCGGTTGGGGCAGTTCTTCGTGCGCTCGCGGCATTCGTTTCGCTTTTGGGTGGTGTTGATCCTGGCGATCATGGTGCTGCTTGTGGCGTATTACGTCGCGGCCGATCGCTATACCCCCTTTACTGCCGATGCCTATGTCCAGGCGTACGTGGTGCAGGTGGCGCCGCAGGTGGGGGGGCAAGTCAAGCACGTCCACGTGCGCGAAGGAGACCAGGTCGCCCAGGGAGATCTGTTGTTCGAGCTCGATCCGCGCCCCTTCGAGCATCGCGTGGCGGTGCTGCAAGCGCAGGTGATCGATGTCGAGCATCAAGTGGAGCAACTCGTCGCGCAGCTCGAGGCTGCCCGGGCCGAAGAACGCCAGATGGCCGCCGAGGCGGAATATGCCCTCAGCGTCTTCCGGCAGGAAGAGGTGATCTTTGCCAAGGAGTCGACGACCGAGCGCAAGTATCTCGACGCCGTGCAGAATCGCAAAGCCACGGAAGCAGCGCTCGAACGGGCCGGACGCAACGCGGCGAGCATCGAGGCGGCCCTGTCGGCGCGCGTCGGCGACGAGCACGCACGCGTCGCGAAGGCACGGGCCGAGCTGGCCGAGGCCGAACTGAATCTGGCCTACTCGCGAGTTTATGCCCCTTGCGACGGTATCATCACCGATTTGCAGCTTCGCGACGGCGCCTACGCACACGTCGGTCAGGCCGTGCTGACTTGCATCGATACGTCGGAGTGGTTGGTAGTGGCAAACTTCCGCGAGATCTGCCTGCAAGACATGCAGGCCGGTCAAGCGGCCTTGATCGCCTTCCAAGGTCAGCCTGGCGCGTTATGGCCGGCGCATGTGAGCAGCCTGGGGGCCGGCGTGGGGCAGGGACAGGGAGTTCCCTCGGGGGAACTGCCCAACGTGCGGGACGATTTGTACTGGATTCCGCCGGCGCAGCGATTTCAAGTGCGCCTGGCGCTCGAAGAACCGCCGACGATTCCGCTGCGCGTGGGCATGACCGGCAGCGTTTCGATCTACGTGCGGCCCGATCATTCGCTGAACGCGATCACGCGCGGCTTGCACCGGCTGCTCGCGTGGTTCTATTACCTCTGAGACTACGTCGGCTGGTTGGCCTGCTTGGGAGGCGGAACCGGGGTGAAGGGCATGGGGGACACCGGAACGAACGCGGACCAGATGACTCCCACGATGACCGATGCGCCGATGGCGAAGATCGCTCCTCCCACGCGCGCGAACGCGACGTGGAGCGAGCCGAGCTCACTATGAGGCATGACGAGAATCATGGGGAGCACCAACCCCATCTGCACGCCGGCGTAGCTCCAGCGTTCATGATTGCGTGCGAGCGTGACGGCGAGAAACGTGCCCAGGAAGATGCCCAGCACGAGCAACGGGAAGCTGGGGCGTTCGAGGAGCAGGATCAGAAAAATGGTGGCGAAGACCATCGCCAGCCCGGCCCCTGCCAGGCGGAGCTCACCCTTCCAAAGGAGCGACTGGTAGTCGGGCGTGATCGTGAGCATCATCACCGCGACGATCGACGTGGTCGACGAAAAGCTGAGCGCGAAGCAAAGCAGTTGCACGATGAGCACGGTCAGCGTGAGCATAATGCTGTGCGAGAGTAGATCGCGATCGAGCGGCCAGAGCGGTTTTCCGTCGGTATGGATGGTCACGTCCTGCTCGGCGCCCGCGAGCCACGACACGACCACCGCCACGGTGACCCCCAGCACGATGGCGTAAAACAATTCGGCGGCAATGAGCGTGGCGCTGGCGGGCTCGGAACGCGAGATCTCCATCACCACGGCGAGATACAGCCCGGCGTTGAGCCAGGTGTAGGAGAGCCGCCCGCCGAAATACAAGTAGAAGAGCGCGACGGTCGCCAGCATCTCGAGCAACAGTCCCAGGAGCCACGCTTCGCGCGTGAGGGTGGCCAGCACGAGGGCGAGCAGAATGCCGACGCTGCGTCCCACGATGCGCTCCACCCCCTTTTGAAAGGTGGAGTAGGTGTACTGCACCATCACCATGTGGGTCGACCAGACCGCCAGCCCCGGCTGGGCGAGATCGAGCCACTCGGCGGCGACGAGCGTGATCGCCACGGCGAGGGCCGCCAGCAGGGCCTGCTTGATCTCGAGTTGCGGTCGAGGCTCGGTCACGTGAGCGATCGCTTCCCTGCGAGGGAGAGGAATAGCCGTGCGTCATCGCGCGCCGCCGCGAGCACCGTGGGCACGAGACGCGCGGCCGCATTGTCGTCCCAAGGGGCATGTGCTGACTAGGCGAACTTGCCGTGGCGCGGGGGGCGGCAAGCTTGCCACCCGGCGGCCACGAAGTCCCGCTGCTAGCAATCGGGACTGGCGAAGCTCGCCTCGACGACCAGCGCCTCGTCGAGCCGAACGAGGAACTCAGCCCGAGGGATGGCGATCGCACCGAAACGCTCGAGGTGGGGCGTCAACTGCTGGATATCGAGCAGCCGATACCCACATTGCTGGAGACGATTGAAGAGATAGACGAGCGCCACGTTCGAGGCGTCGCGCTCGAGATGAAACATCGATTCGGCGGCAAACATGCCCCCCAAGGCGACGCCGTACAAGCCGCCGACGAGTTGTCCATCGCGGCGTACTTCGACGCTGTGGGTGAAGCCGGCCTCGTGCATCGCGCGGTAGGCCCGCTCCATCTGGGGCGAGATCCAGGTAGCGTCGACTCGATCGCCCACGGTGGCACAATGGCGGATCACCTCGGCGAACGACCGATCGATGGCGACCGTAAATCGATTCGAGCGGCACGTGCGCGCCAGACGCCGCGAGATGCGGACCCGATCGAGTGGCACGATGGCCCGCGGATCGGGAGAGAACCAGGCCAGTGTGCCGTCGGTGAAGGGCCAGGGAAAAATGCCGTGCGAATAGGCATCGACCAGCCAGTCCACGTTCAGCCGGCCTCCTAGCGCCAGCAAGCCAGAGTCATGTGCCGACTCGGCGGGGGGAAAGAATCGCGACTCGCGCGAGAACGCCATAGGTAAGAAGGCCTCTCAAAACCAACTCAACAAGTCCGATCCCTGCCCACTGCCCACTGCCTGTTGATCCCGCGTGGACCCACCTATAATACAAAGGCTACGCCCCATCGGCCCCGCACGGAACTTGCCCGGCATGCAGCCGCCTGCTGAATTCCCGGAGACGGCTTCGGTACCGTCGTCGACGCCCGCACATCGGCCTGCTCCGCACGAACCGGGCCGGCTGACGCGGCTGCTGGTGTTATTGGTGATTCTGGCGATCGCGCTGGGCTCGCCGACGTTTGTGGAGCGGATTCAATATGCCCTGACGAGGGGGCAACTTCTGGCCCGCTCGGATCTTGCCCGCGAGACGCTGGTGGGATACAGCGGCACGAGCGAGGCGTTTCGGCTGGCCTCGGAGAGCATCGCGCCGTCGGTGGTCGATGTGATGACCGTGCAAGAAATCGAACCCGAGAGGGGGACGATCGACGAGTGGAGCTCGCTCAGCATTCCACGCGAGGTGGATGGGCAAGGTTCTGGCGTCATCGTCGACGACGCGGGCTACATTCTGACCAACTATCACGTGATCGCGCGTTCTTCGCGGGTCGATGTGAAGCTGAGCGACGGCCGAACGGTGCAAAACGTGCAAATCGTGGGGGTCGATCCCCCCACGGATCTGGCGGTGCTCAAAATCGAGGCGCGTGCGCTGACGGCGGCTCCCTGGGGCAAAAGCGAGGACCTCGAGGTCGGCGACTGGGTGGTCGCCATCGGCAGTCCCTATGGGTTGCAGCGGAGCGTGACGGCGGGCATCGTAAGCGCCAAGCGGCGACGCAACGTCGGCATCGGGGGGTATCAAGAATTCTTGCAGACCGACGCGGCAGTGAATCCCGGCAACAGTGGGGGGCCGCTCGTCGATTTGCGCGGGCAGGTGGTCGGCATCAACACGGCCATTCTCGGTCAATCGTTTCAAGGCATCAGCTTTGCCATTCCCAGCGAGCTGGCGCGCGATATCTACGAGCGGTTGCGGGCCGAAGGCAAAGTCGCGCGGGGATGGCTCGGCGTGCAACCGCGGGCGCTCACCCCGGAACTGGCGGAAAAGCTCGGGCTGGAAGCAACCACCGGCGCGGTGGTCGTCGATGTCGTGCCGGGAGCGCCGGCCGACAAGATCGGCATCGAGCCTGGCGATGTCATCGTGCGCTGGAACGATCAACCGGTCCACGACCCGGCCGAGCTGCGCTCGTTGATCGCGGCCACGGCGATCGGTTCGCAAGCGACGATCGAGGTGATTCGCGACGGCGAGCGGAAGACGATGGAACTCGAGGTGATCGCGCGTCCGAGCACGCTCGAAACGGAGCGCTGAAGAACGCGTCGTCAATCATCGGCCTTCGCTGACGCTCTTTAAAGTTGCGCTTCCGAAATTCCTCGGTCGCTATCTTCGGCAGGTCAACCCATCCTAACCCGAAGCGTGAGTTTTGAAGTTGCGTTTTTGCAGCATCTTAACCCGAAGCGTAAGCGAGGGAATTCCTGCAAAGAACGTCGAGCAAAGTGCTCCCTCGCTTACGCTTCGGGTTAAGATGGGCTGATTTGCCGAACTATAGACGCCAAGGAACCTCTCAAGGCGCAACTTCAAAACTCACGCTTCAGGTAGCGCTGGTCGAAACACCACCCAAGCGTGAAGCGTCGCCGAGCGCAGCGCAGCCTGTCGGCATTCCGCCGCGACGATGCTTGAGGGGGCGTCTCCTTTTTATGCTCGCACGCGAACTGTGTGCATTCCTTGCATGCGCGCGGTAGGATGCTGGCGTCAGCATCTCGGGCGGATGTTCTACGCCACAAGTCCTCTTTACAAGCACGTTTTTCCGCGTGTTTTTGCGCGGGTGCGTGTGGCATTTTCCTGAGATTGACCCGTTTTTGGCTCGCTCCTATAATCCGGCCGCTTTTTCGGCCGGGGTCGCGCCGCTCCCGCGTGCGGCGCCCTGGAAACCCTGCCGACAGACGTGCCAGAGCCGCATCCCGCGGCGCGGCGCGATGGGGGAATTTTGGTGTCTTTCGGATCTTCGCACGACGCGAAAGAGCAAGTGCGCCAAGCGATCGATATCGCCGACTTGATTGGCGAATACGTTCAGCTCCGGCGTCAAGGGAGCGGCTACGTCGCTCTCTGTCCGTGGCACGACGACTCCCGTCCCAGCCTGCAGGTGAATCCCACGCGCCAATCGTGGAAGTGTTGGGTCTGCGACGTCGGCGGCGACATCTTCAGTTGGACCATGAAGCAGGAGGGGGTCGAATTCCCCGAGGCCCTGCGCATGCTCGCCGATCGGGCTGGCATCTCCATCGCACGCCCCGGCGGTCATCAAACCGCCGCTGGCGAAGCGGTCGAAGACGAACGCCGCGCACTTTTCCAGACGATGGCCTGGGCCGAGGAACAATACCACGACTTCCTCGTCCGCGCCGACGAGGCCGAAGTCGCCCGCCGTTATCTCCGCGAGCGCGGCATCACGGACGACAGCCTGCATCGATTTCATCTCGGCTTCGCGCCCGATCGCCGCGACTGGATCACGAATCGCGCCCGGCAGGCGGACGTCTCGGTCGAGCGACTAGAAAAGGTCGGCGTTCTTGGGCGTTCGCAGGAACGCGGTGATCTCTATGAGCGGTTCCGCGGCCGCGTGTTGTTCTCGATTCGCGACGCGCAGGGCCGCCCCGTCGGCATGGGGGGGCGACTGCTGCCGGAATTGAACCTGTCGAGTCCCGCCAAGTACGTGAACTCTCCGGAGACACCACTATTCTCGAAGAGTCATTTGCTCTACGGGATGGATGTCTCGCGGCAGGGGATTCAGCGTACGAAAATGGTGCTCGTCACCGAGGGCTATACCGACTGCATCGCCGCGCATCAGGCGGGCTTCGACAACACGGTTGCGGTGCTCGGCACTGCCTTAGGCGAACGACACACGAAACTGCTTCGCCGCGTTTCCGATCGTGTCGTGCTGATTCTCGACGGCGACGATGCTGGTCAGCGCCGGTCGAACGAAGTGCTCGAATTGTTCCTGGCCGAGCAGCTCGACCTGCGGATCGCCACGCTGCCCGAGGGGCTCGACCCCAGCGATTTTCTGCAGCAGCGTGGGGCGGATGCCTTTCGCGAGTTCGTCGAACAGGCGCCAGACGCGCTGGATTTCAAGTTCCAGACCGCCTTTTCCTCGGTCGGAGCTGCTGGCAGCATCCACCAAACGTCTGAGGCCGTGGACGAGATTCTCCGCTCGCTGGCCAGGGTTGGCACAAGCGCGGTGGCCAGCTCGACGGCGGCTGCCTTGAAAGAGGATCAAATACTTTACCGCTTGGGGCGCCGGGCAGGCGTTTCCGAGGATCGGTTACGTGCCCGTTTGGCGGATCTTCGCAAATCGACGCGTCGATCTGCTCCCCAGGTGGCGCCAATCGCCAGTGAGGCGGTACCCCCCACGCTCAACTTCTGGGAGAGCGAGCTATTCGAGGTGTTATTGCAGCGACCGGCTGCGTTTGCGGAGTTGCGCGAGGTCGTGGATGTCGACGAACATTTGCCGTCGCCTGCCGCCAAGCTGCTCTTTAGCCTGACGTCCGGTTTGGCCGACGATGGCGAAACCTTCGACTTCGATCGACTGATGCTGGAACTCGAGTCGCCGGTGCTCAAATCGCTGCTAGTCGATCTCGATGAACGTGGACGCGCGAAGGATGCGCAAACTTTGGATGAGCGTGTGCGCGATGTCGTGGCGGGATTTCGCCAGCGCACGGCGCAGAGCAAGAACCGTGCCCAGACGGTGGCACTTGGCGAGCATGGAGTCGCCGAAGATGAAGAGTTGAAGATCCTGCAAGAAATTTTCGAGCAGGAGAGAAAACGGCATGGCATTTCCGTGCCCACGGATGGGTAGGGATGCCGCACCTTCTGGTCGTGGCCGAATCCGCTAGTTGAATCGGACCAGCGGCCCAGACCATAATCGTCTCAGTGAGCGCGCGACAATCGCGACGTTCGGGAGGAGCGACAGGTGTACGATTTGGACAAAGACCTGCAGGATTTGGTCGCCTTGGGCAAGGCTCAAGGATTTCTCACGTACGATCAAGTCAACGACTATCTACCGGATGAAGCGGTTCATCCGGAGAAGCTCGATTCGTTGCTCGTGGCGCTGGAAGATCAGGGGATCGAACTGGTGAGCGAAGCGCCCGAGCATTCGTTCGCCGAAGACGTGCGAGCGGAGCGCAGCGAACGCGTCGAACGCCCGGCGCCGGCGACGGTGGAAGAAGCCTCGCACGTGGAAAACGAAGAAGAGGTTCCCAGCGGCGACGCGCCGGCGTCGAACGATGAAGGGGGACGCTGGAGCGACGACCCCGTTCGCTTGTATCTGACGCAGATGGCCGAGATTCCCCTGCTGACCCGCGAGCAGGAAATTGCGCTGGCCAAGCGGATCGAGATCACCCGCAAACGATTTCGCCGCACGGTGCTGGCCTGCGATTACTCGCTGCAGGCCACGCTCGAGACCCTGGAAAAAGTCTTTGCCGGCATGCTGCCGTTCGATCGCACGATCAAGGTCTCGCTCACCGAGCGCTTGACCAAGGAGCAGATCCTGGCGCGTATGCCGCACAACCTGAAGACGCTCGGTCACCTGGTGGCCGTGAATCGCCAGGAGTTCCGCCGGGTGATCAATCGCAAGCTGCCGCGCGAGGAACGTCGCGCGGCGCTCGTGCGCTTCCAGAATCGTCGCCGCCGCGCGATCACGTTGCTCGAGGAGTTGAGTCTTCGCACGCGTCGCGTGCAGCCGATGATGAAGCGGCTGGAAGAGATCTCCCTGCAGATGGACAAGCTGCAAGTGAAGATCGCGGCGCTCGAGGGCAATTCGGCCGCGGCCGACGATCGGGCGAATTTGCGCCGCGAGCTGCGCGACCTGATGCTGATGACGCTCGAAAGCCCGGCCACCCTGCGCCGCCGCTGTGCCACGATGCGGGAACAGTTCCGCGATTACGAACTGGCCAAGCGCGAGCTGTCGGGGGGCAATTTGCGGCTGGTGGTCTCGATCGCGAAGAAGTACCGCAATCGCGGTCTCAGCTTCCTCGACCTGATTCAGGAGGGGAACACGGGGCTCATGCGGGCGGTCGACAAGTACGAGTACCGCCGCGGCTATAAGTTCTCGACGTACGCCACGTGGTGGATTCGCCAGGCGATTACCCGCGCGATCGCCGACCAGGCCCGCACGATCCGCATTCCGGTCCATATGATCGAGGTGCTTTCGCGACTGCGAAACGTCTCGAAGAAGCTGGTGCAGGAACTGGGCCGCGAGCCGACGCCCGAAGAAGCGGCCCAGGCCGCGGGCATCTGCCTGGAAGAGACGCGCCGCGTGATGAACATCGGCCGCCATCCGGTCAGCCTCGACCGGCCGGTGGGAGAGAGCGAGGACAGCTCGTTCGGCGAGTTCATCGAGGACGACGCCACGGAAAGCCCGCTGAGCGCCGCCTCGCACGGGCTGCTCCGCGAGAAGATCGAGGGACTCTTGAAGACCCTCA
Source organism: Pirellulales bacterium (assembly GCA_019636335.1). Lineage (NCBI taxonomy): Bacteria > Pseudomonadati > Planctomycetota > Planctomycetia > Pirellulales > Pirellulales bacterium. Next base: position 163,080 of record JAHBXR010000001.1, read on the forward strand.
CCTATCGCGAGCGGGAGATTATCCGCCTGCGTTACGGCCTGGGAGATGGCTATACCTACACCCTGGAAGAGGTGGGCCGCATCTTCAAGGTGACACGCGAACGTGTCCGCCAGATCGAGGCCAAGGCGGTCCGCAAGCTGCAGCACCCGGTGCGGAGCAAGCAGATCGAGGGCTTCCTCGAGGGCATCGCCAGCTAGGCGGCTGTCCGACGAGCGACAAACGACAAGCGAGAAACCGCTGGTCCCACGACCAGCGGTTTTTTGTTTGCTATACTGGAATCCGGCCAGCTATTCGGACGCGCGATTCTTCAGCATGAGGCATCCATGACCTTTCCGGCAGGCAGTCTGCTTGAACTGCACCGCATCCACCAGCAATTGAGCGATCTCGAGGATCGGCTCGAGCGCGGGCCCAAGCAGGTCCGCGCCCGTCAGGGCAACGTCACCCGGCTCGAAGAGGAGTTGAACTCCGCCAAGAACCAGGTGAAGCAGACGATGATGCAGGCGGACCAGAAACAGCTCCAACTCAAGTCGAACGAAGCAAAGATCAAGGAATTGCGGGTCAAGCTGAATCAGTGCAGCACGAATCGCGAATTCCAGGCTCTGAAAGATCAGATCGCCGCGGACGAGATGGCCAATAGCGTGCTGGCCGACGAGATTCTCGAGGCACTCGAGAAAGTCGACGACTTGAAGCGTCTCGTCATCGACGCCGAGGGGCAAGTCGCCAAGGGACGCGAGGAGTTGGCCAAGGTCGAGACCACGGTTCGCGAGCAGGAAGGGCTCATTCGCGGCGATATCGATCGGCTGCGCGCTGAATTGGCCACGGCCGAAGCGCTGCTGCCGGTGGATGTGCGCGACGGCTACGACCGCATCGTGCGCTCGCGAGGCTCCGACGCTTTGGCCAGCGTGCAGGGGGACGTCTGCGGCGGGTGCTTCCAGCAACTCACGCCGAACATGGCGAATGAGTTGCTGCTGGGACGCGTGGTCTTCTGCAAGAGTTGCGGTCGCATGCTCTATCTGTCCGAAGAGCGCACCCCCGGCAAAGGGTAATAACCCCCCGGCAGGCCGGCCAGTCGGCCGGCGTCTGGGCATCTTTACAGTACGTTCTTTGCAGGCCAGAATATTCGCTGACGCGCGGCTCCCAGAGGTGGGGGCCGCCTTTTTTTGGAACGACGCACCGCGGCGTTCCTCGTACGAGATCGGTTACGTTTCCGTCCTTTCGCCGCGCGGACGCAAGTGCCGCCCAATCTGCCGAGGTGTTCCATGGTTGAACGGATCCCCATGACCCGTAAAGGTTACGACAAGCTCAAGGCCGAGCTGGAGCATCTCGAAGGAGTGGAAGAGCCCAAGTTGGCGCAGCGCGTGGCCGACGCCCGCTCGGAAGGGGACCTCAGCGAAAACGCCGAATACCACGGCGCTCGCGAGTCGCACGCGATGCTGCATGCCAAGATCAACCTGCTCAAGGACAAGCTGAGCCGGGCCTCGCTCGTCGATCCGGCCACGCTCCCCAAGGGGGAGGTCGTCTTCGGCGTGACGGTCGTGGTCAAGGATCTCAACTTCGGCGACGAGGAGTCGTTCACCCTGGTCGGCGCCGGCGAAGAAGACTACGACGTGGGCAAGATTCTGGTCACCAGCCCACTGGCACAAGGGCTGATGGGAAAGAAGGTTGGCGAGACCGTCGAGATTCCCGTGCCCGCCGGCACGCTGAACTACAAGATTCTCGAAATTCGCCTCGAAGACGAGGAATAACCGCGAGCGAGGTTCGCGCGAGCAGCAGCCTGGTCTCAGGGAGCTTCGGCGCCGCTGGCCATGTTGACTTCGACGGCCGGCTCGATGGCTTCGGCCTCGCTACCGGCGGCCTGGGCGTCGAGGATTTCGACTTCGCGGCCATCCGTCAGGCGGTGTTGGCCCCGCACTACCACCGTGCGAAACTCCGCGGGAAGCTCGCGCACGATCAGTTCGCTACCCTGTTCGAGCGCGCCGAGCAAAGGATAACGCACCGCCTTGTTCTGCGCGTCGATCGCGAACAAGAACAGCTCGCCTTCGCGGAAGACACCTGCCGTCAACGGTAGGCGATACGCCTCGACCTCGTCGACGACGATGTTCGCCCGGGCAATCAGGCCCGGCTTGAGTTGATTTTCGGTGTTGTCGACGACGATCTCGACTTCGAACAATCCGGTCTGCTGATCGGAGGCCTCGGCCACCTCGTGGACAACGCCATCGACCGCCGGGCGAGGACGGCCGTAGAGGTCGCGGGCCAGCAATTCGAGGTGTACCCGCTGCCCGAGGCGCAGTTCCTGGATGCGCGATTCCGGAATGCCGACGACGAGGAGCAGCTTGTCGGTTTCGAGCACTTCGAACACGGCCTGATGAGGATTCACCGATTCGCCCACGCTGAGCGTGCGCCGCGAGATGACGCCGGGCACGGGGGTGATGAGCAGGCGGTCTTCGAGGGCTTTTTCGGCAGTGGTCGTTTCGGCCTCGGCCTCGGCCAGTCGCGTGATCAAGTCGGTGTATTCGGCATCGGTCACGGCGCCGGGGACCCGTTCTTTGGTGCGTTCGACCCGCGCGAGATCGGCCTGCGCCTTTTCGAGCAGAGCCTTGGCACGCTTGAGCCGTGCGGACTCGGTGCGCGCATCGAGTTCGGCGATGATCTGCCCCGCGTCGACGCGATCGCCGACGTCGAGTGGCTTGCCCGCGGCATTGGTGCCGAGCGACGTGACGCGCCCTCCCACCTCGAACGCCAGTGGATGCCGCTCGAAGGGACGCAGCATGCCGGCGAAGCGGACGACGATCTCGACCAACTCCGGTTCGACTTGTTGGACGGCCACCGGGGTCTTGGGAATGACGATCTCGCGCGCCTTCTCGGCCTCGTGAGATCCGCCCCAGCTCCACGAGCCGTTGCCGATACCGATGGTGAACATCAAGATCAGCGATGCGACCGTCACGATCGAGACGCCGATGTAATCGCTTATTTTGAACTTCATGCGGGGGGAAACCGTGCCCCGACGTACCGGGGCGGGAGAGAAATTAGCCTACGAATCAAACGATAGATACGAACTCGATCCTGTTCAAGGGCGATTGTTGGAGTTTAAGGGCGGTGTGTGGCGCCAGAGGCGATCATGGTCGATTTCGATCCTCTCACGAGAGCAGTTTGTCCAGTCTGGCGGAGAGCTCCTGCTGGCTAATCCCGCGTACCAGGACTCGTTTCGCCCGCGACGTCGCTCCCCGAACCAACGAAAGCTGATTGGGCCGCAGGCCCAGCGTCTCGGCAAGTCCTTCGATCAAGGCCCGGTTTGCTTGCCCTTTTTCGGCCGCTTCCGCTACTCCGAATTTTAACGCGCCGCCGTGTTCTCCCAGCACGCCACATTTGCGTGCCGCAGGTCTCGCCTGCACGGGTAGCAAAACACCCTCGCTCGACGTCTCCAGGGCGATCATGTTTCGATTCCCTCGAAGAGCGCCGATCCGACACGTACCAGCGTCGCCCCCTCCTCGATAGCCACGCCATAGTCCTGGCTCATGCCCATCGATAGTTCGCCGAGCGAGATCTCGGGCGGACAGTTTCTCGCCAGGCGATCTCGCAACTCTCGCAGGCTGGCGAACTGACGCTGCGCCGTGGCGAGCTTGCCATCGCCACTGGCCATCCCCATCAGGCCGAGCACCCGAAGGTGGGGCAATCGGGCCATCTCGACCAGTCCCTGCTCCACCTCTTCCGGAGCGAATCCGTGCTTGGCCGATTCGTCCGAGATATTCACCTCTATCAATACCCGGGCGGGGGAGGTCTGGTTGCGGGCGTTCTCCTCGATTGCCGCCGCCAGACGGAGGCTGTCGACCGAGTGGATCAGGTACGCGCAGGGGAGGGTGCGGGCCACCTTGTTTCGCTGCAAATGCCCGATCAGGTGCCAGCGAAGGGCCGGGTTGGCAAGCGTATCGTGTTTGTGCCACAGCTCTTGTGGGCGGCTTTCGCCCAGATCGAAGCAGCCCGCCTCGGCGACGGCCCGCGCTGTCTCGACGCCGGCGTACTTGGTCACGCACACCAGGGTAATCGCGTCGGCCGGGCGACCGCTACGTGCGGCCGCATCGGCGATGCTGGCGCGCACGGCGGCAAGATTCTCGGCGATTTGCGCGGCCGTATACGGCATGGTTGGGCAAGGGCAGGGGGAGCGGGGCGCGCCCGACGCACGTCCGATCGCGTCGCGGCACGATTCGATTATAGTTCCCCGCGGCCGGCGGGCGATGCCGCGCTATTCAATCTCGACGATGGCGTCGGTCGTTCCCTCACGCGTGAAGCGCGCCACGAGAAACTCGCTGATCAGGTTCTGGCCCAGCAGGGTGCGATTGGCCGTCGGCCCGAGCGAGCGATAGATCATGAACTGATCCTTGCCCACCTGCACGCGGAATCCGGCCGCGACGCTGGGGGGGAGCGTTTCGCGGCGCTCGGCGACGGTCAGACGCCGCCAGGTGCAGGGTTTGCTGCTGCGCCGCGCGTCGAGATCGATGAAGAGCGGAGCATACAATCGACCATCGGTGGCCGAGTGTGACAGTCGCAGCGCATCGTCGTCTCGCTCGAGCGTGCCGGGGCTGGGTTCGCTGCGCCATTCGGAGAGGGCCAGCGGCAAGACGAGCAGATCGTTCTCGCAGCCCGAGATGTACACCTCGCGCGAGTCTTCCGCGGTGCGGAGTTCGGCCCCTTCCAGCAGGGGCAAGCGGCCTTCGTACGAGACGTTTCGCTCGGCGGCGCCAAGGACGACATCGGCCAGCAAGAGAAACTTATGGCGCCGCGCCAGCACCAATTGGCGTTGCACGGTGATGTCGTTTTCGAATTCGCCTTCAAGCTCGAGGTACGAGACCTCCTCGTCGGCCAGCCAGCAGACCGATTGCCAGTCTCCCTGCATCCGCAGGGGGCGACCTTCGAGCGCGACCTGGCAGCCCCACGTGCCGGACCAGAACCGATCGCCACCGCGCACCAGTTCGGTCTGCACGACTTCATCACCGAAGGCCACGCTGAGCAGTTCGCTGCGGCGCGACCACGACGTGCGAAGCAGCGCCACGCCCGCCTCCTCGGCATGCAGGCTGGCGTCGCGCAGCTTGCGGGCGCGGGCTCCTCCCACCTTCGCGCGGGGCGCCAGGGCCTCGCGTGCCGCGGCGCGATCTCGTTCGTCGCCGGCCAGTCGCAGCGCCACGGGGAGTACATCGCGACGCCAGGTGGCTACCTCGGCCGGAGCGAACATCCAGCTTCCGTCGCGGCGCGTCAGACGCAGCAGATTGCGGACGACTTTGGCATAGCGCTTGCGCGAGACCTCGGGCCACACTTCATCGTCGAATGCTCGGCCCGATAGGATGAAGGATCGCGTCCAGCAACCGACCAGTGGAACCAGGTCGTCGAGTTGGCAGCAATGGACCATGCCGGCTTCGTCGAGCAGTTCTTCGAGCCCGGCGGCCAGCGTGCGCTCTCCACGTTCCGCCAGGTCGCGGCAGGTGCGCAACTCGGGAAAGCGATAGGCCATGGCGAGGGGCAACTCGCCGGCCAAAAGCTGATGCACGAGGGGTGACTCGGCCGGCGACATGCCGTCGGCCTCGTGCGTGGCGCGGACCAGGTGGTCGAGCGCACGCCACCAGACGTCGGCCGGGGTCTCGCTGGCCAGGGGGGGCAACACCTGGCACCAGGCGAGCGCTTCGAGCGCCGCGCTGGCGTCGCGCGTCAGGTTAGGGCGATCGTCGACCCAGCTTCGCAAGGCGTCGACCACGCTTGCGCGTGGACGTTTGCCCCGCATCACGATGCGATCCAATTGCACGAGCAGGCTGGCGGTGTCGGCGCCACGGCGCCCCGTGGAATGCGACCACCACAGGGGCGAGCGCTTGCCATCGAGTGCGGCTGGCCAGACCGGCAGCTTGCGTCGCTCTTCGAGATGCTGCACCCAACTCTTCCAAGCCGCGTGCCGATCCCAGGCGCCGTCGGCGTCCGAACTGCTCGTCGAGGTGCGTTCTTCAAAGAACTCTGCGAGCCATTGTTCCGCGCTGCTCGTAGAACGCTCGGCCGCACGGGGAGATTCAATCGTCGTCATGCCGACCCCCGAGAGTTGCAATCGGTTTCCGTGTCGTCTCATTCGCACGCCTGCGCGTTGAATTCGACAATTTCGGCAGAGAACGCCCCGTAGGGGGCGTTTGCCCGCGTATTCCCGAGTTGGACGCATTTCCGTGAACCCGATATCTTAGAATTCAACGTCACCTAGTAAAGTGCCTGCCGCCGCTGGCCCGCCCGAACGAACACGATTCTGGAAAAAAGCCATGTCTCACTTGCCGCGAATCCTGGCCTGCCTGCTGGTGGCGATCCTGCTGGTGGCGGTCGTCGAGAAGCCCCTTTTGGCGGCGGAGCCCGCCACCGAAGGAAAGGCTGCCGAGGCCCCCCTTGCCGATCCGCTCGAATCGCCGAGCCTCAAGCGGCTGGCTCCAGACGATGAAGCCTGGATCGACCCGGCCAACAAACGCGTCGTGCTGGGGGGAACCATCTGCCTGCGACAGGGGCCGCTCGAGATGTTCGCCTGCGTGGCGGGCACGAAAGAGCACGAATCGATCGTGGCGATCAAGTCGAAGGCCTACGCGATCCATGCGGCCCTGTTGGCGCTGGGGGCCGAGGCCGGCGCTCCCGTCGAATTCCGACCCAAGTATCGCCCGGCGCGCGGCACGGAAATCGACGTCTGGGTTTACTGGCACGACGAGAAGAACCAGTTGCGCCGCGTTCGCGCCCAGGACTGGATTCGCAACATGCGCACGGGCAAGAACCTCGACGCGAACTGGGTCTTCGGCGGGAGCGGCTTCTGGCAGGATGAGATGACCGGTCAGAAGTATTACCTGGCCGACGACGGCGACCTGATTTGCGTGTCGAACTTTCCCAGTGCGATGCTCGACCTGCCCATCGAAAGCAGCCAGGCGAACGACGCGCTGCTGTTCGAGGCGAATACGGATCTGATTCCGCCACTCGAGGCGAAGGTGACCGTCGTGCTCGAGCCGAAAATGAAGAAGCTCTCTTCAAAGCTCAAGCCCGTGGCGCCGGGCAAGGCAAAATAGGGCCCCCATCGGCCCCACGAACTCCCTTGCAACCTGTCTAATCGAGTTCGCGGGCATCGACGCGGCAGTGGTCGAGCATTTCGGTCGGGCTCATGACGTAGCTCGTGTAGAAAGGTCCGAACTCGGCATAGCGTGCGCTCGCCTCGTCGAAGCGCATCGTGTAGACGATCTCTTTCAGGAACTCAGGATTGCGGGCCCAGAGCGTGACGCCCCATTCCCAGTCGTCGAGTCCGAGCGCCACGGTGATGAGCTGCGTCACGCGGCCGCCGAACTTCATGCCGCTGCGTCCGTGCTCGGCCATGAGGCGGTTTCGCTCCTCGAAGGGGAGCAGGAACCAGTTTTCGCCCACTTTCCGCTTCTTGTTCATGGGATAGAAGCAGGTGTTCGGCCAAGGGGGCAACTCGGGCGTGAGTCGTTGCGTGCGCATCATCACCTCGCGGCTTTCATACGCCTTGAGCTTGGCTTGATACGCCGGGCCGTTCGGGTCTTCTCCCTCTTCGACCAGCCGTTTGCCGTACTGCTCGACCGAAGGGACGTACTCGGAAACCTCGGTGAGCGAGACGAACGAATAGGTCGGTTCGAGCACCACGCCGAAGATGCCCGACATGAGCCGCTGGTGGACGGCGTCGATCTTGAGCGGATCGGGATCGAGCAGCATGAGCCCGAAGTCGGCCTTGTGTCCCGAGACGACCGACGTTTGCAGGCGAGCGGTCGCCTGTGGCCCCTGCGGGTCGAGCGTAGCGGCCAACTGCACGCGTCCGGCCGTAATGTCGTTCGGCGTCAAGCGGGCCAGGGCCTGACGATCGAACCGGTAGTACAGATGGCTGCAATGCCAGCCCTCGGAGGGGACGCGGGAGACTTCCGAAGAACCGGTCGTGGGTCGAGACGCCTCGCTCATAGAATGGCACTACTCGCAGGGGGAGAAAGGGAACTGAATGGTGGGTTTGCGCCCCGGATCATAACAGACCCAGGGCCACACTTCTGCCCCCGCATTTGGCAGCTTGCTTCGCGCCGGGCGGCGCGCTAGCTTATCGTTTTGGTGGCTCTTGTCCGCGCGTGGGTCCAGGGCAAGGCGATGCCTTGCGGCGCCGGCGGAGCATTGGCGGCAATTCCGATCGTTTTGTCCGTGGGGTGAGCACGATGGCGGCTTCGGCCTTTGGCGCTGGCGCGGATCGCAACTCGGACCACCGAGCCGCTGGCAGTGCGGCCAAGCCGAGCAGTTCGCTCCCCGATCCGCAACTGCTCGAATCGGTGCTGCGCGAAACGCTCTCGAGCGGCGCGTCGGGCCAGCCGCTGGTCCCCGAGGAATGGCAGGCCCTGCGCGACGTGGTGCAGCGCCACCGGGGCGCGCCCTTCTCGCGGAACCCCGTCGTGAGCGATCTGATCGCGGCGCTCTTGCGCGAACGGCTCACCGGTTGGAAGCTGGCCGAGGCGGCGCAGCGCGAGATCACGGGCCTGATCGCCGATACGCTGTACGAAGATGCGGCCTCGCGCGATCGCCTGCGCGCGATGTGGGAAAATCTCGCGCAGATGCCGGGGTCGGAGAATCCGACATGAGCGGCATCGATCCATCGCGCCAGCAGTTGATCTACGAGGGACAAGGACTAGTCCGCTCGCTGGCGTGGTCGATCCATCGCAAATGTCCTGCCCACGTCGAGATCGACGATCTGGTCGGCTACGGCAACTTGGGGCTGGCTGAAGCAGCGCGCGATTTCGACCCGTCGCGCGGCGTGCGCTTTATCACCTTCGCCCATTACCGCATTCGCGGGGCCATCTACGACGGCCTGTCGAAGATGAGCTGGTTCAGCCGCGCCCAATACAATCACCTGCGCTACGAGCAGATGACGAATGATCTGCTCCGGCTGGAGGGGGAGTCGGGCGAAGCGCAGGAGCAGCCCGCCTATCGCATGGAGGAGGAAGTCCGCTGGCTCAAGGAGGTGTCGACGTCGTTGGCCGTGGTTTATCTGGCCACCAAACGCGACGCCGACGGCGAAGATCGTGCGGCCGAACTGGCGGACGAGTCGGCCCCTTCGCCCGACGGCGCGGCCATCGATCGCGAGATGAGCCAGAAGCTGCACGAGCTGATCGACTCGTTGCCCGAGGAAGCCGGCCGGCTGATTCGGGCGGCCTACTTCGAAGGGCTCACGCTGACCGAAGCCGGACAACGCCTGGGGGTCAGCAAGGCCTGGGCCAGCCGCCTGCACGCCAAGACGCTGGAACGCCTGGCACGCTCGCTCCGCATGATCGGTGCGGCGGATTAGACGCGCGGCTCGCCGCCAGTCGGCGCGGGGCTCGCCCCCGGCGCCGTCCGGCAGGGGCGTCAGAACGCACAAAACCGGCCTGGTTTCGCCCCGCCGATGGCCTGGGGAGTTCAGGAATTCTGCTTCGGCAGCCGCCGGGTTCCAATTATATTTTATACTCGCACGGGGTACGTTAGGGCCCGCACGATCGATCGATTCGATACGAGGCGGCCGGCGTCAAGGCAGTACGTCGCCTGGCAAGCCCGACGATCTCGCCCCGCGATGGACGATCTGCCTCTTTCACCCGGCCAAGATGCCGCGCGCGAACGCCATGGCTTCTCCTGACGTGCTCGACTTCGAGTCGCTGCTAGCCCCGATTCCAGGCGACAAGCCGACGGGCGAGGACATTCGCAGCGATTGGTCTCCCACCTCGCTCTATTACGCCATCAAGGATGCGCGTTCGACCGCGCGCGGGGTCGAGCGCATGCTGGAGAAGGATCCCGAGCAAGCCGCGCGCGACTATCCCGGTGGCGCGAACTGGACCGAGGTATTGCGACTCGGACCGCAGATCCTCGCGCAGACGTCGAAGGATCTCGAAGTCGCCGCCTGGCTTACCGAGGCGCTGGTACGCAAGCACGGCTACGCCGGATTGCGCGACGGCCTGCGCCTGGCGCGCGAGTTGGTCGAGCGCTATTGGGATGGGCTCTATCCTCTGCCCGACGAGGAAGAGGGCCTGCGCACGCGCGTGGCGCCGTTCACGGGTCTCAATGGCGATGACGCCGAAGGAACGTTGATCGCGCCGATCAAGAACATTCCGATCACCGAGGCCGGATCGTATGCGGCCTTCTCGACGTGGCAGTACGAGCAGGCCGGATCGCTCGACGCCATCGACGATCCCGATCGTCGCGCGGCGCGCATCGAGCAGGGGGCGGTCACGTTGCAGATGTTCGACCGTGCCGTGGCCGAGACGTCCCCCGAGTTCTTCCGCAACCTGTGGGAGGACATCGATGCCGCCGAGCTCGAGTTCGGCAAGTTAAGCGAGCGTTTCGACGAACTGTGCGGATCGAGCATCTCGCCGCCGAGCTCGAACATTCGCAACGCCATCGCCGCGGCCGGCGAGGTGGTCCGCAACATTACGAAAAGTTTATTTTCGACGGGGGACGCCGGCGGCGAAGAGGTTGGCGCAGCGGAAGCGATGGGCGACGAGGCCCCAGGCGGCAACGCGGCCAACCGCAAGATCATGGCCCGCGACGATGCGTTTCGTACGCTGCTGCAGGTGGCGGACTTCTTTCGCCGCACGGAGCCGCATGCCCCGATCTCGTACCTGTTGGAGCAGGCGGTCCGCTGGGGCAAAATGCCCCTGCCCGAGTTGTTAACCGAGTTGATCCCGGACGAGTCTGCCCGCGATCACTTGTTCCGTCTGGTCGGTATTCGTCCCCCCGAGAACCCGTAGCCGCCGGACCGGCTTCGCGCGGCAGATGAGGAGTCGGCGACGAGAGGGAACTTGCGGGTTGTAGCGGTCGTCGAAGTTGGGTAGCGCGCCGGCGTTGCCGGCGGGCATGTCGTCGTCGGTGGTTCGACGGCGATCCCCCCACCGAGGCGCCCGGGGGGGCTGTTCAGGAGGGTTTTCGTAGGCGGTTTCGTGAAAACATGTTAGGCGGGCGCCGGTCTCTTCGTTAGAATCTCAGTCGCGCCATTGGCGGGAGTCGCTGTACAACCGGGGAGAGTTCAAGTCATGAGTTCCAGCAGTATCCACGACAAGCTCGAGCGGGTCCGCAAGCCGCGTGTGCATATTACCTACCAGGTCGAAACGGAAGGAGCCGTTGTCGAGAAGGAATTGCCATTCGTGGTCGGCGTGATGGGAGATTTCTCGGGCAATCCGACCGAGAAGCTGCCGCCGCTGAAGGATCGCAAGTTCACGATGATCGATCGTGACAATTTCAACGAGGTGATGGCCAAGATGACCCCCGGCGTGAGCATGCGTGTCGAGAACACGCTGGCCGGCGACGGCACGGAGATGGCCGTGGAATTGAAGTTCCGTTCGATGGACGATTTCTCGCCCGCGGCGGTGGTGAGCCAGGTCGAGCCGCTCAAGCGGCTGCTCGAGACGCGCAACAAGCTGCGCGATCTGCTGACGAAGGTCGATCGCTCGACCGATTTGGAAAACGTGTTGGAAGACGTGTTGAAGAACACCACCAAGCTGAAAGAGCTTTCGCAGGAGCTGGGGCTCGGCGAAGGGGGCAGCGCACCTGCGGAAGAGGGAGGTAAGGAATGAGCGCCGGCGAACAAGCAGCATCCAGCGGCAAGGCCGAGGCCACGTCGACGAAAGCCGGCGGGTTGCTCGAGGCCGCCATTGCCGCGACCAAGCAGACCGAACGCAATCGCGCCGAGGAGCTGATCAAGACGCTGACCGAGGAAGCGCTGCGCGGAACGGTCACCTGGAACAAGAACGTCACCCGGACGGTGAACGAAGGCATCCAGGCGATCGACGTCGTCATTTCCAAGCAGTTGGCGGCGATCATGCACTCGCCCGAGTTCACCAAGCTCGAGGGGACGTGGCGCGGGCTGCACTACCTGGTGATGAACACCGAGACGAGCGCCCAGCTCAAGTTGAAGGTCTTCAACTGCTCGAAGCGCGATCTGTTCAAGGATCTCGATCGCGCGGTCGAATTCGATCAGAGCCAGACGTTCAAGAAGCTGTACGAGAACGAATTCGGCCAGCCGGGGGGCGAGCCTTACGGCGCGCTGATCGGCGACTACGAGTTCACGAACCATCCGGAAGATGTCGACACGCTGGCCAAGATGTCGAACGTGGCGGCGGCGGCGTTCTGCCCCTTCATCGCGGCCGCGACGCCAAACCTGTTCGGCATGGACAGCTTCACCGAGCTCGCGAATCCGCGCGACTTGGAAAAGATCTTCATGGATCTGGAATACACGAAGTGGAATTCCTACCGCGATTCGGAGGATTCGCGCTTCGTCTGCCTGACGATGCCCAGGGCGCTTGCCCGGCTGCCGTATGGCGCCGCCACGAAGCCGGTCGAAGAGTTCAACTACGAAGAGGGGGAGCTCGACACCAGGGGTAAGCCCAAGGAGCTCAAGCACGACGAATACTGCTGGATGAACGCCTCGTACGTGATGGGCACGAAGCTGACCGACGCCTTTGCGCAAACCGGTTGGTGTACGGCCATTCGCGGTGCGGAGAACGGCGGTAAGGTCGAGGGGCTGCCCGCGCACGTCTTTACGACGGACGAAGGGGACAAGGACCTCAAGTGCCCGACCGAGATCGCGATCACCGATCGTCGCGAAGCGGAGCTCAGCAAGCTCGGGTTCCTGCCGTTGTGCCACTACAAGAACACGGACTACGCGGTGTTCTTCGGCGCTCAGACGACGCAGAAGCCGAAGAAGTACGATCGCCCGAACGCGACGGCGAACGCGGCCATTTCGGCCCGTCTGCCCTACATGATGGCCACGTCGCGGATCGCGCATTACCTGAAGGTGATCGCGCGCGACAAGATCGGCTCGTTCATGGAGGCCAAGGACTGCCAGGATTGGCTGGAGCGCTGGATCATGAACTACGTCAGCGCCGATCCGAACCCGCCGGCCTCGGTGCGGGCGCGCTATCCGCTGCGCGAGGCCAAGATCGAGGTGAAGGAGATTCCGGGCAAGCCGGGCAGCTACCACGCCGTGGCCCATCTGCGCCCCTGGCTGCAGATGGAGGAGTTGACCGCCTCGCTCCGCATGGTGGCCAATATTCCGCAACTGCAGAAGTAAACGCCGGCAGCGGCAGGGCGTGTCGAGCACGCGCCCTGCCGCGCAGCGTGAGGCCATCGGATGAGCGCCGGTTCGAGCGAAACGCGACGCGACGTGACGTCGTACCGCGAGCCCGCCTCCCCGGCTCGTCCGGCGGCGGGCGCTCCGGCTGCGCCCCCGCGGATCGATCTCTTCGACCTGATCGCCGATCCGCAGCAACAAGAGCAGGCCATCAGCCGGCTCGAAGACTTTGTCGGCGAACGTTCGACCGCCGCGGCGCTGTCGGGCTGGTTTCGCCTGATCGGCATTCCCAGTCACGTCACCACGGTCGACCAGTTGAAGCAGTTGCTCAGCCGCGACGTCGCGCGGATCGACGGCCTGCTCAACGCGCAGGTGAACGCCATCTTGCACACGCCCCGTTTTCAGGCGCTCGAGTCGTCTTGGCGGATGCTGCACTACCTGGTCGAGCAGGCGTCGAATGCCGAGAACGTCAAGATCAAGCTGCTCAATGCCAGTTGGGACGATCTCGCCCGCGACGCGGAACGAGCCGTCGATTTCGACCAGAGCCAGATCTTTCGCAAGGTCTACGGCGATGAGTTCGACTCGCCCGGCGGCGAACCGTACGGCCTGCTGATTGGCGATTACACGGTGCGCCACGTGCCCAGTGCCGACCACCCGGTCGATGATCTGAACGTGCTGAGCACGCTGTCGGGCGTGGCGGCAGCCAGCTTCGCCCCCTTCATCGCGGGGGCCGATCCCGCCTTGTTCGGGCTCGACAGCTTCACGCAGCTCGAATGGCCGATCAATCTGCCGCGCACGTTCGAGCAGCTCGAATACATCAAGTGGCGCCGCTTCCGCGATCAGGAGGACTCTCGTTTCGTGGGGCTCGCGCTGCCGCGGGTGCTGGCTCGGTTGCCTTACGAGGACACGACCAGTCGCGTCGATCAGTTCACGTTTCGCGAGGACACGTCCCGTCCCGACCGTAGCCAGTATCTGTGGGGCAACGCGGCGTATGCCTTTGCCTCGGTCGTGGTGCGTGCCTTTGGCGAAAGTGGCTGGCTGGCCGAGATTCGCGGGGTCGAGCGCGGCGTGGAAGGGGGGGGCCTGGTCACGGGGCTGCCGGTGCAGAGCTTCGATACCGACAAACGTGGCGTGGCGATCAAGTCATCGACCGAGGTGATCGTCACCGATCAGCAGGAGAACGAGTTGGGCGATCTCGGCTTTCTGCCGCTATGCGATTGCTCCGACACGGAGTTCGCCGCGTTCTACGGCTGTCCTTCGACGCAAAAGCCGAAGAAATACGACGAGCAGGCGGCAACCAACAATGCCCGCATCTCGTCAATGTTGCAGTACATGCTCTGCGTGTCGCGCTTCGCGCATTATGTGAAGGTGATCGTCCGCGATAAGATTGGCACCCTGGCCGAAGCGGCCGACGTGCAGAACTTTGTCCATAGCTGGCTGCACAAGTACGTCACGCCCGACTCCGAGGCCACCGCCGAGGTGAAAGCGCAGTACCCGCTGCGCGAGGCCAAGGTCGAAGTGCGCGAACGGCCCGGAAAGCCCGGCGCGTACCAGTCGATCGTCCACCTGCGTCCGCATTTCCAACTCGAAGATTTGACCTCCTCGGTGCGACTCGTGACCGATCTGAGCCAGCCGAAACAGACCTGATGTCGTTGCTCGTCCCTGGCGGTGCGAAAGACTCGCTTCATCCAACTGCGGATCCTGGAAACCCCATGAACGCCAAAGAACTCTACCAGCTCGGCGATCTCACCGCGGCCGTCACGGCGGCGCTCGACGAGGTCAAGAAACATCCGACCGATACGGCGCGGCGCGGGTTCCTCTGCGAACTGCTCGCCTTCACCGGAGACATGGAGCGCGTCGACAAGCAACTCGATGCTCTCGGGCATCAAGATCCTCAGGCCCTGATGGGCGTGGCCCTGTTTCGCCAGCTCGTGCGGGGCGAACTGGCGCGGCAGCAGTTCTATCAGGCAGGGGCCGTCCCCGAATTCCTCGATCTGCCCGGCGATGGATTGAAGCTGCACCTGGAGGCGTCGATCCTGCTTCGCGAGGGGAAAGCGGACGAGGCCGTGGCGCTGCTGGCCAAAGCGGAAGAGGAACGCCCCCATCCTTCCGGTACGTGCAACGGCGAACCGTTCGACGATCTTCGCGACTGCGACGACCTGACCGCCAGCTTCTTCGAGGTGCTCACCAGCACGGGCAAATATTATTGGGTGCCGATCGAGGCGGTGCAGTATCTCGAGTTCCGTCCGCCACAGCGTCCGCGCGACCTGCTCTGGCGGCGGGCGCATATGATCGTGCGCGGCGGGCCCGACGGCGAGGTCTACTTGCCGACAATCTACGCCGGCGCCGCGGCCGAGGCCGACGATCCATTGCGCCTGGGGCGCGCCACCGATTGGCGTGGCGGAGACGGCGCTCCGGTGTCCGGCCGGGGTCTGCGCACGTTTCTCGTCGGGGATCGAGATCGCACGATTCTGGAACTGGAAACGCTCACCATCGGCGACCAATCCTGAGAGCAGCGCGTGCGATGGCCAAGATTCGCGAAGACCAGCCTCTGATGCCCTCGGTGCTCGATCGTCTGATCGATCACGATCCTGGCAACCAGCGCGACGCGCCGAACTCGCGGGCGCAGGTCTTGCGCGAGTTGAAGCAATCGGTGCGACGCGATCTGGAAAGCTTGCTGAATACCCGGCGTCGCTGTCTCGAGTGGCCGCCGGTCTTCACCGAACTGGAAACGTCGTTGGTGAACTACGGCATTCCCGATTTCACCGGCACGACCCTCAGCCGCAAGCGGCAGCGCGAGGAGTTTCGCCGCACGGTCGAAAAAGTCATCCGCGTGTTCGAGCCCCGTTTCAAGGTGGTGCAGGTCGAGATGCTGGACAACTCCGAGCCGACCGATCATACGCTTCGCTTTCGCATCAATGCGCTGTTGCACGCCGAGCCGGCGCCGGAGCCAGTGGTGTTCGATTCGTCCCTCGAGCCGATCAGCGGCACCTACGAAGTGAAGGGGGGCGGCCGATGAGCGACGAACTGTTGCCGTACTATCAGAAAGAGCTGGCGTTCATCCGCCGGCTGGGGGCGGAGTTCGCCGAGGCGAATCCCAAGATCGCCGGCCGCCTGCGCATGACGGCCGAGGGGAGCGAGGATCCGCACGTCTCGCGCTTGATCGAGGCCTTCGCCTATCTCAACGCCCGCACGCGACACAAGCTCGAAGACGACTTCCCCGAGATCACCGATGCGATGCTGGGAGTGCTCTATCCGCACTACCAGGTGCCGGTGCCGTCGATGGCGATCGTGCAATGCGTGCTCGATCGCGCCCAGGGGGAACTGACGACAGGCTACCGTATTCCGCGACACACGACGGTCGAGAGCGAGGCGATCGACGGCGAGCCCTGCCGGTTTCAGACGGCGTATCCCGTCGAGCTGTGGCCCATCGAACTCGCGTCGGCCGGACTGCACGGGCGACCCTTCCAGGCGCCGGCCACGCCACTGTCGACCCGGGCGCTGGGCGTGGTGCAGTTGTCGTTGCAGTGCCTCAACAACTCGATCGGATTCCGCGATCTGGAGTTGAATCGCTTGCGGTTCTACCTGCACGGTCAATCGCAGCACGTGCTCGCCTTGTACGAGTTGTTGATGAACAACGTGCTCGAGGTGGCCGTGGCGGGTAGCGCCACCGAGCGCCGTCCCATCGTGCTCGATCGGCAGTGCCTTCAGCCCGTCGGCTTTGCCCGCGACGAAGGCATGTTGCCCTATCCCGCGCGTTCGTTCCTGGGGTATCGCCTGCTGACGGAATATTTCGCCTTTCCGGAGAAGTTTCTCTTCTTCGATCTGACCGGGCTCGATGCCCGCGTCCGCGGAGCGCTGGCCGACCGGATGGAGATCTTCGTCTATCTCAATCGCACGTCGGCCGATCTCGAGCATCATTTGTCGGAAGACACCTTCCGCCTGGGTTGCACGCCGATCGTGAACCTGTTCAAGCAGCGTGCGGAGCCGATCCAGCTCTCGCACACCGAGTTCGAGTATCACGTCGTGCCCGATGCCCGGCGGCCGCTGGCGCACGAGATCTATACGATCGATCGTGTCTCGGCCACGTCGCACGACGGCGAGCAGATTGCCTTTCAGCCCTTCTATTCGTTCAAGCACGCTAGCGCCGCGCGTGGCGAGCGTACGTTCTGGTTTGCGACGCGCCGCCCGGCGAATCGAGCGGAAGGGCAGGTCGATCCCGGCACGGAAATGTTTCTCACGCTGGTCGACCTGGGATTCGATCCCGCGGTGCCGGGGGATTGGACGCTCGACGTCGAGACCACCTGCACGAACCGCGATCTGCCGAGCCGCTTGCCCTTCGGTGGCGATCAGCCGCGGCTGTCGATCGGCGGCGGGGCGCCCCTCTCGCGAATCGCCTGCCTGACGCCTCCCACGCGGGCGCTGCGTCCGAGCCTTAAGCATGGCGCCATGTGGCGCTTGATTTCCCACTTGTCGCTCAATCACCTGTCGCTCGAAGGCGAGGGGGCGGGCGTCGACGCGCTCCGCGAGATACTGAAGCTGTACAATTTTCACGATTCGGCCGAGACGCAGGCCCGCATCGACGGCATCCTGTCGCTCAGCAGCCGTCGCGTGGTGGGGCGCGCGGGGGGCGCCGTGGCGGGTGGTTTCTGCCGTGGGGTGGAGGTGACGCTGCGCTTCGACGAGGCGGCCTATAGCGACCACGGGTTGTATCTGTTTGCCAGCGTGCTCGAGGTCTTTCTGGGGCTCTACTGCTCGATCAATTCATTCACTCGGCTGGTCGCCACGACCAAGCAACGCGAAGGGGTATTGCGACGATGGCCCGCACGAGCAGGCGAAAAGGTCCTGCTGTAGTCGATCGCCTGCAGAAGGAAGCCTATCGCTTCGACTTCTTTCAGGCTGTGCGCCTGCTCGAGCGCTGGTATCAGCGGCGCGCGCCGCAGGAGCCGGGCGCGCGGCGGCATGCCGTGGGGTACGATCGTCCGCCGCTGCGCGAGATCGTGCGCTTTCGCGCGATGGCGTCGCTCAGCTTTCCGGCCGGTTCGATCCGCGGCGTCGAGCGGACGGAAACGGGGGGGCCCCCCGACGAACAGCTCGATCCGCCGTTGTCGATGACCGTGGCCTGTTTCGGGCTTACCGGCCCCAGTGGCGTGTTGCCCACGCATTACTCGCGCCTGTTGCTGGGACGCATTCGCGAGCGCGACTACGCGCTGCGCGACTTTCTCGATCTGTTCAATCACCGCGCGATCTCGCATTTCTATCGCGCCTGGGAGAAATATCGCTTTCCGGTGGCGTACGAGCGCCACCGCCTGGCGGCGAACAGCGATCGGGAAGATCTCTTCACGCAGGCCCTCTACTCGATCCTCGGCCTGGGCACTGGTCATCTGCGCGGGCGCCTGTCGATCGACGACGAGGCCGTGTTGTATTACGGCGGTCACTTTGCGCACGACGGACGCTGCGCGCAATCGCTCGAGCGCCTGTTGTGCGATTACTTCGAGTTGCCGGTCGAGGTGCGCCAGTTCCAGGGACAGTGGCTTTACTTGGGCCCGCAAGATCGTTCGGAGCTTCCCTCGTATGAGCATCCGCGGGGGCTCAATTGCCGCCTGGGGGTCGACCTCGTCATCGGCGAGCGCGTCTGGGACGTGCAGGGCAAGTTTCGCTTGCGAATCGGCCCCCTCTCGTATAAACAGTTTCAGCGGTTTACTCCGACGGGCGACCAGTTGCGCGCGGTGACGGAGATGACGCGGTTGTATGTGGGGCCGGAGTTCGCGTTCGACGTGCAGCCGGTCTTGCAGGCGGCCGAAGTGCCGTGGTGCCAGCTCACGACCGATCCGGCGCAAGCGCCACGTCTCGGTTGGAATACCTGGATTCATTCACGCGAGTTCGATCACGACGCGGACGATGCGGTCTTCACCTTGCCCGGCGCTTGAGCCCGGCGACGACCTTTCCACATCCGGCGCAACGGCCGGCCACCTGCCCGAGGAAAACTGATGGTTGCAGTCAATCTGAAATCGCTCGTCGGCCGGCTCAACGATACCTGCCGTCGCTCGCTCGAAGCCGCGGCCGGGTTGTGCCTCTCGCGCACGAACTACAACGTCGAGATCGAGCACTGGCTGCTCAAGCTGATCGAAATGCCCGGCACGGACCTCGCCGCGCTGTTGCGTTACTTCGAGATTGACGCCTCGCGCCTGACGAGCGATCTGACGAAGGCCATCGACCGTTTGAAGACGGGCAATTCGCGCCCGCCGGCCCTTGCGCCCCACGTGGTCGATCTGGCGCGCGATGCGTGGCTCATCGCGTCGGTCGATTGCAGTGCCCCGCGCATCCGCTCGGGGCATCTCTTGTGTGCCTTGCTCAGCGACGACTCGTTGTCGCTGCTGGCGGCCGAGGCGTCGGCCGAGTTCAAGAAGATCTCGCCCGAGACGTTGCGCCGCGATCTGCGCGACGTCACCAGCTCGACCTCCGAGGCGGAGGGAGAGGCCGCCTACGAGCCGGCGGCCGCGGCGCCGGGCGAACCGGGGCGGCCGGTCGGTCCGGGAGGACCGTCGAAGACTCCCGCGCTCGATCAATTCACGATCGACCTGACGGCCCGGGCGCGGGCCGGCAAGATCGATCCCGTGCTGGGACGCGATAGCGAAGTCCGGCAACTGGTCGATATTCTCACGCGACGGCGGCAGAACAATCCGATCCTCACCGGCGAGGCGGGGGTGGGCAAGACGGCCGTCGTCGAAGGCTTTGCCCTGCGGATTGCAGCGGGCGATGTCCCGCCGCCGCTGCAGAACGTGGCGCTGCGTACGCTCGACTTGGGGCTGTTGCAGGCCGGGGCCGGCATGAAGGGGGAATTCGAGAACCGGCTCAAGTCGGTCATCGACGAGGTGAAGGCCTCGCCGCAGCCGATCATCATCTTCATCGACGAAGCTCACACGATGATCGGCGCCGGTGGTCAGGCGGGGCAGGGGGATGCCGCGAACCTGCTCAAGCCGGCGCTGGCCCGCGGCGAGCTGCGCACCATCGCGGCCACGACCTGGGCCGAATACAAGAAATATTTTGAAAAAGATGCCGCACTCGCGCGGCGCTTCCAGGTCGTGAAGGTCGAAGAACCTGCCGAGGATTCGGCCGTGCAGATGTTGCACGGCCTGACCGCCACGCTCGAGGGGCATCACAACGTCCGCATTCTCGACGAGGCGGTGCAAGACGCCGTGCGCTTGTCGCACCGCTACATCTCGGGACGCCAGCTTCCCGACAAGGCCGTGAGTCTGCTCGATACGACCTGTGCGCGAGTCGCGATCGGCCATTCGGCGATACCGCCTGCCGTCGAGGATTGCCGCCGCCGCATCGAGCAGTTGCACGTGGCGATCGAGATTCTCGAGCGCGAGCAGGTGACGGGGGGCAAGCACGACGAGCGTCTGGCGGAGTTGAAGCAGGCGCGCGAAGCAGCCGAAACGGAACTTGCGACGCTCGAGGAGCGCTGGCGCGAAGAGTCCGAGTTGGTCAAGTCGATCCGGCAGATTCGCGAGCGGCTCGAGGCGAGCGTGCCCCGCACGGTCAAGCCGAAGTCTGGTGCGCGTGCCAAGCCCGCCACAGCGTCCCCCGCTGGGGAGGCTGCTCCGGCGGCCGGCCAGACCGAACCCGCCGCCTCGACGGAGGCCGCCCCGCCGCTGACCGAAGAGGAACGCCTCGAACTGCAAGGCGAGCTGGAAACGCTCTCGACGAAGCTGCGCGAGCTGCAGGGGGAGACGCCGCTCATGCAGGTCTGCGTCGACGGACAGGCCATTGCCGAGACCGTCTCGGCCTGGACGGGCATTCCGGTCGGCCGCATGATGACCGACGAGATCAACACGGTGCTCGCGCTGCAGCAGCGGATGGAGGATCGCATCATCGGCCAGTCGCATGCCCTGGATGCGATCGCCCAGCGGATTCGCACGGCCCGGGCGAACCTGACCGATCCGCGCCGTCCGATCGGCGTCTTCATGCTGGTCGGACCCAGCGGCGTGGGCAAGACGGAAACCGCCATGACCTTGGCCGAATTGCTCTACGGTGGCGATCAGAACATGACCGTGATCAACATGTCGGAGTTTAAAGAGGAGCATAAGGTGTCGCTCCTCATGGGCTCGCCGCCGGGCTACGTCGGTTACGGCGAAGGGGGCGTGTTGACCGAGGCCGTCCGGCGTCGGCCCTACAGTGTCGTGTTGCTCGACGAGATGGAGAAGGCGCACCCCGGCGTGCAGGACATCTTCTACCAGGTGTTCGACAAAGGCATGTTGCGCGACGGTGAAGGACGCGACATCGACTTCAAGAACACGGTCATTCTAATGACCTCGAATGCCGGCACCGACACGATCATGAAGCTTTGCGCCGATCCCGAAACACGCCCCGATCCGGAAGGGCTCGCCGAGGCTTTGCGTCCCGACCTGCTCAAGTGGTTCAAGCCGGCCTTCTTGGGGCGCGTCACCGTGGTGCCCTACTTCGCCCTGACCGACGACGTGATGCGCAGCATCGTCGAGCTGCAGTTGGAGCGGATCGGGCGGCGCATTCAGGAGCACTATCGGGCGAAGTTCAGCTACGCCCCCGAGCTGGTGGCCAGCGTGGCCTCGCGGTGCCACGAGGTCGACAGCGGTGCCCGCAACGTCGACCACATTCTGACGCGCACCATGTTGCCGGAGTTGTCGGCCGAGTTTCTTTCTCGCCTGGGCGAAGGGGAGCCGATTAGCGAGGTGTTCATTGGCGTCACTGCAGACGGCGCGTTCGATTATCGCATTGCCTAAAGCCAGGGTTTTCGCTGTAAGTTGTATCTGATAAATGGCTTGTGGATCGTGTCTGCACCCCTGCTCACAAGGGGCCTGGCGGTTGGTCGGGGGGCGTCTTGGGAACCCCTCGAGGGACGAAAAAGTTTTTCGAAAAGGGACGCAACTTTTTCCAGGCCCTCACGACAACTCTTGGTGTGCGGGGCCCAGTGCGAGCGAGTGAGTCCTACGGGGGCAACGGCCCAGGCGAGCCAACGCCTCGGTCACCCCGCGGCCCAGAAAAACAACGTTCCGAATCAAGTGTGGTAAATCGACCCCAACGCAAGGAGTGACTGACATGGCGAGTGACATTTTCTTGAAGATCTCGACGATCCCCGGCGAAAGCACCGACGACAAGCACAAGGATTGGATCGAGTTGGAATCGTTCTCGGTCGGCGTGAGCCAGCCGATGACGGCGGTCTCCAGCAGCGGCGGTGCCCGCACGGCCGAACGCTGCAACCACTCGGACTTCACCTTTGTGAAGAGCGTGGACAAGGCTACCCCGAAGCTCTTCGCCGCCTGCTGCAAGGGTGAGCATATCCCCGAGGCCACGGTCTCGATCCACCGCAATACCGGCGAGAAGCAGAAGTACCTCGAGTTCAAGATGTACGACGTCGTGGTGAGCCATGTCAGCCCGGCCGCCAGCTCGAAGGGCGAATCGCTGCCGGTCGAATCGGGCGCCTTCAACTACGGCAAGATCGAATGGATCTACACGGCCACCGATCACAAGACGGGCAAGCCGCAAGGCGACGTCAAGGCCGGGTGGGACCTCGTCGGCAACAAGGCCTCGTAGGCCAATTCAGGCGGGGCAACCTGCCTGGCAGGTGTTACGGCAACCAGGGACCGGCGTGGCCAGCGCCGGTCCCTGTCGTTGTTGCCATTGTCCAGGAGCGAGCCGGTTGGATTGCAGTTTCGTTCGGTGTGCGGTTGAATCTCGGCCATGCGTGTCATCCTCGAGCTCATTACAGGGCCCTATGCGGGGCGCAAGACCTGGCTGCAAACGGGCCAGACCCTGCAAGTCGGCAATACCGAAGACGCTGATTTCGCCGTGGCCGATGATCCCGAGATGTCGGCGCTGCACTTTGCCGTACGCGTTGATCGCAACGGTTGCCAGCTTTCGGATTTGCGCAGCGAACGCGGCACGTACGTCAACGGCCAGTCGGTGCAGTCGGCTGCGCTCAGCGACGGCGACGAGATCACCGCGGGGCATTCCGTCCTCCGCGTGAGGATCGATGGCGTGCGTCCCGGTGAAGAAGTCGTCGCGTCGCAGCCGACGATCCGGCACGCGGGCGCCAAAGTCGAGGTAGCGCCGGTCCGGCCTGCCACGCCGGTGCGTGTGACGAGTCCGCCTTCCAGGCCAGCGCCGGCGGCAGCCGACCATCAACGTATCCCCTACACGGCACAGAGTTGCGGATCGGGCCTGTCGCTGTTGGCGGGAGTCGATCCGGCCGAGGATCCCGTCCGCGTGGTGCGCCGCTTGGGACGTGCCGCGGCGTTGTACGCGGTGCTCGATGTGCGCAAAGTCGATGTGACGTTGCCATCGGACGTCGCGGCGCCGCTGTACCTGCTCGAGTGGCTGCCCGAGCTGTCGCAGCCGATGATTTCGCCCGTCGTGCTGCGACCGGGCGAAACGCAGGAGCTGCCGGCCGTCGTCGCCGGCGCCTGGGGCAAGGATGGTTTGGTTTGTTTTCTGACGGGCATGGACCCCGCGGAAGCCGTGCTGCGTCTGCGACGCGCGGCGCGATTCAATCCCACGACGGGAATCGAACAGAAAGACGAAACGGCGCTCTCGTTCTGGTGGCCCGACGTGATGCGTCTGGTGCTGACGCACACGCCGGCGGCCAACGTGCAGTATTTGATCGAAGGTTTTGAAGCCGTGCTGCTGGAAGGACCCGGTGGACAGGGCTGGCAACTGTTTGCCACCCCAGATTTCGCCGGACGCGTCGACGCCCTGGGCTTCGAGCTCGTGGAACCGCCGGCGCCGCAGAATGAACCCAAGGCGGACGAATAGAGAACGTTCGAGCTATTTCGCAAGGGAACACTCGATGCCCCCTGCTTCGCGCGTTGGCGACATGCACGTCTGCCCGATGGTGACGGGCCTGGTGCCGCACATCGGTGGCCCGGTCTTGCCACCTGGCTGCCCGACGGTGCTCATTGGCGGCATGCCGGCGGCGCGCGTGACCGACATGTGCGTCTGCGTGGGGCCGCCGGACATGATCGCCAAGGGATCCCCCACGGTCTTGATCGGCGGACTCATGGCCGCCCGCATCGGGGACATGACCGTGCATGGCGGAGTGCTGGTGATGGGATTTCCCACGGTCATCATTGGCGAGGTCGGCAGCGGCATGAGCCAGGCAAAGAAGGCCGGGGTGCCATTTAAGGAGCTTTGCTAGCCGGCGGTAACCGCAGTATGACCAGCGATGGGAGTGGTGCATGCTCGTACGACGCGATATTTCGATGGACGAGCTCCGTGTGAAATGCACGCAGGCCGAGTCGGGCATGCTCGCCGTGCTCGATGCTTGTGATGAGCCACGCGTGCCCAGCATGTTGCGGCCATTGACGCCGAGCGTAAGCTGCCTCTATCAGGGCGATGCCGAGATCAATTTCGGTCACGAGGCTCCCTATTTAGCTTACGCGACTCCGGCCTTGTTTGATTGGGTATACGAGAATCTGTGGCTAGCCCCCTGGGGAATCTTACTGGCTTCGTCCTCGACATTCAGCGAAGTCCGACAGCATCTGCGACGGTATGTCTTGGTCAAGAACGCGCAAGGAAGTGAGATGTTCTTTCGGTTTTACGACCCACGTGTCCTGCCGATGTTCTTGCCTACCTGTCCGGCCAGTGAGGCAGCAAAGTTCTTCGGTCCGATCGACCAGTTCTACGTGACGCGTCGAGACGGAACGTTGGAATCGTTGGCGTGGGATTCGGCATCCAGATGAGCAGATGCTCAGAAGGCAGGGGGTGTGCCACGATGGAACTCAGCGAACAGCAATCCGCCGCGCTGAAAGTTGAAGCACAAAAAGCCTTTGAAACGCGCGCGGCGTCCGATGTGCGCCAGCATATACCGCCACGAGAGACGGCGCATCTCAGCGAGACGGAGTTGTTGGCACGCGTCAGTCGCGCGGCCCGCCGTGCCAGACAGCACGGGCTGGAAACGCAACGACAGGCCATTGGCTACATCTACACTTCGTTCCTCCTGGGAGAAAACTTCGAATCGCATCCCGACTGTGCGTGGGCAAAGGAGGTATTGGCCAGCACCAACTTGTCTCCTACCGACAAGTCGAATCTGCTCGTGGCGACTTCGTGCAGTGTCTACGCCGAGCGTCAGCCAGACCGGGATGGCTAACTATGGGAAAAATGCTGCAAGGTAGCGTATCGGTTGACGATGTTGGCAGCCTCCACGATGGTCTTGCCGACAGCATGGACGGCTATAGTGACACGGCGAAGACCGACGACTTCTGCCTGGGTTGTTTCCTCAAGGGGTTCGCCGAAGGAGCAGTTATCAGCCTGGTCGCCGTCGCGGCAATCGCGGCGGCGCCTGCCTGGCTTGCCATCACGTTGACCGTGGGACTGGCTGCCTACGGAGCGTACGGTCTCTCGCAAATCGCTGCGAACTGGGATCAATACGATGGCAATCAAAAGAGCGAAATCGCGGGCGGCATGCTGGGGGGATTGGTAGGCCGGTTTGGCCCCCGTATTCCACCCAAGCCCTTGAACATTCCTGGGATCAAGCTGCTGGCGACGCCCGATGGCCAGGTCGTGCCCGTCGTCGTCAGCACGTCTGCCACGGTGCCGTTGCAAGGAGGCGCGAGCATCGTCGGTGCCGGCGCCGGCGCGGGAACCGCCGTCATGATGACCACGGGCGGAGGTGGCAATGGCAACGATGATGATGAGAACAACAGCAATGATTCGAATGCGAACGCATCGAACAATACGGTGCAGCCGAGCGGCGCCCAGGGCGGCAAGCCGAGTGGGAGACCGACGAAAGTCGAGGGAGACGCCGCGACGCAGCGATCGCTGCAGCGCGAAAACGAGGCTGCCAACGCCTTGGCCGATGAGGGCTACAATATTGAACAGAACCCACCCGCGAAGCCCAACGGCAGTCGCCCCGACTATCGCATCGAAGGAGAGTATTTCGATGCGTATTCGCCGGGGGCCACTAAGTCTCCGCGAGGTATTTGGAGCGAAGTCGAGGGCAAAGTGGCCAAGGGCCAAGCGGACCGAATCGTCCTCAATCTCGATGACTGGGGGGGCGATATGGCGGCACTGGAGAAGCAGTTTTCCGATTGGCCGATTGCCGATCTTCAAGAGATCAAGATCGTGCGGGGTGGGAAAGTAACTCAGTTTTTTCCTTAAATGGCAGGCTGACCGATGTCGTTGGATTTCACCCTCTATCTCGCTTCGACTCGTACGCCAGAGCAGGTACTGCTGGCGATCGCCAACGAGAATGGGCTCGTAAGCGCGGCCCAAAACAAAGTCGGGCGAGGAGTTGTCGTCTCGGCCGGCCCCGTTCATCCCGTAACGCGTGCGATGGTGGAAGACTGCTACCAGTTTGCCCCCACGGTTTCCCTCCTGTTTACTGTCGATAAGTTCGAGAAGAGGGATACGGGCATGGAGTTTGTCGTCTTCGGCAGCATTCGACTGGTGGAGCAGGAACGCAGTCTGGCCTTGCTGAATTCCAGTCACGATGGCGTCCTCTTTACCTGGAAGAACGGACTGCGCGCGAATCGCAATTCGCTCTTCTGGACACCGGGTAGAATTGCAAAAATTGATGTGCCGTACGTCCTGGAGTCTCTGCCTGATTTGGAGTAAACAGCCGTCGGGCCACTCACCGCAGTCTAGTTGGCTGTCTGTTTCTAGAGCATCTCAACGAATCAGGAGTATCCATGCCCCCTGCTTCGCGCGTTGGCGACATGCACGTCTGCCCGATGGTGACGGGCCTGGTGCCGCACATCGGTGGCCCGGTCTTGCCACCTGGCTGCCCGACGGTGCTCATTGGCGGCATGCCGGCGGCGCGCGTGACCGACATGTGCGTCTGCGTGGGGCCGCCCGACATGATCGCCAAGGGATCCCCCACGGTGTTAATCGGTGGCTTGATGGCGGCGCGCATCGGGGACATGACCGTGCATGGCGGAGTGCTGGTGATGGGATTTCCCACGGTCATCATTGGCGAGGTCGGCATGGGCGGAGCTGGCTCTCCGAAGTGCGATTGCATGGCCCAAGCCAAGCAGTCTGGGGCGGGCGTGTGCGCTTGATACGCAGGAACCGAAAGTCACGGGCTAAAACACAGTTTGATTCATGAGCGCGATCCTCACCGTTCCGATGACGGTCGAACATTTGTCGCAGATGCTCGCTGCTGCGTCGGAATCGCTCTACGCGGTGATCGATGCCTGCGACGAGCCGACGGTGCCGCCACGGATGTGGTCGCTCGAAGGTCGTGCCGTGAGCCTGTACCGTGGCACGGCCGACGAAGAGCTATGGTCGATCGCCCCCTACCTGGTCCAGGTTGATGGTGAGCTGCTGGCGTGGATCCTCGAGTGTCTGGCCGAACGTCCGTGGGGATTCTTCGCCGAGGCCACCGTGGACTTGCACGAGTTGCGGCAGCATTTTCGCCGCTTTCTTACGGTCGAGGATCCGGAAGGAAAGAGGGTCTACTTCCGCTTTTACGATCCGCGCGTGCTACCACGTTTTCTCTCAGTCTGCACGGCGGAGGAAGCCGCACGGTTCTTTGGACCGATCTCGCGGCTCATCGTGAACGGTGGTGGCCAGTGGCAATCGATCCACCGCGCCGCGGCGACTGCTCGTCCCGCACAATCGCTTTCGAGATAGCAACATGTTTCGACTCCGTCCCGAGCACATGCAGGCGATGTCCCAGGTCGTGCGCGAGCTTTTCGACGAGCGCGTCATGGCCCATTTGCGCGAAGACTTGCCGGAGATCGTCGAAGGGCTCAGCGATGATGAACTACGCCCCCGCATCGAACGCGCTCGCCGGCGCGCCAAGCAACATGGCCTGGAAACGCAGCAGCAGGCGGTGAGCTATATCGATACTTGTTTCTTGCTCGGGGACGATTTCGAGCAGGATCGCCGCCATCTGTGGGCAGCGAGATTGCTGCGCGATGATTCTCGCTCCCCGGCGGAAAAGGCAGACGAATTGCTCCTGCGCGCTGAAAGCTACTACCAGCAGCACGGCGCTACGAAAGGGGGTGCGCCATGAGCGACGGTCAGGGAGGAACCAAGCTTCTCAAGGGCAACCTGCAGAAGAACGTCAAAGAGAAGTTCTCGAACAAGAACAAGCCGGACGACGCCAAGCAGAAGTGCTTCGTATCGTCGGACGAGTTCTTCAAAGACTATCAAGAGGTTCCCAAGAAGAAACCGAACACGTTCAAGGAATTGGCACGCCCCGATTCGATGAAGGGGAGCGTGTGGACTTTATCGCCCGGACGCGCATGCTTCGACTGGCCGGGGCTGCGCACCGGCACGCTGGAGCGGGCTCAAATACCGCTCAATTCGTCCCTTCAGCCCGGCGATGTCGCTTCCTGGGGATTTCCGAACGTGCATTTCGCCGTCTATGAAGGCAAGGGCCTGTTTTCACAGTTGGATGGCACGGATTCGAACGTCGAATTCATCAAGAAGGATGATCTCTACAAGCAGCGTGGCAACCCCCTCAGCATCTTGCGCTGAGGCCAGGCCGAGTTCGAGAAACAACTGGCGGCGATCATCCCTTACCCTAGTCGCAGGTGACGCATGAGCACGGCGTCTCGCCCCCGAATCGATTGCACGCTGGAAACGCCCGCCTCGCCGAGGCGATCTGCCGCGCGATCGCTCAGCAACGCTTCCGCGCACGGATAAACCACCGTCTCGCCATCCTCTTTGTACGTGTAGAGCGGCAGGTCGCCGATTTCTCTTCCCTGCTCCGGCCGCATATTCCAGCCGTCGCGGGCGAAGGCTTCGCCTAGCGCCAACGCGCACAGGAAAGCCGAGTTTGCCCAGAGCAGGTCTTCGTGTGCCGGGCGGCCTGCGATTTCTTCGAACGCGAACGGCTGGATCGGACTGGTGCGCGGGCCGTAGGGCACTCGTACTAAAAAACGCGGCATGGCGAGCGAGACTCGTTTCGCTGCCGGCATGGCACGCAAGGCCTGCCAGGCCTCGGCGGCTTCGCCGGTGGTCTTTTTCCAATCGGCGGGGTCGGGCGTGTCGGCGAATGATTCGCAGCCGACGAGGCGCGAGTGTCCAGCGGCGAGAAACGGCGCGCCGGCTGCTGCGGCGATCTGTGCGAGGCGGCCGAGCAGTTCCGCGTCTTCGACCGTGTGGTCGAACGTGAAATTGCCGACGAGTGCTGCCCAGGGTTGCACGCCCGGCGTGTTGATCGTTTGTTCGACGAGCAGGCGATACAAGCCCGAGTGGCTGAGGTCGTCCTGTGCGGCCAGATCAGCGGCGATCTCGGCGCGCGACAGGTCGAGTACGTAAAGCTGCAACTGCGCGTCGGTATCGAGCCGTCGTACCAGCAGGAACAAGGCTCGCCAGGCCGCTTCGAGTGCTTGAAACGTCGGTGCATGGAGCAATCTCCGCAGCGTTTCGCTCGTCGCGGCATCGACGATGCCGAGGAGTTCTTTCAACTCGGGGTCGGGCTTGGCCAGTGCATAGGGGGCCGCGATACTACGAATCAGCGCGTCCCAAGGGCCCGACGCCTTGGGTGCCGCAGCGCTAGGAGTATTGGCAGCCTGCTCGGTGGCCTCGAGTAGCGAGCCGAGCAGATTGTCTCCCAAGCTCGACGAAGTCGTCCTCTTGTCCGGGGCCGGAGCGGGGGAGTCTGCCGGCCGCGCGGTCGACGGAGAGGCAGCTTTGGCAGGACGCAGTTCGCCTGCGGCTTCAGCGAACGTCTTCGGATCCTGCAGCCGCCGGCGTAGCTGGCGCAACCTCGCGAAGATCTCTGCCTTCGGCACCAGGCGATCGGGATGAAAATCGTCGAGATCGGCGAACTCAAGATGGACACTCGCCGCGCCTTCGTCGGAGACGAGCTCCAGATCGAGTTGCGGCGCCAGCCGGGCCAGCACCTCATCAAAATTGTCGCGATCGATGGCGATCGGCTTGCGCTTGGCAATCTCCGTGCCGCTTTCCTTGACGCCGCGATTCGCTCGACCACTGAAATCGCCGATCACGAGCATGCGAAACGGACGCGAGCTTTGCGGTCGCGGTGCGGGGGCGGGCTCGGCGCCTTCCTCGAACGACGCCGCCAGATCGACACCGATCTTGCCAAACGAAAACTTGGCACTCATGAGTCACCGCGATAAGAACTATGAATTGGTTCACCGCCAAAATACGACCGGATCGTATCGCTCCAGGGTTGTGGCAGCAAGCAACAGGCCGTCAAACATGACTTCACCGCACTTTCCCTTCGCGCTCTTTGCGCCTTTGCGGTAATCTTTTTTTCCCGCGAAGGCGCGAAGAGCGCGAAGGGGAGAGTCGACGAACTATTGACTGGATGTCTGCAAGTTTCGATTTGTGTCGACATATTCTAATAGTGGTGGCAGGGACCACGTCTTGCGGTCATCATCATTTGTCCAAAAATAACGGATTCAGTGAGGACTTGCCGTGAATGAACAGTTGCCGAATCGACCGTTGCGAATCGACTTGCCCGATCAGGTGCGTCGCGTGCGCGAGGCGTTCCGCGAGGCGGACTTTCGGGGCGAGACGGTGCTCGAACGGCTGGGTAAGCGGGCAATGACTGCCTTCACGCCCCTCGAAGCGGCCGTGGTGCTGCATCGCACGGCGGAAGGCTCGGCTCTCGATCTGCTGGTACGGCTTTTCGTCGTGGGCGTGCCGGTCGCAGTCGATCGGCTGGAGAAGACGATTCCCACCGTCTCGCTTGAATCGTGGCAACAGCTTGGTTTGCTTGCGCGGCAAGAGAAAACCGTGTCTGCGGCCGTGCGGATCATGCCCTATCACGAGCTGTTGCTCGTCTGCGACGCAGCGCGCCCGAGTGGCTCGCCCGTCGATCCCGAGTATGTCATGGGGGCGGGCACGAGCACGAACACCCTGGCCCAATTGATGCCGCGCCGCGACTGGCGACAGTCACTCGACCTCGGCACGGGCTGCGGCGTGTTGGCCCTCGTCGCGGCCGGCCACAGCGAACGAACCTGGGCCACCGATCTCAACACCCGAGCGGTGAACTACGCCGCGTTCAACGCCCTGTTCAACGGCTACGAGCACGTGATCGCGCGAGTGGGCAGCCTCTTCGAGCCGGTCGGAGACGAGCGGTTCGACTTGATCGTTTCGAATCCTCCCTTCGTGATCTCGCCCGAGAACCGATTCATCTTTCGCGACGGGGGCGAGGTGGGAGACGAGTTGTGTCACCGCATCGTCGGAGAAGTACCGCGTCATCTGAACGAGGGTGGCTACTGCCTGCTGCTCTGCAATTGGGTACACCCGCGGGGCGAAGATTGGCGGCAAC
The DNA here is from genome assembly GCA_019636335.1 of Pirellulales bacterium. NCBI lineage: Bacteria > Pseudomonadati > Planctomycetota > Planctomycetia > Pirellulales > Pirellulales bacterium. The sequence goes on from JAHBXR010000001.1 coordinate 194,387, forward strand.
GACTGACCGGTTGGTTTCGTGGCTCGGAGTGCGACGCGTGGGTCCTGCGTTCCGAGACTTCGGACACGGCCAAGTATGCGGCGCTGTGGCTCTCGCACACCGAGGGGGATGCCGCGGAAGATGCCGGCTCGCGGTTTCAAAGTTGGCTCGACTATTACGATCGCGCCGGCGTCGAGGCCATCAGCTACGGCATCATGATCGTGCGGCGTCGCAGCGGCGGCGGAAACTGGATCCGTTTCGACGATGCGCCGGCGCAGTTCGTCGGGCCGTGCGGCGAGGATGTCGAAGCCAGGTTTCGACGCCAGGACTTCCTGCAGCGTTTTGCCAATCCGGGCGAGCTGCTGCGCGAGCCGCTGCATTTATCTCCTCGCGTGCGTCTCGACCAGGAGTGTCAGCCGGGACAGCAACAACCGTGGGACGTGTTGCGCGCCCGGCTCCGCATCGATGGGGGAATCGCCTACGCGGGCGAGGTAGACGCCTTCGTGCTGGGCGTGCTGAGCGCCTGTCGTGGAAATCGCCCCGTGGGCGAGATCGTGACCGAAGGGGCCCGGGCGATGTCCCTTGCGCCTGCCGAATCGTTGCAGCGTGCGGCGCCGGTCCTCTGGGCCCTGGTCGAACGGGGGTTTCTGCTTCCCGGCAGCGAAGTCTCGGCCGGGTGACGCGGCACGAGCGCGTCGACAGCTCTTGGCTCGAGTGACGTTAGCTGCCGCTGCGCCACATCGAGAAGAGCAGGCCTCCCAGGGCGACGACCATGGCGATATCGAGCGCGACGATAACGTTCGCGATTTGCGAGAAACGCTGCTCCTCGACGATCGCCGCCTGGGTCCACTCCAGGTCTTCTTGCTGCTCGGTGAGCTTCTCGAAGACGCTGCGAATGAACGCCTGGCGAGCTTCGGTCTCGCCCAGGGCGCCGAAGTAACAGCCCCCGAACAACAGCGGTTCGACCTGCTGGTCCTCCTGCGCTTCGGGAGCGTAACCCCCTTTGAGGATGCCGGCGATGCGCCCGGCGGCGTCGCGCCGAATCTTGCACAACAGGGCGTAGAGCTTTGTATTGCCGGGCTTTGTCAGCGAGCCACGCTCGCGAAACAGGTTGTAGACCCAATCCTCGAAGGAACCGCAGGCGTGGATGGCCACCGCCTCCATCTGCGTTGCGGTGACCGGGTTCCACAGACCATGTCCCTTGCCGAAACGTTGCGCCCGCGAGCGATCGCGGCCGATGCGCCGGAGCAACTCGCGGAAGCCACTCTCCTGTTCCATGCCACAGACCAGCGCCGTCGTCGGGCAGCGCAGCTTGAGATCGCGGCGGATGATCCAGGTGTCACTCTTCACGGCGCGCTGCAATTGAATCGCTTCGCGCGGGCCCCGTTCGATCAAGTCGTAGGGAAGGAGCGTCAGGATGCCATTCAAGGGGCAGAGTGGCTGGCGCGCACGGCGCAGCAAGCGGCAGACGTATTCCAGCCGCCGACCTTGCAGCACGGCCTCTTCGGGCGAGAGCACGACCGCCTTCTTCTCGACCGAGGAACCGAGGACCAGTTCGTCTCCCTCGGGCATGGCGGTGCCGCCGCCAATCACCATCGTGCCCCGAATGTTGCCACCGCCACCTCCCCCGCCGCCACGATTGCCGTCGGGGATCACGGTGCTGCGGATATCCTCGGACTCGGGAATCACGGTCTGTCGCAGCGACGATTCCTCGAGTTGTCGGGCCACCCGACGCGCGGCGCTGTCGGCTTCGTCGAGCGAGGCCTGGCGTCCCAGGGCGGCCAGCTTGCTCAGCGAGCCCGCCTCGGAGCAGAAGATATAGATCGCATCCGGGTTCGCATAGAAGTGCAGCGCCGCGGGGCCTTGTGGGATATCGCGTACGCGCAAGCTCAACTGCGCCGCCTCGACGAGCAGCTTTTCTTGCAGGTCGTGGGAGGTGCCCAGCACCAAAAAGACGGGAATCTGCGTGATGTCGAGCCCGTTCTTCTTCAGTTCGCCCAGACCGGCTTTCCAGGCATAGTCGATGTCCGGAAAGGGAGAAACTTCTCCCTCGAGCCAGAACCGCAAGGCGTAGTAGAGGACGACCGGAATCAGCAGCACCAGGAACAGAATCACCAGCCAGCGCGGCAGGCTGAACAAGGTGGGACTGTCCCAGAAGCTCGAGGCGCGCAGGGCCTCGGGCGTGTAGACGTAGTTCACGTACGACGTGATGACCGCCACGAGCAGGAAGATCGCCACCAGAATCGCCACCCGCATCGGCAGCGAGACCGATAGCAACTTGCGCGGCAATGTGAAGATCTTGTCGGGCGAATAAAACATCGCCCGAATGGGCCACGTCAACCACGAGAAGAAGTAGCGGAGATAATAGAACATGGCGTTTCGTCGTCGAGATCAAGAAGGAAGGGGACTGCCCGGGGTAACTCACGCAACGCCGAGCCCCTTAAAAGAATTCGAACATTCGAGCGCACAACATGACCAGGATCGCGGCCAGGATCACCCCGGCCAACGACGACCAGATCAGACGCGATTGGCCTTCGAGCGGCGGGGCGCCGAGTCCCGCCTCTTCGGTCTCGACGATCTTGGGACGCCCCTGCTGCAAGCGGATCGCCAGGGCCGTCTGCCGAGCCCAGGATTCCAGATCGGCGGGCAGACCGAGCGACTCCGACAAGTTCGAGGCGATTTCGGGATCGCGATACAGGCCGCGGAAACCGAGTACGACGCACACGTAGTAGACCTCGAGCGCGTCGCGGTTCGACAGGCCGCTCGCCTCGCGCGCCTTGAGATAAAACTCCTCGTGCGCCAGACGCGTGTTGAACAGCTCGACCTCGAGCACGTTCTCGTTCCACCACTCGTGGCCATCCCAGGGCGCTTCGAGCATCACCTCGTCGATCCAGGAAATGAGAGCGTACTTGGCAAGCTGCCAGTCGGGGCGGCCTCCCAGATGCCCTTCGGCCGTGTCGATCCAGCCCCGGATCTTGAGCCGTTCGTTCTGTACCGAGGGATTTTCTCCCTTGCCGATCCGGTCGAGCAGACCGAGCACGTGCAGGAAGATCGGGTCGACCGCTTTGGCAAATTCCGGCGTCATTCGTGGGGCGAGCCGTGCAGGCGCGATTCGTTTACTGTTGGGTCGGAACGGCGAACAAGGCGAATTGCAAGACCGCATGCTTCCCATGCGCGGCCACGATCAGCGTCCGCTGGTCCTGCAATTGATCGCGATTCACGATCAGGATGTCCTTGAGACGCATGGCCAGGGTCTGCGTTTCCTGGACGTCGCGCCAGGCCGCCCCCTGCTTGGCGAGCGAGTAGTAAATCCAGTTCCGCCCCGTCGGCAGCGGACGTGGTGGCCGCTCGACCGGCACCAGCGAGACCCCCTGCGAACGGGTCTTGAACAGGATCTCGACCTTGTTGGCGGCGCCGAGCTTCCAGTCCAACTGGCCCGGCTGGAGCAGCTCGCGGCAGTCTTTCTCGGTCAGATCTCCCTTGGCGACCCCGATGTACCACTGCCAGTCGGAACCGAGCCATTTCTGCTCGAGCGTGACCTGCATGCCCAGGCCGACGCCGACGAAGAACCGCTGCTCGTACTCGTAATCGCGTACGGTGTTGATCAACGCCTCGATTTTTTGCTTCACATCGAGAAAGATCGTGCCCAGGTCGTCGTGGTCGTAGCGCAGCAAGGGGGGCGGCTTGCGTTCCTTGGCAAAGACCGAGAGCTGTCCCACGATGCGGCACAATTCGGTATAGGCCTCGAGCGGATGCACGCCGCGGGCGAAGGCCATCGTGCCCAGCGTGGTGTACGCCGAGTTGAGCTGCGACAGCATGAACAAGCGGTTCAAGTCGCCGGGCTCCTGGCTTTCGAAGGTGATTCCTCGATTGACCACCTGTTCGCCCAGCACCTCGATCTTTTTGCCGATAATGTCGTAGATGGCGCGGACGATATCGCGCCCCAGCGGTGGCCAGGCGTCGATCGCCAGCACGGGCGGAATATATTGCGGGTCGATGCGGGGCGCCGCTTCTTCCTCGCTCGCCCGTTGAATCTGCGCGATGGGAATCAACTCGTAACCGCTCAGATCCTGCGTGGACAAGAGCAGCCGCGCGTTCAGCGCGCGCAATTGGATCTCTTGATCGTTGCCCCCTTGGTTCTCGTCTTGCAGCGAGTGGATCGTCTCGGTGTAGCGGTGCTTGCCTTCGCCCGCCTCGATACCGACATTGACTGCCCCCAGCTTGACCTTGGGAACGGCCAGGTAGACGCGGATCGTGGCCTCTTTGGCAAAGGCATCCGACAAGTCGAGCATGGCCGACTTGAGCTGATCGAGCGGATCTCGCAGATCGGCGCGATCGGGCTCCTGGCCCGATTCGAGCGAGACGAGCGTGCCGTCGCGAAGCCGCGCCTCGCAGACGTTCAGTTGAAAGTGATAGTTGGCGATCGCGTCGGGACTGATCTCGACGTGACGCAGCCCGTAGTTGTACTCGTTGTCCCAGCGTCCCGACGTGGAGAGGGCCTCGTTCCAATGGCGGTCCCAGGCCTGCAAATGGTGCGGCCTGAGAAACATTCCCTCCGACCAATGAACGGGCAGATTCCGCATGCGGGTCCCTCTCTGGAACGAGTCGTGGCGCATCTTGGCACCAAACCGACATGTTACTCTGCGGTGAGGTGGTTTTGCCAGTTCGAGGCTTGTTTCAAGGGCCAGGAAGTGCCGCCATACGCGCGGCGACCCCGGCCGGGGGCGCCGGTTGTTGGATATGTAGGGAACGTACGGCCGGGGCCTTGGCGGAGACCAGGGAGCGGACACGTGTGACGGAGGGTTGCACGTCGAAACTCCCCTCAGTGTAGAATTGCCACCTCGGGGGTGAGGGCGAAAACCTTGCCCGCCTAGCAAGAGGGATCGCTCGACATGGCCAATTCCAACCGTCCTGCCCCGTCGCCCCGTCAACAACGATCCTGGCGGGCCGAAGCCGCGCCCCCCATGACCCCCTTCGCGCGACGCTCGCGCCTGGCGTTCATTGTGCTCGCGGTGTGCCTACTGATCGCGGCGATGATCTACGCACTCTACGTCCCCTACGAGCCGCAGACGCATCTCGTCTATACGACGCTGGTCGAGCACAAGGAGCTCACGGCCCCCCCCTGGGCCAAGACGTTTCTCGCCCCCGAAGAAGTCGACACCCTGAAGAAGCAGACGCACGAGCCCCCCGAGGAGCTCAAGATCGAACAGGCCGAGATCGTCTCCGTGCTGGGGTCTCGCATTCGCGGCCTGGTGCGCGATCCGCAAGATCGACTGCTGACGATGGTGGGTGGGCAAGGGGTCTCACGCGTCGATGCACAAGGTAGCGCGAGCAAGCCTTACTTGCTGTTGGGTACCTTCGATCCCTCGGACCGAGGCGTGGGCTATCTCGCCGTCGAGTCACTATTGGCTGAGGTCAAAAACTGCCAGGCGAGCGTCAAGGTGCTGGTGCTCGACGGGGGCAATATCGTGTGCGATCCGCGCATCGGCATGCTCGCCAACGAATTTCCCCGGCTGGTCGAAGCAGCGGTCCGCGCGACGGGCGATCCTTCGCTGTGGGTGATCCTCTCGAATTGGAACTGGGAGGTCTCGCACCTTTCGTACGAAAAGCAACGCAGCGTCTTCAGCTATTACGTCAGCCAGGGATTGCAGGGAGCGGCCGATCGCTCGCCGGCAGGGAGCGACGGCGAGCGCGTCGTCGATCTGCGCGAACTGTACGATTACGTCTATTACGGTGTTACCAACTGGGTCGAGAAGGCGCATGGCGCGAGCTCATCGCAACATCCCGTGATCCTCCGCGGCAACCAGGGGGTGATTCGCCGGCTGGCCGATGTCGAACCGCTGGCGCTGATCAATTTGCCGCCGGTCGAACCGGCGCCAGCCAGCGAGGAAACGCAGGCCGAAAATTCAGGAACGGCCGCACACCGATCGAACGACAAGCAAAGCGCCGTGGTCTTCTTGGCGGCGGGAATGCCGCTGCTTGTCGCGCAGGCCGAAAGTGCCACGTCCCCCGCGGCTGCGACCTCGGAGACAACACCGCCAGCGGCCCCCGCCGCGGAAAGCCCTCCCGTCTCGGCCGAAGCGCCTGGTTCGGCGACACCCGCGGCCCCGGCTACGCCCTCCTCTGCGACGCCTCCAACTGGCGAGACACCCGGCGCTCCGGCCGCACCAGCAAATTCACCGAGTGCCACGCCAGCGCCGCCGACGTCGGAGAACCCGCCCGCGCCGGCCGCAGAGGCGGCACCAGGTGGGACTGTCACGTCGCCAGCCGCACCGCCGACACCGCGCGATCTAGCGCTGGGCAAGCTGATCGAAGGGTGGACGCTGCGCGATCGTATCGAGCGCGAAGCCCGCGCGAATCGGACGCAGGCGAGCGCGCCGGCCGACTTTGCGCCTCACTTGTGGCGCGAACATCAGGAACGACTGCTCCACTACGAGCGGATGTTCTTGTGTGGCGAAGATGCGGACTACATCGACGAGAAACTGCCCGACAACGTGTTGCTGCTGCGCGACGTGGCCGAGGGAAAGCCGCTCGAGCCGCGGCATCGGCGCTCGCTGGTGGGGCGATTGGCCGAGCAATGGGAGGCCTACCGTCGGCAGCCGGCCCGGCCGAAGTATCGCGAATTCGTCGTGCAGGCCTTGAGCGTGCGCGACGATGCCCTGGCACGCGTGCCCTATTTTCTGCGTTGGTATGCCGTGGCCAGTCTCGTTTCGCCAGGCGATGAGCCCCCGTACGAGACCTTGCGAAGCTGGATCGACAACGTGGCGGCGCTGGCCGAGACGCTCGACGGGCCTCGCCTCGACGCCTCGCGGCGCTACGACGAGACGCAGATCGTCGAGTTGGTCGAGCGCGTCACCTCGGGCGAAGCGCAGCTTCTGGCGGCCGCCCCGCGCCCCGGCGAACGAACCACGATCTCGGCGGTCGAAAGCTATCTTTCGACCCCCTTGCCCCGGGCCACCGAGCGCGCGGCGTTGCTCAAGTGGCTCGAGGCGAACGATCGCGAGCAGTTCTACTTCGACGATCTAGCGAAGGATTTTCCGCGCCGGACCACACGCCTGGACGATCCGATCGGACCGGTCGAAGGGAGCTTCCGCGAGCCCTGGCTCCGCATGCATCGCCTGGCCGAGCTGGAGTTGGCGGCGGCCGAGCTGGTCGATCCCGGGGCCGACCTGTTTCGTAACGATGAAGAGCTGGTCCGCTCGTTGCGCACCTTGCGTACCGAGGTGGAAGCCACGTTGTCGGCCGAGCAGAACGACGCCACGGCTGCGCAAGATGCCGAGTGGAGCTATTGCCGGACGGTCGGCGTGGCGTTAGAGAACTTCTATGCCCAACTGGCCGTGCAGATCGGCAATCTCGAGCGGATCGCGACGCAGCGACGCGAGCAGGAAAATGCTCCGCCAGATCCGCAACTCGTGGCCGGGCTGGAGCGACTCTACCAGTTGCTCGACGCGCGCGATGCCGACCTCCCCATCGTAGGATCGCTGGTGCCTTACCTGGCGGCCAATCCGGACGAACGCATCGAGACCGAGGTGACGTTCGACTTCTCACCCAGCGATCGCTTGATCCTCGACGCGCGGCAGTCGTCGACTCCGCTGCAACTGGTGACGCGCTTGCGCTTGGGGCGCCCCGGCGATGCCTGGGTCACGCTGAATTACGACGCCCAGCTCCTCGAAATCCGCGACCTCGAAGGGACGGCGCTCGTGAATCCCTCGTCGCGCACCTTGGACGATGTTTCGCGCCGGCCGCGTAGCTTTTCATTGAATGGCACTCCACCGCTCGAAAAGGTCATGAGCTTCGATGTCAGCGCGCTGGCCGAAGTGCGTCAACGTCTCGAGCCTGGCACGGTGATACCGCTCAAGGCGGCGCTTTATTACCGCGATTCGGATGGAAGTATTCAGGGGCCGATCGAACGCAGTATCGATGTGCTGCCCGCTCTGCCTGAAGTGGAGCTCGTCGTCGATGGCCCGAAGAACAATCGACCGCGCGCCAACAGCAAAGCGTCGCAGGTGCTACAGCCATTTCCGAACAAGGCGACAAATTACCGACTACAGATATTCAATCGCGGCAGCGAGTCGCAAGAGGTAACGGTCAAGCTGTTCGCCGTTCCCCCCGAATTGGCGCGGCAGATGCCCAAGCGCTGGCCGCTGAGCGACGACGGTCTCGAAGTGCCTGGCGCGGGGCGCCTGAAAGCGCTCGCCACGGGAGTCTGCTCGATTCCGCCCGGTGCCACGGCGCCGGTCAAATTCGACCAGCCGGCGGCTGCCACGACATCCGCCAATGGCGCCGCGCCGGCTCCCGCCTCGCCAGCGTCCAGCGCCAGCGAACCCGAATTGCCGTCGATCGGCGATGGACTCGTCTGCCTGCTCGAAGACAAGCTCGGTCGGCGCTCGGTGGTGAATCTCGAAATCGAGGTCAAACGCCCGGCCGATTTTCTCGACGTCGACGTGGCCTGGGATCGCTCGCGCCCCAGACGCGTACAAGTGCTCGTCCGTCCACGTGGCGGCAACCCCGCGATGATGCCGCCGGGCGAGTGCGACGTGCGTTGGGAGCGGCGCGACGAACCGGTGCCGGGCAAGGCGATGAAGGAGGCCGCCCTGCTCGTTCCGCCCAGTTTTGATCCGGCCGAACTGTTCGCCGATGTTCCCGTGGCGCAATCGGCGCCGGTGCGCGTGCGGCTCGACGTCGATCGTTATCCGCGCGCCTTCGGCTTCGAACTGCCCATCGATCGGGAAGTGAGTATCCCGCTGCGCGATGAGCAGCGCGTGCGCATCAACTGGCCGGACGAAGAGGGTTTCCCGATCAAGGCCCCCACGGCCGAGATTCCCGTGCAGTTTCAGGTGGACGTGCCGGCCGATGCCTTCAAGAAAGAAGACGCCGAGGGAATCGACGATCTGATCGAGATCGGGCTGGTCGATACGACCGATGATCGAACCCCCTTGGGCCCGACGCAGACCTTCCACACCGACCGGCAGGTCACCGCACATCTGGCCGAGACGAAAGAGGATGGCACGCTGACGATCCAATCGAGCGTGCGAGACTTCGAAGTCAGGCTCCCGGCCGAAGGTCGCCGCGATCAGCGCGTGGGCATTCTGGCGACGTTCAAACGCGCGCGGCAACGGATGGCGCAGGACTACCGCGAGATCTTTCTCGATGCCACGCCGCCGCAGGTCGTCTCCGTGGGGCAACGTCCCGCGGGGACCTCGGGCCAGGTGCGCGTCGAAAAAGGGAACGATGCCGAGGTCTTCGCCGTGGTCGACGACGAAGGGGGATTGGAGAAAGTGGAGTTCTTCCTGGTGAAGACGTCGTTCGACGTCGAGGACGATTGGGAAAACGACGAACGGCTCCCCCCCGATTCGGCCGTGCGCGGCATCTTGCGCGACAATCACTGGGAGGCCACCATTCCCACGACCGACGCCAAGGGGGCGAGTTGGCAACTTCTCGTGCGCGCCACCGATCGCGTGGGGCTGCGACACAAGAAGGCCATCCCGGTCGAGATCTTCATGCCCGAGAATCCAGCAGAACCGGGCAAGCCCACCGCCAAGCTGTACGACCTGCGGGCCGTCGTCGTGGGCGATGGTCTCTCCAATATTCGCGTGCGTCTGGAAGAATCGGGGCGGGCCGAACAGCGGCCTCGTGCGAATGAAGAGTTTTCATTCAAGAAATTGCCGGCAGGCGATTACACGCTGACCGTCGAGGCTACCGTGCGGAATATTACCCAACCACCGAAACAGGTGAGTGTTACGCTTCCGCAAGAGCAGCCCCCCGAGCGTATCGATCCGAGCCGCTAGGCGCCGAGTTCTGATGCGCGTGCGTAAGCTGGGGAAAGTTTTCCCCCCTTCCGACTAAGTTTTACGGTAACGACAGCGCCAGTCGATGCCTTATCTAGCATTTGTGCCCACGCGCACAGTCATTGCGCATGGAGCGCCCGCGCGGGTATTGCGCGTGTGTTAGGGATAGTCTCCACCGGAATTGTCGAGCTGCCGCACCTGTTCGTGCGGGGCAGGCGGCCTGTGGTTCATGGAGGTCGGACGCATGGGACGCACGAGACTCGTAGTGTTGCTGGGTGTGGCGGCGTCGTTGACCGTCGCGGCCGAGCACGTGCAAGGGCAGGCGGTGGCCCCGGTCGCCCCGGCGGCTCCGACCACGCTGTGGAACTTCCTGGGCATACCCCAGGGGGTGAACAAGGTCTACGACGCCTCGGTAAACCGCCGCGGCAACTTCCCCGGCCTCGAACGCAAGCCTCCCCTCAAGGGCATCGCCGACCCGGCGAACCTCGAATCGACCAACCCGGCCATCAAGAAGGCCGCCGAGATCAAGCAGCAGGAAGATCTCGCCAAGCAGAAGATCAAGGCGATCAAGTACCTGGCTTCGATCGGCTGCGGTTGCTATCCGGGCGTGAAAGAAGCCCTGATGGCCGCGCTCGACGACTGCACCGAGAAGGTCCGCTACGAGGCGGCCAAGGCGATCGGCGAGGCTGCTTGCAACAACTGTGCTACCTGCAACAAGCAGTGCTGCTGCGACGAGGAACTGTCCCTCAAGCTGGCCGAAGTCGCCTACGAAATGGACGACGAGTGCTGCTATAAGGAGCGGTCGGAACGCGTGCGCGAAGCGGCTCGCCAGGCCCTCATGAACTGCTGCAGCATGAAGGGGGGCCGTGGCGATCAGCCCATCACGGACGGTACCCAGCAGCAACAGATCGAAATTCCGCGTGATACTCCCGAGGTGCCCCGCGAAGGACCGATCGAGTTGCCTCGCGAGCAAGATCCGCTCGATCCGCCGCCGGCTCCCCCCGAGCTTCCGGGCGAGATTCAGCAAGATCCGCGGGCCCTGTTCGGACCGTCGAACGCCCCGATCACCATCATCACCGAAGAACCCGGCGTCGAGCTGGTCGGGCCGACCATCGTGATCGAAGAACGCCCGGGCATGCGTCACCCTGGTACCGTCACGCGTACTCCGCGCCCCACGACCACTCAGCCGGGCACGGTGGCCAGCACGACGCGGCGTCCCAGCTCGCGCCGGACGACACAGCCCACGGCCGAGAGCACGACGGTCGCCACGACTCCGACGAGCACCGGAAACCGCCCCTTGCGATTGGTGCCGATCCAGCCCGATGATCTCGCTTCGCTCCAGCAGGGGCAGCACTTGACGGTTTCGGACCGGGCAAACGATCGCACGGGCAAGGTCTCGCGGGTCGATCTTGCCTCGCACGTCAATGAATTGAGCCAGGTGCTCATCACCGACGTGGCCGCGCAGAAGGAGCAGGCGGGCGTCGCACCGGTGAAGAAGAGCAAGCCGGTGCGCGGCGCCATCGCCCACGTGCGTGCGGAGAAGAACCTCGTCGAGATGACCTTCCAAAACGGTTGGAAACCGGAGGTCGGAAGCTGGGTGCTCGTCTACCACCAGTACCTGCTCGAGCGGGCCTGCCTCGGCGCGCTCGAAGTGGTCGGCACGAACGGCAATCATGTCGTGGCGCGTGCCACGGGCGATGTGAATCTGAAGGATCTCACCAAGGGGGACGAAGTCATCAGTCGCTAAGGGGCGAGCTGCCGGCCCTCGCGTTGCACGTTTTGCCCCGAGCCATCGCTGGTGACCCCGAAGACCAGCGCCGGCGGCGACTCGACGCGGGCCGATCCATCTTTCCCGCGCGACAGACTGCCACCACGCGGACCGCACGACGATATCCCGCTACCGTTCGTGCGGCGCGTTGCGTCCCCCCAGCCAGACCGCGTGAGATCATGCCCAGAGATCTCACGCGGTCTCCTGCCTTTTCTGGGGCAAGAGAATCTGCCCTGCGTCGACACCGCTCAAGCGTTGGCGCGATCTCGCTGCCGATGCGGTCTGGGTTGCAGAGAGGGGCTGGAGCACGAGCAAGTCAGCGGACCTGCGCGGCCTTGCCGTAGAGAAAAATACGCGTGCAGCGATCGCAGCGGTAGGCATTTACCGTGCCGTACATGTCGAAGCGCGCCGTCACGTAGCGTAATTCCATGCCGTCGACCGAGGTGTCTTTGCCGACGCTGTTGCCGAGGCGAATGACCTGCAACGTTCCCTGGCAATCGGGGCAGCAGTCCGGCATTCCTTGCGACATGATGGTTCGAACCTCTGGAGTTCCTGGGGGGCTTTCGCAGGCAGATCGGTCACCAGCTTGGATAGCCCCGCGTGGCAGGCGTGTCAAGCATCTCGGAGTATTGGTTCCAGGCCATCGCGGCGGGAGCAGGACGCGCCAGCAACGGCAATCTCGCCCGGTAGCGGGCCGTGACCATGGCCAGCACGACGATCACCGTTGCCGCCGCCGCGGCCAGCGCCTGCCGGCGACTGCTGTCGCCCAGCGCCACCGTCGCCAGATGGTGCAAGAGACCAATCGCGCCCACGACGGCGACACCAAAGGCGATCGTCGCCCCCAGATCGCCTAAGAGGAGCGCGCCGCTCGAGGCCGCCGGCAGCGTCGTCCACAGCCAGATGCCCACCGGAAACTGCGCCAGTGCCGCGGGGAGCGCCAAGCGTCCGCCCCACGTGGCGATGCGAGACGAGTCTTCACTTCGTGCCGCGCGGCGGGCAAGAGGGCCCGACAGCAGAATGAGATAGGCGCCGGTCACTACGAACGACGCCAGGACATCATGGGCCACATGGGCCAGCACCTGGGGGACTACGATCATCTGGCGAAACTCGATTGGTGCGGCACTCCCGCGCGCATCGGCCGTCACGGTCGAAACGATCGCGAACAGCACGGGAAAGTGATAGGCCAGATTCGTACCGCCGACGAACGCCATCGCGCGGTGCAGCCAACGGCGCGAGGCCAGGCGGTCCCACAAGACCGCATAGGCCGTCAGGCAGGCCAGCGAGAAAAGCCATTCACCGGCCGCGAACCAGTAGCGGCGCGTGGGGACGCGGGCGAGCGATGCGCCATACTCGCTCCCCAGGCTCCACCACAACAGCGCCAGCGAGGCCGCGCCCAGCAACGATCCAACCACCAGGGCCAACGCCGCGTCGCGCGCCAGCCTGCGACCAACGGCGTCGGCCAACGCGTCTCCATGCTTCGTGGCACGCCACTCGAGCCACAAGCAGACAAACGGAGCCGCGATCGCGACGTCAATCGTCAGAAAATGTGCCGTCGAAACCAAAACCTGCAACAGACCCAAGGCAATTCCTTCCGTTGTTCCGTTTTCTCGTCTACCAACGGTGCTCGATCAGGCCGCTGAATCTACCAGGCGGTTGGGAGTTTGCCAGTGGACGCGCGCGAGCAAGGTATCGCCCCGCCAGCCATCGGCCGGGCGACCTTCACCGACCGTGATCCACGATTCGTCCGGCGTGGCGGCGACCGTGTGAAAGTTGCCCATCCGGGCCACGCCCTTCGGATCAGAGCGGGCATCGCCCGACAGCGGCAGCAGAATACGTTCGCTGGCGCGGATCAGGCAGAGCCTTTCGCGGTCCACCTCGGCCACGAAGAGGGGCGCCCGCCAGCGGAACACCTTTTCGTTCGACGCATCTCGCCGCGTGTAGACCAGAAACAGTCCGTCACTGTGCGGCAGCCAGCGTTGTTGCGTCGTCGACATGGCGAGCGGCTCGCCGTCGTCCCAGGTCCAGGGTTTTTGTTCGGTCCAAGCGAGACCATCGTCCGAGGTGGCGACGTGGCCTCGTTCGTCCTCGGCGCGGATCGTCAGGTAATAGCGGCCCTCGAGTCGCGCGAGCGAAGGTTCGAGCAGGCCGCGCTTGAAAGGGTTGGTGAGCGTAGAGCCTGTTTCCCGCACCTCGAGACGCTCGCCGTCAAACGTGCAGCGTACGGTCGTCACCGAGCGTGCTCCCTCGGCTGTGGCGCCAAACGTCAGCGGGACCAGGACCTCACCGTTGGGCAGTTCGAGACGCTGCGCGCAACCGCACGAGTAGATGAAAGCGGCACGCTCGTCGTTCCATTCCAGTCGCGCCGGCGCGGTCCACGTACCATCGGCGCGACGTACGGCATAGACCGGAAACCGGCGCAACTGCGGTCGCGCAAGCACGTTGTCTCGGTAGAAAACGTTGTGGCCCATCACCAGCACCGTGCCCGACGCCACGTGATACTCCGGCACGACATCGCACACGCCTTCCTCATAACCCTGCGTCGCCGCATGGCGGTCGAATCCGGCGATCGGCGTAGGCCGGCTCCAGGCATCCCCGCGGGCGTCGGTTTCGGTCCAATGGACGGGGCCGAACACGTCGGAGCCCGCGATCGACTGCATCGTCATGCCGATCGCGGCACCACCTGACGAGTCCGGTATGCGGCAGGCCCGCGGATGAAACCACGACGTTCCGCCCTGTCGTCCGGCAAAGAGGGTCGTGCGAGTGATCTCGCGAATGAGCGAGTCATCCGGGTCCGCCGCCGGTATTTCATCCGCTAGGGCGAAACGTGGCATCAACAGCAGAGCGGAGAAGGCGCCCGCTCGCTTCAACCAGTCGCGGCGCGTCGCTTGCTGCGTTGCAAACGGGGGACCCAAGGCACGAGAGTGAACGTTATTTCGTCGTTGCGTCATCGGTCGGCGCATCCTGGCGAGCGTGGCACGAATCATCGACACCGTACGGGGGGCTGCCTATGATACTGGAACTCACTGTACCAGGGCCCAGGCCGCCGTGCCCGTGGCAAACCTCGGCGTGCAAGACGTCATGGCTGCAAAAGATCCCGGCATGTCGGCACGCCATTCGGCTGGCGCGGCGCCTTACGGCGGCCGCAAGCTGTGGCTCGTTCCCCTGCTGATCGTCTCGCTCATGCTCGGCGTGGGGGCGTATCTGAATGGCCTCTTCGAGCGGATGTTTCAGAACTCGGTGCAGGCGAATCTGCAATCGATTCTGGCGGCCGAGACGGCGGCGATTCGTCTCTGGCTCGATTCACGGGGAGACTGCGTCGAGATCGCCGCCGCCGACTCGCAGGTCCGTGCCGCGATCGTCGATCTGGCCAGCGTGGCCGAGAAGCCGGGCTCGACGCCCGAGCAGCTCACCAGCGCCCCGGCTCAGAAGGCCCTGCAGCAGGAGCTTCAGCCGATTGTGGAGTTGCGGTTCCAGGGCTTTCTCGTGGTGGATCGGGACAAGCGGGTGCTCGCGGCCGATCGCGGCAGCCAGGCCTTGATCGGCGCGCGCCTCAAGGGGCAGGAAGCGGCCCTCGTCGAACTCGGATTCAAGGACGCCAACGGCAAGGCCGACACCGTCGTCACGCATCCTTTCGCGGGCACGATCATCAAGCCGGTCGATCGCTCGAGCGCCAATCTTACCATGCTTGCCATGACGCCCGTATTGGGCGGGGGACCAGAGAAAACGCCGGTGGCGATCCTGGCGTTGCGAATCGATCCGGCCCGCGAGTTCGATGCCCTCTTGCGAGCAGGACGCCCCGGCAGCACCGGCGAGACTTATGCCTACGATGCGAGTGGAGTGCTGTTGTCCCCCACTCGAGAAATGGGGCCACTCGCCGCGTTGGCGGCCGCCGAGGGGCGCGTCGAGGCCGGCTTCGACGTCACGGGCTACCGCGACCATCGCGGCGCGAACGTCGTGGGGGCATGGGACTGGGTGCATGGCTACGACTTCGGCATCGCCACCGAAATGGATTACACCGAGGCGTACCGTCCCCTGACGATGGTGCGCGGCATCTTCTGGGGGGCGTTTGCGCTGATGAGTCTGGCCGCGGCCTCGATTGTGCCCATCGGTTGGGTGCTCGACCGCCGGGATCTCCGCGCGCAGCGCGCCGTCCTCGAAGCGAGACGGTTGGGGCAATACACGCTGCACGAAAAGATCGGCGAAGGGGGCATGGGGGCCGTCTACAAGGCGCACCATGCCATGCTCCGGCGTCCCACGGCCGTGAAGTTGCTCGATCCCGAGCGTACGAACGACGCCACCATCGCCCGGTTCGAGCGCGAGGTGCGGTTGACCAGCCAGCTCAATCACCCGAACACGATCGCGATCTTCGATTTCGGGCGCACGCCCGAAGGCGTCTTCTATTACGCCATGGAGTATCTCGACGGCGTCGATCTCGAACGCCTGGTCTCGAAGCATGGCCCGCAATGCGAAGGGCGTACGGTCTTCATCTTGAAGCAGATCTGCGCGTCGCTGCGCGAAGCGCACGCCATCGGTTTGATTCACCGCGATATCAAGCCGGCGAACATCATGCTCAACAAGCGCGGCGGCCAGTTCGATGTGGCCAAGGTGCTCGATTTCGGGCTCGTGAAAGCGGCCGGCTCGCAAAATAACTCGGGGGTGACGTTGGCCGGGGCCATTCTGGGCACGGCGAACTACGTCTCGCCCGAAGCGGTCACCGACCCCGACCTGGTCGATTCGCGCAGCGACGTCTACGCCGTGGGGGCCGTGGGGTACTTCCTGCTCACGGGAACGACCGTCTTCCAAGGGGACAACTCGATGGGCATCCTCGTGGCCCATGTGAACAAGCCGGCCGAGCCACCTTCGAAACGCTTGGGTAGACCCGTGTCGACCGAACTCGAGCGGATCATCCTGGCGTGTCTCGAGAAGAGCCCCGCCAAACGTCCGCAGAGCGCCGCCGAGTTGCTCGACGAGTTGGCCGACTGCGCCGTCGATTCCATCTGGACGGTCGAAGACGCGGCAGCCTGGTGGGAGGCGAATCCCGTCCGCTACGGGGGTAGCTCGACCATGCCGCGGACCGACGAGATTCACGTCGCCGAGACGATCATCGAACTGCAAAAGGGGCCGTAATGGCGCGCGGCCCTGGGCATCGCACGAAGGAGGCCGAATGCCTGTGGTTTCCCTTCGGGACCATCCTGGGGGTCTTCACGCTGATCGTCCTGATGCGGCCCGCCGTGAAAGCCCAATTCTTGCAGGCAAGCCGGGATCCCTTCGGCTAAACTGGGCGCGACTTGAGACTGCCCACCTAACGACTTCCTCGATCTCCTCTCTCGGTAAACACTACCTATGCTCTCCCTCCCTCGATGTATCACGCTTGCTGTGGTACTGATTGTCGCTGTGGCGATCTCGGCGAATGCCTCGTCTCGCGCGGTGGCCGGCGGCGCACCGCGCGTCTTCCCGGCAGGAAAGCTGCCCAACGATGCGCGTCTTGGCCCGCTGAAAGATCTCAATGGCTATTTCCCCTTCGCGCCGCCGGCCACGCCCGAGGCCTGGCAAGCCCGCGCCGAGAAGGTGCGCCGCCAGCTTCTCGTTTCGCAGGGGCTTTGGCCGATGCCGGAGCGAACTCCCGCCAACCCGGTGATCCACGGCGAGATCGATCTGGGCGATTACACGGTCGAGAAGGTTTTCTTCGAAAGCTATCCCGGCCACTTCGTGACGGGGAATCTCTATCGTCCCAAAGGGGCGGCGGGCGTAAAGAACGCCGAGGGACGCCGTCCGGCGGTGCTTTCGCCGCACGGCCACTGGTTGAATGGCCGCTTCTACGATCAAGGCGCGAAAGAGATCCGCAAGGCGATCGTCAACGGTGAGGAACGCTTTGAAGATTCCGGTCGCAGTCCGTTGCAGGCGCGTTGCGCGCAACTGGCGCGGATGGGCTGCGTCGTCTTTCACTACGACATGCTCGGTATGGCCGATAGCCGTCAGATCGTTCACAACCCCGGCGTCCGCGAGGCGATGAATACCACCGAGAACTGGGGGTTCTTCAGCCCGCAGGCCGAGTTGCGTTTGCAGAACATGATGGGGCTGCAAACGTACAATTCGATCCGCGCGCTCGACTTTCTGAGCGAGTTGCCCGACGTCGATCCCGCCCGTATCGCGGTCACCGGCGCGAGTGGTGGCGGCACGCAGACGTTCATGCTCGGGGCGCTCGATCCGCGGCCGAAGGTGGCCTTTCCCGCGGTGATGGTCTCCACCGCCATGCAAGGGGGCTGCACCTGCGAGAACGCCTGCGGGTTGCGCGTCGACACCGGCAATGTCGAAATCGCCGCGCTCTTCGCCCCCAAACCATTGGGCATGACCGCCGCCGACGACTGGACGCGCGAGATCGCCACCAAGGGGCTGCCCGAACTGCAAACGCTCTACGAGATGCTGGGCGTGCGCGACCACGTCATGGCGCGTCCCTTGCTGCAGTTCGGCCACAACTACAACTACGTCAGCCGCGCCGTGATGTACTCGTGGCTCAACCAGCACCTGGGGCTCGGGCTCGAAGAGCCGGTTGTCGAGGAAGACTACCAGCGCCTCTCGCGCGAGCAGTTGACGGTCTGGGACGACGAGCATCCACTGCCCCCCACGGGCGATGAATACGAACGTTCCTTGTTGCGTTATCTCACCGAAACGTCGAATCAGCAACTCGCCGCGCTCGAGCCGCGCGACGCTGAGGGGCTCGAGCGGTATCGCGGTGTGGTCGGCGCGGCATTCGACGTCCTCATCGGTCGCGACTTGCCGGCCGCGGGCGAGGTCACGCATGAACTGGCGAGCGAAGAAGACCGCGGCGACTATCTCGAGTTTACCGGCACGATCGACTACGCGAAGGCCGGAGAGTCGCTGCCCGCGCTGATGCTGCAGCCGAAGAAGTGGAATCGCCACGTCGCGATCTGGCTCGACGGCGAGGGGAAGCAGGGGCTGTACGACAGCAGCGGCGAGTTGAGTTCTGCGATCAAGAAGTTGCTCGCCGAGGGGACGGCCATCGTGGGCGCCGACCTGCTCTATCAGGGGGAGTTTCTCGACGAGGGCAAGCCACTCGAACGGCAGCGCATGGTGGGTGATGGCAAACGCCCGAACTACGCGGGCTATACCTTCGGATACAATCCCACGCTGTTCGCCCGGCGCGTGCATGACGTTTTGTCGCTAGTCAGCTTCGCCGCGCATCACGAGACGGCGCCGGCCCGCATCGATCTCGTGGGAGTGAACGGCGCCGGTCCTATCGCTGCCGTGGCGGCGCTCCAGGTGGGCGATAAGCTCGGACGGCTGGCGATCGACACTCGTGGCTTTCGCTTCGCGAGCGCGAACCAGCTCGACGACGTCAATCTGTGGCCGGGTTCCGTGAAATATGGCGATTTGCCAGCGATCTTGGCGCTGATCGCGCCGCGACCAATTTGGGTGGCGGGGGAGCAGGAAAAAGACCTGCCATTGGTACAAGCGGCCTACCAGGCCGCCGCCAGCCGAGAGAATCTGCAAATCGATGCTGCCCCGTCTGCTGAGCGGGGCGAGACCGCCGCGACCTGGCTGCTCAAAGAATAAGGCCGTGAATTTCACGGCCTTAGGGGGAAAACGAGATTCAGTTCGTTCGGCGTTAGCGCAGATTGCGTCCGCGCCCGCCGAGGTTCGTCATGCGCCGGGGGGCCTTGCCGGCCAGGATGCAGCACGCTTCGAGCTCGAGCAGTTGCGCTTCGAGCGACTTGCCGAACTCGGCGAAGGGCTCGACCAGCATGGTGGTCGCCGTCAGGCTCTCGGCGTTCATTTCGGGCGCCGGAGCCGATTCTCGATCGGTCTGATCGTGATGCTTATGCTCGTTCGACATGGTAGTCCGCCTTCCTCTCTGGGGTGCCGATCCGTCGATGGTTCCCACACGATTTGCGGCCATCGGTCCCGCCGCACCTACGCGTACTAGTTACGTGCCTTACTGCTCGAATGTTCAGTCAGCCGATTGTGCGGGTGGCAGCGCGCCACATCAGGTTCTTCGCCGTTTCGGCCTGTTTGTTTCCTACCTTCGCTGCCTCCAGAAGTACGACCAATCAGGCAGCTAGCAGGTTCGCGCCTAGGTATTGCAAGTTCGATGCCGAAACTGGTGCGAGCGATTTTTCGACTCGGCGTGTTTCAGCGAAAGGGCCGTTTTTTGCGGCGTTTCGGCCGTGCCTTCTCCCCATAAGAGCGTGATTCCCTTGAAAATGTAACGCCGCCAAAATGTGCAATTCGGGAGATCAATTGGCGGCCCCATGGGCAAAAAAAAGAACGCCGCCCCTGGCCGCATTCGGTCAAGGACGGCGCCTTTGGGTGAATCAGCTTCCCGGTCGGCGATCGTCTTGGCGTTAGTCGTCGTTCGACTGGCGCTGCTTTCCGTCCTTTTTCTTCGCCTGGGCGGGCTTGCCGGCGTTGTCCGCGGCGCTCGCCGAGGCATCGTCATTTTCGCGCATCCGGCGCTGCAACCGTTCGGCGGCGTTCTTCAACTCGTCGGCATCGAGGGCCCCGTCGCCGTTCGCGTCCATGCGATCGAAACGCTGCCGCATGCGCTCGGGCAGTTCCTCTTTCTGGAGCTTGCCGTCGCCATTCTTGTCGCCGTTCATCAACCGCCGCACGAGTTGCTCGGGATTGCCAGGCGCGTCGGGCCCGCGGTCGCGGCTGAACGTACGCCCCGCGCCGGGGGGTGGCGGCATCAGTTCGTTCCGCGTGAGCCGGCCATCGCCGTTCTTGTCGAGTCGCTGGAGCGCGCTGCTGGCGTTCTCGATTTCCTGAGCCGAAAGCGTCCCGTCACCATCCGCGTCGAGCGCTACGAGCAAAGGTGGCGGCCCAGGAGGACCATCGGAGCCGGGACCAGCACCGGCAGGGCCGGGGCCACCAGCAGGGCCGCGACCACCCGCCTGGCCGAACTCGCGCGCCGCCTCGGCGATCTCGTTCAGGTCCATCGCGTCGTCGTCGTTCTTGTCAAAGCGATCGAGCACCATCTCGAACATCTGTTGGCGCTCTTCCGGCACCTCGTCGAGCTCGATCTTGCCGTCGCCGTTCTTGTCGAATTCGCGCAGCCGCTCGGCAATCTGGCCAAACCGGCCGCCGCCACGGCGCCCTTCTGGTGGCCCATCCGGTCGGTCCCCTCGCTCGCGTCGCGGACGATTCCCCGGCGGACCGTCGGGCCGGTCTCCCCGTCCTGGCCCCCCCGCCTTCAACCCCGCGACAAACTCCTCCTGACTCAGCTTGCCGTCGGCGTTCTGGTCGGCATTGCGCATCAAGCGGTCGAACAGCCGGCGATGCTCCTGGCCTGCTTCGTCGGCGGTGAGCTGGCCATCCTGGTCGGCATCGAGCTTGGCGAACAGGCCGGCGTGGTCGGGGCCGCCACCAGTCGGTTTATCGTCATCGGCCCGAGTGGACGTCCCGAGGAAGAGCGTGGCCGACGAGGCCAACACGGCGATCCAGATACGCATGGCAAGTCTCCCTGTTCACAATGGCAGCCGGGCGCCAGATGGCAGCCCTCCGGCACTGGGAGATCAAACCATGCCCATCGAACGAAGTTCCGGTCAACGTCGGCAGCCAGACTCGAATGCCGTCGCCTGAGTATCCCTCGCTCACGCTCTTGAAAGTGGTGCTTCTTGAACAACACCAGGAAATACTCACCGCGGAGGGTAGCACCGATCATCATGCGGAAAAAGTTCTCCCTCTGAAACGAGGCCCCAGTCGCAAGATGGTCGGTGTCGCGCAGCGACCAGAGGAACGGGCAATGTCTTGATCGAGAACGTTCGACGGGGGGCCTTCCACCCAGCCTCTTGTCGCTGCGCGACACGGACGATTTTCCGAATCGGGCCCAGCACGCTGGCAACGCCGCTCCGGAAAATCGTTCGTGCTACCCCCCACCGCTTGACCGCAACATCAAGGGTTAACGGCGTAGGGTGGCACCCGATCCATGCGCCACTTCAAAACTCACGCCTCGGGTTGGGATAGGGCGCAATCGCAATCCGAAACGTCAGCGAGAGAAGCACTGGGACAGCGCCGCTTCCAAACTATGGCAAATGTCGAATCCGCAAATTCCGGAACTCGACGGGCGAGCCTTCCGATTCGAGGCACAGGTAGCCGTGGTCAGGCGTGCAGCCGTTGCCCCCAGAGACCTCTTCGCCGTTGACCCACAGCCGCACCTCGCCGTTGATCGCGCGGACGTAGTAGTGGTTCCACTGGTCGACGCCACGGGTCAGCTCCTTGGTGGGAAAGCTGCGCGTGCCATCGGGCGAGATGGGCGGGAAGGGCTTCATCTTCGAGCTCCCCACCGAAAAGACGTCGCCGTGCGTGGTAAACCAATCGGCCTTGCGACCACCCTTCTCGTACTGCTCTTTGTAGCCCAGGTCGAGCACCTGCACCTCGATGCCGTGCGGCAGCTTGCCCGGCGCCAGATCCTTGAGCGACGCGGGAGGCGTCCAGACGAAGATGCCCGAGTTGCCCGCTGCCTTGCGATGGCGCCATTCGGCGACCAACTCGAAGTTCTTCACCTCCTCCTTCGAGCGAATCACGCCGACCGGCTCGCCGGTGCAGTAGGCGACGCCATTCTCCCAACGCCACGTGTCGGGCTTGCAGTTTACGTTGACGAAGTCGGCCTCACCGAGCGCGACCCAGCCCGGGCCGGCGCCGTCGATGGTGGCTTTTGGTAGGGAAGGGGAGTCGTCGGCGTAAGTCGTCTGTGCAAGCAGCAACACGAGCAGGAGGGACAGCGAGCGCGACATGGTTGATTCCGTCAGGTGGCAGATGAGTGGTGTGGAGCAGGAACGTGGAAACTAATCGCCCCGGATGGCCGGGGCAAGCATGTGCCCCACAGGGGCAGTCTAAGGTAACCCCGGGCAACGCCCGGGGTACCGGATCGCCACCGAACCCTCAATCGAAAAGCCCTGTAAGGGCGCAATAAACCTACGGCAACTCGCCAAACATCCGCCGCAAACGCCAGTGCCGCCACGCGAAGGCCAATCCGAACGGCAGGGGATAAAGCGGCCCCAGCCATGCGACGCGCGGCCGGTACTCGACGTGGTCCGTGATCGTGCATCCGCCCGGGCATGACTCGACGGTCCGCTCGTGTTGCCACACCGCCTGGGTCAGCATCGGCGAGCGTTCGAGGAACCGTTCCCCCGGCTCGAACTCGACGAGCGTGATCTCGTCATAGTCGATCGGCAGGACCCCGAACAGATAGATCCAGCTACGAAACAGCGGCCGGCCGAGCTTGTCTCCGCTGAGCGTCAGCGTGGCCGCTTCGCGCGGAAAGCTCATCCGCACCAGCGGCCACAGCTCATCATTCACCCCGCGCATGGTGATGGCGTGCGCCCAGACACGCTCGGCCGGCGCCGCCAGATTCGAACGACGGACGATCGTGTAGCTGCGCGTCATACATCAAGGCGACGGAGAGTCACCTGCCCCGAAACTATTTGGCCTTCAGCTTCGAGATCAAAAACTCAGCCACCGATCCGTACTGCTTGTCTTCGTGCCCCGGGTAGGACAGGATCCCTTCGACCCCCGCGGTCTTCAACTTTTCTTCCAGCTTGATGCCATAGATGGCCGAGTGGGTCGGATCGGGACCCGCTTCGCCAATGACCGGCGTCGTCTTCTGGTTCGGGTAATCGAGATAAATCGGTGGATCATCCGTCGTCACCAGCTCGATGGGCGAATACTCCTTGATCCAGGGCAGCACCTTCTCGCGGTTCTCGATCAGCAGCTCGAATTCCTCGGGCCGCGTGCGTCCCTTTTGGGCAAAGCCGAAGGCGTGCCCACCGTAGATCGAGTTGGGCATCCACTCGCGCAGTTCCTTCGGATCCAGCGACGTCTGCGCCCCGACCACGGCGGCACATTGCAGCTTCGACGACTGCCGAGCGATCGGGTCCTCGTGGTTCGGATCGGCCAGATCATCGGCGAGCGCCAGCCACAGGCTGGTGCAGGCGCCGGCCGAGCCCCCCGTCGCGCCGACGCGCGTGGGATCGAGGTTCCACTCCTTCGACTTGGCGCGCAACGTCTGCAGCGCGCGAGCCGCGTCGTGCAGACAGCCCTTCACGGGAGGCTCCACGCCATCCTCCATCGCCTGTAAGATGAAGCGGTAATTCACCGCGGCTACCGAGATGCCCTCGTCTAGATAGGGTTGGATGACGCTGGCGCCGTAGCCGGTCTTGTCGCCCCCCATCCAGCCACCGCCATGAATCAACAGCACGAGCGGCGTGGGCTGTTCGGACTTTGCCAGCCAGAGATCGAACTTTTGCCGCTCCGAGTCGGTCCCGTAGGCGTAGTCGGCCACCGTCGGTTCGGGACGTGCCGGCTTCTCGCGCTGGCGCTGGGCCCAAACGGGCGAGGCAAGCAAGGCGATCAGCGAAAGCGCCAGCAGGGAAGCACGCAGTTTCATGGAATTGTCTCCTGGCAAGAAGCGTGTGCTTTTGACCGTTCGGTAAGAACGCCCACAGCATAACGAGTTTCCAGGCCAGGGACTCGCATCGGCCCCACTCCGTCGTTAAATTTAACCCGAAGCGTGAGTTTTAAAGTGGCCCGATTTGATCCGGGGCTGGCGCCGCGCGAAAATCCACAGCCAGCGCGGTGGCCGAAAATCGACGGCGCAACAAGCCGCGCACCCGTGTACAGTGTAGGCACATCGAATGTTGTCCGATTTTGTAGGTCAGGTACGCGCGTACCTGACACTGGTTCGACTTGGCCACGTCGAATGTTGTCTAGTCTGACAAGTGCTCGAGCATGCCATGTGCAAAGTGGCACAGGCTGTCTAGTCTGTGCAGGCGCTGCGAGTGGTGCGCGTACCAGCGTCCCCTACGAGGCCACCAATACCCGGTTGAGAAGCACGAGCGCCCAGCATGGTCTTCGATATGCAAGTGCCCACCACAGCACCCCTTGCAACGAATCCGCTGCTCCTGGGACGACCGAGTGGTGCGCGATGGTGCGCATGGTGCGCGAACCAACACAATTTCAAAACGCACGCTTCACGCTTGGGATTGCCATCCACGAGCAGAGACCTTGAACTAGCAATCACCCGAGCAGGCGCGAAGCTATGATCACTTCCAAGCTTTTCGATCTCACCGGCCGCGTGGCCCTGGTCACGGGCGCTGCGCGCGGCATGGGGCGCGCCATTGCCCAGGCGGTCGCCGAGCATGGCGCCGATGTGATGCTCGTCGATTGGAACGCCGAGGGCCTGGCCGAGACCGCGGCGCAGATCCGCGCCCAGGGACGTCGCGTTGCCATGTCGTGCCGCGATATGTCGCAGGTCGAAGAGGTGGAGCGGCTGTTCGAGGAGTTCGATCGCGAGTTCGACCGCATCGATTTCCAGGCCAACGTGGCGGGGGGCGATGTCGTGCTCGAGCGGCCCGAGGAGGCCTCGGCCGCCAACGTCGAGCGCGCCTGGCGGGGGCTGGTGCTGGGACGCTTCTGCATGTGCCAGCAGGCCGGGCGGCGAATGATCCGGCAGGGCACGGGCAGCATCGTCAACATCGGCTCGCTGGCCAGCATCACGGCGCTCGGTCGCGGGCATATCTCGTACAGCATGGCCATGGGGGCGGTCGCGCAGATGACGCGCGAGCTGAGCACCGAATGGGCCGCGCACGGCGTGCGCGTCAACGCTATTCTGCCGGCACAAGTGGTGAACCCGAGCCTCGTCGAACGGATGGACGCCGACCCGGGGCTGAAAGATCGCTGGCTGAAGGGGATTCCGCGGGGACGACTCGGCCAGCCCGAGGATGTTCAAGGGTTGGCCGTGCTGTTGGCCTCCGATGCTTCGAGTTGGATTACCGGCGCGCTCATTCCCATGGATGGGGGCAATCTGGCGATGAACGCCGGCGGCACGCGACGCTACGTGGATTAGAAGCCATCAATCCGTGCCAGGGAGCATGCACGTGTCCGAGATACTCGTGACGCCACGCAAGTACGAAGGGACGAAAGGGCCCTCGACGGCCGAATTGCTCGCGCTGTTTCGCACGATGCAACTCATTCGTCAGACCGAGGAAGAGCTGGCCCGTTGCCATCAGCGCGGCCTGATCCAGGGCGCCTGCCATACCTACGTCGGTCAGGAGGCGATCGCCGCGGGAGTGTGCGCGCACCTGCAAACGGTTGACGTCGTCTTCAGTACTCACCGCGGCCACGGACACGCCCTGGCCAAGGGAGCCGCGGCGCGCGAGTTGATAGCGGAACTCTTCGGCCGACAGACCGGTTTGTCGCGCGGCCGGGGGGGCAGCATGCACCTCTTTTCGCCCGAGATCGGACTTTTAGGCACGAGCGGCATCGTCGGCCCCTGCATCCTGCAGGCGGCGGGCGCCGGCTACAGCTTCAAACTGCTCGAGAAATCGCACGTCGGCGTCGCCTTCTTCGGGGATGGCGCGGTCAACAACGGAGCGTTTCATGAAGGGTTGAATCTCGCCAGCATCTGGAAGCTGCCGGTGCTGTTCGTCTGCGAGAACAACCAGTTTGCCACCGAGGTCCCTTTCTCCTACTCGAGCGGCAATCCCTCGGTCGCCGCACGCGGCGCCGCGTATGGCATGCCGGGCATCGAGGTGGATGGAAACGACGTCCGGGCGGTGTTCGCCGCCGCCGGCGAGGCCATCGCCCGCGCGCGTACCGGCGCGGGGCCGACGCTCTTGGAATGCAAGACGTATCGCACGCGGCCGCATGCCGAGGGGATGGGCGATTTTTCTTGCCGCACGCGCGAAGACGTGGAGGATTGGAAGACACGCTGCCCCATCGTGCGGCTGCGCAAGGCGATGCTCGCCACCGACCCGCTGTTGGAAGAAAAGCTCGACGGTATTGCCTCCGACGTGGCTGCCACGGTGCGCGAGGCCCGCGAGTTCGCCGAGAGCAGCACCTGGCCCGATCCCATCTCGGCAACCAGGTATGTCTATGCGACGGAAACAGCGACCAAGGGGGTCGCCTCGACCGTGAGGCAAGTGAGCGCGGGCACGCGCGAGATCACCTACGCGCAGGCCACGCACGAGGCGCTGGCCGAAGAGATGGCCCGCGACGAGCGCATCTTCGTCTTCGGCGAAGGAATCGGAAAGCGCGGTGGCAATTTTAATACCACCGCTGGGCTGTACGACCTCTATGGACCGGTGCGGCTTTGCGATACGCCGATCGCCGAGCGGGGATTCGTCGGCGTGGCGTGCGGCGCGGCGATGTCGGGCACGCGGCCAGTGGTCGACTTCATGTTCGCCGATTTCGTGCTCGACTCGATCGGCGAGATCATCAATCAGATCGCCAAGATGCAGTACATGAGCAGCGGCCGGTTGAAGATGCCGATCGTATTGCGCGGCTGCGTCGGCATCGGGCACTCGGCGGCGACGCACCACTCGGGCAACTACTATGCGCTGTATGCCCAGGTGCCCGGTCTGCGCGTGGTACTTCCTGCGACTCCCTACGATGCCAAGGGGCTCTTCAAACGTGCCCTGCGGGGAGACGATCCGGTGGTCTTCCTCGAGCATCGCGAGCTGTTGACGCTCAAGGGGCCGGTGCCGACCGACGATTACGAACTGGAGTTCGGGCGGGCGGCCATCGTGCGCGAGGGACGTGACGTGACCGTGGTCGCCCTGGCGCGCATGGTTCAGCAGACCCTGGCCCTGTGCGATGAATTGGAACGCGAGGGCATTTCGGTCGAGCTGGTGGATCCCCGCACGGTGTTGCCGCTCGACATCGAAACGATCACCGCGTCGGTGCATAAGACGGGGCGGCTGCTCATCGCCGACGAGGGGTATGGTCCCTGCGGCGTTGGAGCGGAGATTGCGGCGCAGATCGTGGATCGTGCGTTCGACGATCTCGACGCGCCCATCCGCCGCGTGAATGGCGCCTTCGCGCCAACGCCCTACAGTCCGCCGCTCGAAGCGGCCGTCGTCCCACAAGCGGCCGACCTGGCGCGTGCCATTCGCGAACTAGCCGCCGAGTAAACTCCCGCTCCACCGTCAGCTTGCCATGCACTACGAAGTCACGGTCCCGCGTCTCGGCTGGTCGATGGACGAAGGGACCTTCGTCGGTTGGCTGAAGCGCGACGGCGAAATGGTTCAGCCGGGGGAACCCCTGTTTGAACTCGAGAGCGACAAGGCGACGCAGCCGATCGAAGCGCTCGACCCGGGTGTGCTGCGCATTCCGCCCGATGCTCCCCAGCCGGGCGACGTCGTGCCGGTGGGTAAGGTGCTGGCCTATCTGGTCGATGCGGTGAGCGCGGCAGGTTTCGTGTTTCCCGGTTCGCAAGTCGTAACGGCGAGTGTCACTGCCGATGCGGCTCCCGTCTCGGCGCGTTCGGCTCCGGCGGCGGCTCCATCCGTCCGGCGTCTAGCCCGCTCGTTGGGCGTCTCGTTGGCCGACGTAGGGTCGGAGCAAAATTCGCCCCGCGTGACCGCCGACGACGTGCGCGCGGCGGCCACGGTGGTCCCTGCTCCGAAAGCACTGCCACATGACGAGTCCTCTGCAGGGTCCGCGTTCGCCAGTCCTCGCGCGCGCCGCGTGGCGCAGGAGCTGGGGGTCGACTGGCGCAAGCTGCGCGGAACGGGACGCCAAGGCCGCGTGCGCGAGCGCGACGTACGGCAGGCGACCGAGGCGGACGCTCGAAACGCAGCAGCGGCGGCGTCGAGCCTCGCCGCGCCAACGCCCGCACCGGCGCCTGTTCTCGGTATCTCCCCCGCGCCATTGCCCACGACTGGGCTCAGTCCGCGCCGGCGGACGATTGCCGCACGCATGTTGGCCAGCAGTCAGCAGACGGCTCCGGTCACGCTCACGACGCGCGCCGACGCGACCAATCTCGTCGCCTTGCGCGAGCAGTTTCGCGCCGCCGGGCAAGATCGCATTCCCTCGTTTACGGTGATTATCGCGCGACTGTCGGCGAGCGTCTTGCGGCAACACCCGCCATTGGCCTCGCGCTGGGACGAGCAGGGAATCACCGTGGCCACCGACATGCACTTGGGGTTGGCCGTCGATACCGACGCCGGGCTGCTCGTGCCCGTGTTGCGCGACGTCGATCGCCGTTCGCTGCTCGACTTGGCTCTCGAATCGCAGCAGCTTTTCGAGGCGGCCCGCGCCGGGCGGCTGACAGCCGAGCAAATGCAGGGGGGAGTCTTCACGATCAGCAACCTGGGGGCGTACGGCATCGACGCCTTTACGCCGATCATCCATCAGCCGCAGGCGGCGATCTTGGGGTTAGGGGCGATCCGTGACGAGCCGACGGTGCGGTCGGGGCAAGTCGTCGTGCGCGCACAGATGACGTTGAGCCTGACGTTCGACCATCGCCTTCTCGACGGCGCCCCCGCGGCGCGAGCACTGCAGACGCTCGTCTCCGCGATCGAGAATCCGGCGGCCTGGCTCTTGAGCTGAGCAGCCGTTGAAGCGCAGGCCGCCATGTCTCTTCTCGGCGCGATACCACTCTGCCAATAAGCCACCTTTGCGCATCGCGGGGCGCTGAGTATGCTCGTGCCATGTCACGAACCGTGCTCAATTTCTTGGTCGATCTGGCCCTGCTGCTGATCACGACGACCTTGCTCTGGACGGCCGTAGTGGTGCATTTCGTGTTTCCCCCCGGCACGGACGCGGCCGGATGGACGCTGTGGGGCTTGGGCTACGACGATTGGACGACGCTCCAGTTCTCGCTGTTGTGCGTGGTTGCGTTGACGATCTTGCTCCACGTGATGCTGCACTGGAGCTGGGTCTGCGGCGTGGTCATCACGCGGATTCTCAAACGCAAGAAGGCGGGGGGTACTGACGATGGTTCGCAGACGATCTACGGCGTGGCCACGCTGATCGTGCTGCTCAACGTCATCGGGGGCATGGTGGCGCTGGCCAGTCTCATGATTCGTCCGCCAGCGTGACGAGTTGGTTGGACACTTGCCGGCCCCGCGCAGGAAGTCGCCTCGCGACACGGATTTCCGCGCCTTCCGAGGCTCCGGTCGAACTTCTGCTTGCCAGCCGGAGCCGGGCGGATGAGAATCGGAGGGTCCGCTGTCACGCACGAAGGGTCAGGCATGCGCGCTGTATTTGTCCCATCGGTCTGCCTTGTCTTGTGGCTTGGTTTCACGGGCAAGTCTTCTCTGGGCGCTGACGATACGCCCGCCGCGGCCGGCGAGAGTGAGGCGGCCGGCAAGGCGATCGAAGCGGAACTGGGCCAGAAGGGGCTGCGTCGGCAGGGCGCTTCGCTCGTGCTCGTCGAAGAGGCCGAACTCTCGAAGCTGCTGGCCGACGAAAAGAAATTCAAACGCGAAGTGCTGAAGGCCGCCAAGGCGATGAACGAAGCGCTGGCGTTCGACTACGAGGCGCAATTGCTGTTGGCGCAGTACCGGCAGCAACGCCGGCAATTGAACGCTGAACTGCCCAATGCCAGCAGCGTCGCTCGCCATAATCGAATCGTCGTGATGATGAACGAGCTGGCCGAGCGGATCACCGATCTACAGAACAACAAGGAACTGGCCGATCGCGTCCGCGTGGCGCGGCAGGAGTTCTCGAAGGTTCGCGAGCAGTACATCGAGCGGCTGCTGGCCGCGCGCCGGCTGGCCGACAAGCTGCGCGAAGACTGGGCCGATCTCGTCGAAGACGCGGATGTTAAGGAAATCGTGGCACGCCTGAGCGAGGCCACCGGCCGAGAGTTGGCACTGGCCGAGTCGAAATCCCTGCAGGCGATGATCAAGCAAATCGAGAAGCTGGAAGAAACCGTCCTCTCCGAATCGATCGATCTGCGCAACGACGGCAGCAATACCTACCAGGTGAGCGTGACCGTCAACGGCGAGCACACGAAAGAAATGGCGGTCGATTCCGGCTCGAGCATCGTGGTCTTTCCTTATCGCGAGGCCGAGGCGATGGGCGTGGCCCCCAGCGAAGGGGCCGAGACGATCATCCTGGTGCTGGCCGACGGGCGCCAGGTGCCCGCCAAACGCATCACGATCGAAAGCGTCCGCGTGGGCAAGTTCGTGGTGGAGAACGTCGAGGGGGCGGTGTTGCCGGCCGAGCTTACCCGGGCGCCGCTCATCCTGGGGATGAGCTACCTGGGCAACTTCAAGTTCGATATCGATCCAGGCACGATGAAGCTCACCATGACCCGGCTCGACGGGGATGATCTCGAGCCGCAACGCCCCGGCGCGAAGGCCAAGCCGGGGGCGAAGACCAAGAAGAAAGAAGCGGACGGTACGAGTAAGGAAGATTGATTTGCCGTTCCCTTACCGCGTCAAGCCACGCGTCAGCTTGGCTTGGACGGAATATTAACGCGGGCCGCTCGAGTCTTCCATACCCTGGATGTAGCGCCGCAGGCGTTCGACCTCGTCGGTCACCGAGTGTAGTTTGAGCATGTTCTCGACGCGCTTGATGAGCTCGACCTTGTTGACCGGCTTGCTGAGAAAATCGTCCGTGCCGGCATTCACGGCCCGCTCGATATCGCCCAACTCGTTCAGGGCCGTCACCATGAGGATCATGATGCCTTTGGTGGCCGCATCCCCCTTCAGCTTCTGGCAGACCTCGAAGCCCGACAGTTTCGGCATCATGATGTCGAGCAGGATCAGGTCCGGTTGGAACGAGGCGACCTTGTCGAGCGTGTCGCGCCCATCGACCGCCACGGCGATCTCGCACTCGACGTTCGCCAGATAGGCCTCGAGCAACTCGACGTTCGTCTGATTGTCGTCGGCGATCAGAATGCGACTCTTCGCAGCGGCCATAGCGGCTTCCTACTCCGTTCGGTCCTTGATCCTGTCCGCTCAGACGGTGGCGAGACGGGCGGCGGGCACGGGAAACTCGGTGCATAGATCCGACACCTCGCCGCGAATACGCTTGAGCGTGGCTTCGTCCTGCGGATGCTTCAGAGCCTCGAGCATCCAGGCGCCGATCTTGCGCATCTCGTCGGTGCCCATGCCGCGCGTGGTGAGGGCGGGCGTGCCGATGCGAATGCCCGACGGATCGAGCGGCTTCCGCTCGTCGTAGGGAATCATGTTCTTGTTCACGGTGATGCCGCAGTGGCCGAGCGTCGCTTCGGCCAGCTTGCCGGTGAGGCCGATCGTCGTGACGTCAGCCAGCATCAGGTGGTTGTCGGTGCCGCCCGAGGCGAGCTTGATGCCGCCGGCCAGCAGCACCTCGGCCAGCGCCTGGGCATTGTCGATCACCTGCCGGCCGTACTGCTTGAATTCGGGCCGCAGAGCCTCGCTGAAGCAGACCGCCTTGGCCGCCACGATGTGCATCAGCGGGCCACCCTGGATGCCCGGGAAGACCTGCCGATCGACATCTTTGGCGTATTCCTCGCGGCACATGATCATGCCGGCCCGCGGACCGCGCAGCGTCTTGTGGGTGGTCGTTGTGACGAAGTCGGCCAAGGGCACCGGGCTGTTGTGCAGGCCCGCGGCCACGAGCCCCGCGTAGTGGGCCATGTCGACAAAGAGCTTGGCCCCCACCTCGCGGGCGATCTCGGCGAACCTAGCGTGAGGGATCTCACGGGGATAGGCGCTGGCGCCCGCCACGATCAACTTCGGCTTGTGCTCGCGCGCCAGCCGAGCGACCTGGTCGAAGTCGATGCGGTTCGTATCGCGCGTGACGCCGTAGCTGTGGAAGTGGTAAAGCTGGCCCGAGATGTTCAACTTCATGCCGTGCGTCAGGTGGCCGCCGTGGGCCAGGTCGAGCCCGAGCACGGAGTCGCCCGGCTGCAGTACGGAGAGATACACGGCCAGGTTGGCCTGACTGCCCGAGTGGGGCTGCACGTTGACGTGCTGAGCGCCAAAGAGCTGCTTCGCCCGATCGCGGGCCAGATCTTCGACGATGTCGACATATTCGCAGCCGCCGTAATAACGCCGGCCAGGGTAGCCCTCGGCGTACTTGTTCGTCAGCACGCTCCCCGCCGCCTGCATGACGGCCGGGCTGACGTAGTTTTCGCTGGCGATCATCTCGAGGCCGTCTTCCTGACGCTCGATCTCCGAGGCGATCGCGGACCAAACCTCCGGGTCTTCTTTTTCGAGCCAATTCATCGGGGTTCGGACCTCGCGGGAAAGAGTTCGACCTGGCATTCGGCACGGCGGCAGGGGGCCATGCCTTGGGGGCAAAGGGGCTATTGTCGAGATCGCCCCGCCGGTCGTCAATCACGCGGCCGGCAGATGGTTAGCGAACTTTCACCTTACTACGTATCTCGACCTCGATCGTCCCCACATTGTCGGACAATTCCGCGGGGGAATCGTTCACGCGCAGGTAAAGCGTGCCGACGACGGGCGTTGTGACCGTTGCTCCCAGCCCAATCGGAATCGGATGATCGAGTCCGAGTTGGTTCATTTGCTCCGAACTGCCTGGATTCACTGGATCGGGTACAATCGCTCCCTGGAGCATGCCCAGGGGGGCTCCACGGTGATAGCGGATCGTCACGCCACCTGACTCACACCACCACACCGGCGGTCCGGCGGAGATCTGGTATCTCCCCTTGGCACGCAGGGCGTACGTCGAGCCCGGCTCGAGCTGCACGCCGGTCGACTGCCAGCCACGATCGGTGGCCAGTGTCACGACTTTGCCCGCCTCGGCGAGGGGCTTGCCAGTCGCCATGTCGACGGCGGTCCGCGCGAGATCGCGCCCGTAGTCGAGTTCCGTGGCGAACGATGCCCATTCGAGATCGATGTCGTCCAGGTCGTCGCGAAACGCTGCCACGAAGCGATCGTTGAAATCCTTCTCGCCCACTCGTGGGATCAGGGCGCGAAAGCGTTCGCGGTAACGCGGGTGGCTGTCGAGATAGCAAGCCCAGGCCCAGGCCCAGGCGTAGCCGCTATTGTCGCGCGGGCTGAGATTCAGCAATTGTTCGGTCTGCGGCAGGCGCCCCGACTGGATATCGTCACGTACCAGTTTGATACGTCCCAACATCGGCACTTCGTCGCGCGAGCGGGGGAAATAGCCCAGCTCGACTTCCGTGCCGCCGCCACGATGCGTGCCCAACCGTTCGGCGATGCCTTCGGCATACCACGCCGGGCCGGTACTGCCCAAACGCGTGAGCATGAAGCTGTGCGTCCCTTCGTGCAGCATCAGGTGGCGGCGGTAGTATTCGCTTGGCTGCTCGTCGAACCAAAAGCGATCGTTGTAGGTGTAGCCGTGCAGGAATTCGGGCAACTCGGCCGGCAACAGACCCGCGCGGCGGAAACGCTCTCGGTCGAGCATCAGACAGCCCGTGACGTGCCAGGTGGGTGAAGTCTCGACCGGTACGTGGAAATACCGGCACCATTGCGGGTAGGCAGCGTCGAAGGTGGCCAGTAGCGACTCGCACGCCGTGTCATCGCCCAGATCGGTGTAGAGCGTCAGTCGCTGGCCTTCGTGCCGGCGGATGCCCGCGGCCCGCGCGGCGTCTTCGTCGACCTCAACCACCAATCGCTTGGGGGGCTGGCCGGCTCGGCCCTGCGCGCGCACCGGCTGCGGCGAGAGAGCGTTCGCCAGTACGAATAGGAACGTCGCGAGTGGAAGAAGAGGGGTCGTCGGCCGCATTACTCCAGGGTAGCATGGCGGCCGCGCCATTCACCAGCAATGCCGGGCCTGCCGGTCGGAACGTTCGTCGAGCGAGGCGGACGGCGGAATGCCTGCCACCGTGCGATCCGGAAGGTCGGCACACACGACCTGCGCTAACCCCATGCGTTCGTAGGGCAACCAACACCATGCAGCGACATGCCATCAAGCGACTTCCGGCCGCACATTTGGCGCTCGTGGGAGTTTGCCTGGCGGGGGTGGTTGCCATGACCTGGTCGTTCGTAGAGCATCGCCCGGCGACGAGCCTGCCCGCGATTTTTGCACGCGCCGTGACGGTGGAAGCGGCCGCCGCGGCGGTCTACCTGTTGGCGGTGGGGCTGTTCGCAAGCTTACGTCTGGCACGCGTCCCTGGAACGGCGGCCTTGGCTCAGCGGTTGCTCAAGCCGACGGTCGCGGTCGAGGCGATGTTAGTGCTTGCATGCACGTCCGTTTTGATTCGAGGCTACTCGTCGCGTGGCTTGCTCGCTGGGCTCGACGTGTTGCTCCCCACGGTGATCGTCGTAGCGGTCATGTCGATCGCCGTGACCATGGCCACTCGACACGAAGCAGCGGACGATCTCTTGCCGGAGTGGCCGCGTGGAGCATGGCTCTGGGCGACGAGCCTGGTGCGCATCGCCGCTTGCCTCGTGTTGCTAGGGGCACTCGGATTTCTCGAAGGGCAATCGCTGCCGAACTCGCTCGTCCACTAAGTGTGCGGTCAAGCGGCATGGACGAGCGCGATCAGCCGCCGGTCGAGGCTTGGGCCGAGACCACTTCCTCGCCCGGGTGATAGACCTGCTTGGCGCCGGCCTTCACGTCGTCCCAGTAGTACAACTGCGGCTTCATGCGCTTCTCCGACATGAGCTTGGCCTGGTCCATGAAGTGGGGCGACTTCGGATCGCTGCTGATGCCGTATTGCAACACGCTGCGGCCTTCGACGCGGTCGCCGAACTCGACGACCGACATGTAGCTGTTGCCCACGACGCCGTAACGCAGCTTCGTGCGTCCGATGAGGGGCACGATGGGGGTGAAGTACATGTTGTAGACGATGCCCAGCGGTCCGTGCATGCCGTCGCTCGGCAGGCTGTCTTCCTTGTCGCTGAAGGGGATCTTGAAGAAGTCGGCCACGTCGGCATGACGCTGCATGCGATGCACCTTGCCGTAGGGGGTTTTCCAGTCGCCGTAGAGCTTCTGGATGCTGTCGGCCGCGGTGATGAGGGCGCGGAACTTTTCGGCGTCGTTGCCGATGAACTTCTGCTCCATCCGCTCCGAGGTAAATCCCTCGTTGCCATAGAGCTGCTTGTACCAGTTCAGGCAGAGCGTGGCCTGCGTCGAGTCGTGCGAGCAGCGGGCATCCCAGTCGAGCAGGTGCTCGAAGTAGGGCTGCACCTTGGCGGCCAACTCGGGATCGGTCTTCTGCAGACGCTCGAAGGCCACCTTGTACTGCGGGATTTCGGTCAACGCCCAGTAGACCGTGGTGTCGAAGGCCATCTCATGCAACTTGTCGAACGTCAGATCGTGGACGTCACGGAGCAGCATGCGCGAGACCTTGG
The DNA here is from genome assembly GCA_019636335.1 of Pirellulales bacterium. NCBI lineage: Bacteria > Pseudomonadati > Planctomycetota > Planctomycetia > Pirellulales > Pirellulales bacterium. The sequence goes on from JAHBXR010000001.1 coordinate 229,942, forward strand.
CCCGGCGCTTGTCGTCGTGCTTCTCCTTGACCATGTAGTTGGGAAAGTCCTGCATGGCCGGCGCCCCATCGTCGGTGACCGTGAAGGGGCTTTGGTTGCAGCTTTGAATGAAGCCCGACAGCGGGTTCAACACCTGGGGCAGATCTTCGATCGGGTGGACCCCCTGCCAGTCGCTGCGGGGATCGCTGCCGTCGAGCATGTGGCTCCAGTCGAGGGCCGGATCGCGCTTGGGGACGATGCCGTTGTAGAGGTAATAGATGTTGCCTGCCTTGTCGGCATAGACCGTGTTGAAGATGTGGAAGTCGAGCATCCCCATCGCCGCGCGGAATTCGTCGAGGTTCTTGGCTCGGACCATCTGCAGATTCTGCCGCGAAAGCAGGGCGTCGTTGAACTTGCCGATGTTGGCCGAACGGTATTCCTTGTCGTTCAGCTTCTCGACGATCGGCCCGTGGTGCGTCTTGCGAAAGGTGTACTCCTTCTCGTCGAAGCTGCCGTCGCGATTGCGAATCTTGATCGAGTCTTTCCACTCGACGGCCGTTTTGTAGCCGTCGCCATGGCGGTAGTTGAGCGGGTGGGCGGGATCGTCGAACGTCTCACGCCAGTTGTCGCCCAGATCGGGTTCATTGACGGTGAAGGCCCAACCCAGATGCTCGTTGTGTCCCAGCGTGGGCAGCGGGCTGCCGAAGAACGTACCGCCGGTGAAGTCCCAGCCCTCGCCGCTGCGGAGGTGAGCTTCATAGAACTGCCCGAAGCCATAGTACGGCTGGTGCGGATTGATGAAGAGCATGGCGTTGCCACTCTTCGTGCGGCTGGGGGCGATAGCCCAGGCGTTCGAGCCCTTGGTGGCTTCGATTTCGGCCACGGCGTTCGACACCCGGTCGTTCGGCGCGCCGGTGCCACCCCAGTGCCACGTGAGGACGATGCCGCGCCCCATCGCCAGCATGTGCCACGGTTCGAAGTGGGTGATCAAGCGGGGCTTGGTCTCGGGATGCTTGGCCAGATAGTAGTTGATGCCGGCGGTGAAGGCGGCGCAGATTCGCTTCATCTTCGGATCGAAGGTCTCGTAGTCGGCCTGGGCCCGCTGGGGCACTTCGAACGCGCGGTTCAGAATGTCTCCCTTGAGACCCGACGAGCCGTAGACCTCGGCATAACGGCCGAGCCCCAGGATGTAGGAATCTTCGAGCTGCCAGAAGTAGTCTTGCGCCTGGCAATAGGCGAAGCCGAAGCAGACGGCTTCGTCCGTCGGGCCGTCGATGTGCGGCACGCCCCAGGCGTCGCGGTAGATGGTTACGCTCTTGGCCAGGGCCTCGGCGTCGATCGCATCGGCGGCGGAAGGGGTTTTGGCCTCTTCCGCGGCGACCGCCGTGGCGGGGACAAAGCCGAACAGCGACAGTCCGGCGATCAGGGCGAAGGCAGAGCATCCAAGCGCAGGGCGAAGATTCGAGCGCATTCAGGGTGACTTTCTGGCTGAGTCAGGTTTGGCGGGAATGTCACATGCTAACCTGCCGGCGGCAGGCGGAGCAAACTTGTGCGGGCAGGGGAACCAGGAGCGGAGAGCCGAATTCGTTCGCCGGCCGGCCCGATTTGCCTGTCTTCGGTATACTTGCGAGCGAGGCCCGAAGTTTCGTTCCCTCGGCCGGTCTCGTCGCCGCCACACGCCAAAAAGATGCCACGCACGCGGATTGCCCGATCGCTCGACGCTCTGCTGGCAGAAGTTCGTGCCTGTCGGCATTGCGTGGGCAAGTTGCCGCTCGAGCCCCGGCCGGTCTTGCGAGCCGGCGCCAACGCCCGGCTCCTGATCGTGGGGCAGGCCCCCGGCACGCGGGTCCACGAGACCGGCATCCCCTGGAACGACCCCAGCGGCGACCGACTGCGCGAGTGGCTGCGGGTGGATCGCGAGCAGTTCTACGACGAGGACCGCGTCGCCATCATCCCGATGGGCTATTGCTATCCGGGGCGGGGCAAGTCGGGCGATCTGCCGCCGCGCCGCGAGTGTGCCGAGCTGTGGCTGCCGCGGCTGCTCGAGCATCTGCCGAAGCTGGAGCTGACGCTGCTGGTCGGCCAGTATGCCCACGCCCATTATCTGGGCGAACGTCGCAAAGCGACGTTGACCGAGACGGTCCGCGCGTGGCGTGAGTATCTGCCCCAGTTCATCCCGCTGCCGCACCCTTCGCCACGCAACAACATCTGGCTGGCAAAGAACGCCTGGTTCGAAAAAGAAGTCGTGCCGGCGATGCGGCGCAAGTGCCGGAAGTTGATGGTGGTGTGAGCGATCGAGCTGCTCACGGCGCATCAGGTGCCAGAATGTTTCAACCTGGCATCGCGATAAGGTAGACTTGGGATGGCAACGAAACCAGACGATGGTCGACGATAAGGTGCGCTATGTTTGATCGCATCACGTTCAATTCCGAAATGGTGGAGGGACGTGCGTGCATCCGTGGCATGCGGATGCCGGTATCCGTGATCGTTAGCCAGATCGCCCACGGCAGCACGTGGGATGAGGTGCTGGCCGAATATCCCGATCTCGAGCGGGACGATATCCAGCAGGCGCTCGATTATGCGGCGTGGTTGACGCAGGAAGAAGTCCGCACGCCGTAAGTTGCTGACATGCGTTTGCTGGCCGATATGGGCATTTCGCCGACGGTCGTCCGCGCCCTGCGAGGCGAGGGACACGATGTCGCCTATCTCCCGGATGTCGGACTTCAACGCTTGTCTGACAGGGATATCTTTTCGCTGCCGGCACGCGAGGATTGCATCGTGGTGACTGTCGCCCTCGAGTTTGGCGAGATTGTGGCGGCGAGTGCGCCAACGGTAGTCAGCGTCGTGTTGTTGCGACTGCGCAGTATGCGTGCGCAATTCGTCATGCAACGGTTGGCTATCGTCTTGCCAGATGTGACGGAAGCGCTGGAAGCGGGCGCTGTGGTTGTCGTCGAGGACACACGGCACCGGGTGCGAAAGCTGCCGATAGGCGGTTAGTCCGCCGATTTCTCGACCAGTTCGGCGGTGACGAGGAGCAGGACCTCGATCTCATTTTCTTTCTCGCGCCGTTCGGTTGCGTGCTGAGTGACCTCGATTCGCTTTTCTGTTTGGCTCACGGCCCCCATCTGGCCCGATTTCAGATCAAAGCTCGTGTCGAATTCTGTGGTACGGAGGTAGCGTGGTAAGCCGCGTTCTGGGGAGTATTCTGCGCTGGAGGAGCGCACCGCGTGCCGATAGTCGAGGTGGATGGTTCCGTCGTCGAGGAGCCGCGCCGTACAGTGAATTCTGGTGCCGGCGTGGATCATCTCCACGGTGCTCTCGCCCTGGGGCTGGGGGACTCGCATGGGGATCTCGGGTCCAACTCGTATCGAGGCCGGTTTGCCTGTCGTTACGACAATCTCGGAACTCGATAAGACCTTGGCGAGTTGGTTCTTGAGTAGCGCATCAAAGAACTTGCGGACGTGCCGTGTCGCGGCAGGATCGTCAGGGGAGGACGCAATCAATGCCGCCATTGAGGTTGGTACGGCAGCAGTAGAGTTTTCACCTTCTTCGGCGGCGCCATCGATGCGTGCGAAATCGATGCCCAAGGTACGCATCTTTGTTCGCGATACCTCGATGACCTCCGCCTTCACCAGGACCTGGCGCTGATCGAGCGGTGCCTGCTGGACTATGGCGTCCGTAGCCACGGGCTTTGCCGGTGCGCAAGGCTCTCCCGCCGCTGCACGCAGCGCGGCCGCGCTGCTGAGTACCGCGGTGACGAACAGCGCAAATAACAAGTAGGTCCGCATGAACCTGCCTCCGTGTCGACGAGAAGGGGCGAGACGAGCGCACCAACGTGGGTCCGCTCGTATATCGCCCGGCCGCGAGGCCGACAATGGCAACTTCGCAGCTAGCAAGGTCAGACGGCGGGAATCCCCGGCCGGACCTGGAAAAGAAGCGGGGTTGGATTTTCCCTTGCCAGCTTGAAAGCGTCGCCGCGGTCGGACAGACTGAAACGCTGCCGGCCAGGGGAGAGTAGATGCCTGTGCAGGACTCCTTCCCCCCGAGCCGGCCGCTTGCCTCCAACCACTGCCTTATCCCAGGTCACACCAGCCCCAGGGCATACGCCATGTACGATCCGAACGTGAATTACGAGCTTCTGCCCACGCCCCCGCAGGACGAGACTGAAGTCAACCTGCGGAGTTATTTCAGCCGCCTCTCGGACGAGCGTCTGATGGAGTACGACCCCGACTGGACCGACGAGCAGGTCATGGCGTGGGACGACAACTTCACCAGCGACGGCGAGCTGTTCCTGATCTGCTGCGAGCGCGAGGTGGACGTCGCCGAGTACCGCCGCGTGCTGGTCGAACACATGACGTTGCGCCAACTGACGCCAACGGCCAAGTAGTTGGCTCGTAGCTCGATGCCGGGTGACAACGGCTTGCACAGACTGGACAGCCTGTGCCACTCGCGCTACCAGATCTTGAGCGACGCTTCGAACAGCGCTGCCAGGTCGGCTTCGTTCGCCGGGCGCGGCGAGAGCTTCGTCACTCGATGTTGCGGCAGCGTGCCCTGCGCCAGGGCAGGCACGTCGGCGCGGGTAAATCCGATCGCTTCCAGACCGCTGGGCAGCTCGAGCTTTTGCATCAGCTCGATCAGCCGGCCGACGAGCAATTCGGCGGCATCCTCGGGACGCGCCCCTTGCACGTCGGCCCCCAGTAGTTCCGCGGCACGCAGGTGACGCTCGGGACCGGCCGGCGCTGTGAAGCGGAAGACCGCCGGCGCGGTCAGCACGACCGAAATACCGTGTGGCACCAGGGGGTGATCGTCGGGATAGCCAGGGGGCTGGTAGGCACGCACCATGCCGCTGACGGGATACGACATGCCGTGGCAGAGGTGTACGCCCGCGTTGCCGAAGCCCATGCCGGCGAAGGCGCTCGCCAGGAGCATATTCCCGCGAGCTTCGTCGTCGCTCGTATCGCGATAGGCCCGCAGCAGGTACTGCTGCACGAGGGCGATGGCGCGCTCGGCCCAGATGTCGCTGATGGGATTGGCCCCTTGGTAGGCGGGACGCAGGATCGGCCGCGCGGGCAAAGGACGCTCGAAGTAGGGCAGCGCAGTGTACGACTCGAGCGCGTGGCACAACACGTCGAGTCCCGTGGCGGCCGCCACCAGCGGGGGCATCGTCCGCGTGTTCTCGGGATCGACGATGCCCAGCGTGGGCTTCAGCCGGCGATCGGCGATGCCGGTCTTGGCATGCATCTCGACGAGATCGAAGATCGCCACGCCCGTGGTCTCGCTGCCGGTGCCGGCGGTCGTGGGAATGGCCACGAGGGGCTTCAAGGGCCCCGGCACCGGTTTGCCTTCACCCAGCGGTGCGTTTACATAGGCGAGAAAATCGGCCGGGTGGCTCGAGTAGAGATTGGCCGCTTTGGTGGTGTCGATCGTCGAGCCACCCCCCACCGCGACGAAGGCGTCGTACTGTCCCTCGATCGCCACCTCGATCGCCTCGCGGAACGAGGCGTCGGTCGGCTCGACGCGGACACGATCGAACAGTTCGTACGAGATCCGCTCGCGCTCGAGTGATTCGCGAACCGTCGCCACGGGGGGGAGTTGGGCCAGTTGGCGATCGGTGAGCACGAGGACGTGCCGCGCGCCGAGATCGGCCAGGTCCATGCCCACCTCGCGCGTTGCCCCGGCGCCGAACCGCAGGTTCGAGGTCGCCATTTCGAAGGCCGTGTCGCGCTGTGGCATTGAGGAGTGGTCAGTGGTCAGTGCTGTTGTTTTGATCTTACTTCGGTTGCACGGTCTGGCGGCCGATGCTGTAGTATGTGAACCCGTGCTCGACCATGTTTGCCGGCTCGTAGACGTTGCGGCCATCGAACACGACCGGCGAACGCATCAGGCTGCGCATGGCGTCGAAGTCGGGATTACGAAACTCTTCCCATTCGGTCATGATCACGAGCGCGTCGACATTCTGCAAGGCGTCGTAAGGGACGTCGGCATAGCCGAGCCGGTCGCCGTAGTCGCGCCGGATGTGGGGCATTCCCTCGGGATCGTGTACGACGAGCGTCGCGCCGCGCTTGAGCAACTCGTCGATCATCAAGCGGGCCGGGGCCTCGCGGGTATCGTCCGTGCGCGGCTTGAACGCCAGGCCCCATATGGCCAGACGTTTGCCCGCCAGGTCGTTGCGGAAGTGCGCTTCGATCTTGGGGAGCAGAATCGTCTTTTGCCGCGAGTTGACCGTTTCGACCGCCTGGATCAGCGGCATGGCCTCATCGTGTTCGCGTCCCATGGCGAGAATCGCCCGCGTGTCCTTGGGAAAACAACTTCCCCCATAGCCGACTCCCGGAAAGAGAAAGGCGAAGCCGATGCGGGCGTCGTGGCCGATGCCGCGGCGCACGTCGTTGATATCGGCTCCCATCTTCTCGCACAGGTTGGCCGCTTCGTTGATGAAGCTGATCTTCGTCGCCAGCAGGGCATTGGCCACGTACTTGGTCGTCTCGGCACTCTCGGGCGACATGACCAGGAAGGGCTTTTCCGTGCGCAGGAAGGGGGCGTAGAGCTCGTTGAGCACGTCGGCGACTCGCTCGTCGCGGACGCCGACCACAACGCGATCGGGCTTGCGGCAGTCCTCGAGCGCCGTGCCTTCCTTGAGAAACTCGGGATTGCTGGCCACGTGGCAGTCGCGGCCCGACCGATCGCGCAGACGGCGGGCCACGGCCGCATTCGTACCGACCGGCACCGTGCTCTTGATCACCACGATGGCATCTTCGCGCAGGTGGGGGGCGAGCGTGTCGACGACGTTCCACAGGCTCGACAAATCGGCGGCGCCGTGATCGTCGCTCGGCGTGCCGACCGCCAGAAAGACGAGATCGGCCGGCTCGGCGGCTTCGCCCAAGTCGGTGGTGAAGTGGAGCCGTTGCCGCGCGATGTTACGCTCGACGAGCTCGGTCAGACCTGGTTCGTAGATCGGGATCTCGCCGCGGCGCAGACGCTCGATCTTCTTGGCGTCGATATCAACGCACGTGACGTGATTGCCGCTATCGGCAAAGCAGGTGCCGGTGACGAGTCCTACATATCCGGTGCCCACGACGGCGATACGCATACGTGCCACTTTCTGTACGTTCAGTGAGGGCTTACAACCGAATCATCCTGAATTATAGAACGCTCCCCGGGCGCCAGATTGTGCCCTAAAATCGATTCCAAGCGTCACAGATGTACGGGAAACTGGCCCGGGCGGCGAGCCCAGCTTGTCGCGAGCGAAGCAGGGTGCAAGCTGCGCAAAATGCGAAGATTGAGGGCCGCGTTGCATCGCGTCGCGTGGTATTGCGGGCTAAGGGCGTTCGGCGGCGATCGCCTGCGCGGCGATCTCGCACCGCACCCGTTCGAGATCGGCTTCGACCATCAGACGCACGAGTTGTTCGAACGAGACGGTCGGTTCCCAGCCCAGCTCGCGCCGCGCCTTGCTGGCGTCTCCCCGTAGCGTGTTGACCTCGGCGGGGCGCAGCAAGGTCGGGTCGCACTCGACGTACTTGTCGGCGTCGAGCCCGACGCAGGCGAAGGCCCGCTCGACCAGTTCGCGCACGGAGTGTTTTTGGCCGGTGGCGATCACGTAGTCGTCGGCCCGATCACGCTGCAGCATGAGCCACATGGCGCGGACATAGTCGGCGGCGAAGCCCCAATCGCGCTGCGCGTCGAGGTTGCCCAGTCGCAGCTTGTCCTGCACGCCCAGCTTGATCCGGGCGACGGCATCGGTCACCTTGCGCGTGACGAACTCCTTGCCGCGCTTGGGAGACTCGTGATTGAAGAGGATGCCCGAGCAGGCGAACATGCCGTAGCTTTCGCGGTAGTTGACCGTGATCCAGTGGGCATAGACCTTGGCCACGCCGTAGGGGCTGCGCGGCCAGAAGGGGGTCTGCTCGTTCTGCGGCTCTTCGCGCACGTCGCCGAACATTTCGCTCGAGCTGGCCTGATAGAAGCGGATCGTCGGATCGACGTGGCGGATGGCCTCGAGCACGCGCGTGACGCCGAGGGCCGTGAACTCGCTGGTCAGCAAGGGTTGCACCCAGCTCGTGGGCACGAAGCTCTGCGCGCCCAGATTGTACACCTCCTGCGGGCGCACCTCGTCGAGCAACCGCACGATGGAAAGCTGATCGAGCAGATCGGCCTGGTGGAGCGTCACGCGATCGCAGAGATGCGTGATGCGTTCGAAGCCCGACGTGCTGGCACGCCGCACCATGCCGTGGACTTCGTAGCCTTTTTCGAGCAGCAACTCGGCCAGGTAGGCCCCGTCCTGTCCGGTGATGCCGGTGATGAGTGCGCGTCTCGTCATGCCGCAATTATACTCGCGTGCGCCCGACGAATCAGGCGGTCGCCGTGAGATGATTTATTCACCACGACGACACCACGAAAAGATTTTCAACCAGAAAACCCTACGTCGTGCCGTGGTGTCGTCGTGGTCAGACAATTCTCTACTGCGACACCACGGCACGGCGCAGGGCTGCGGGATTCGTCTGAAAAGTATTACTGGGCGGCGGGCGGGGGCGAGCTTTCGTCGGGGGGCGTATCGACCGACTCTTCGCGTGGCACGCGGACGACCGCGGCCAGCGTGTCTCCCTCGTCGAGGCTCATGATGCGCACGCCTTGCGTGTTGCGGCCGATGACGCTCACCTCGCCGACCACGATGCGTTGCAGCTTGCCGCCGGCCGTAATCATCAGCAATTCATCGTCGTCGCGGACCGAGGTGACACCGATGACCGCCCCGTTGCGCTGCGTCGTCTTGATGTCGCGCAGGCCTTTGCCGCCACGATTCTGCGTGCGATAGCGGGCGCCGCTCGAGGAGTTCTCGTCTTCCGATTCCTCTTCGGGCTCGGCCGCCGCCGCGGTCGATTCGGTCGTTTCATCGTCGTCGGGCAGAGGCCCTGTGGTCGCTTCGCCCGGTCCGAACGGCGTGCGTTTGCCGTAGCCGTTGGCGGTGGCGGTGAGGAGCGTGGCGTCGGGATCGGCCACGACCATGCCCACGACGCTGTCGCCGCGGCCCAGTTTGATGCCCTTCACGCCCGAGGTATTGCGTCCCATGGGGCGTGCGTCGGCTTCGTTAAAGCGGATGGCCATGCCGGTCGCGGTCGAGAGGACGACTTCGTCTCCCGGCCGCGTCACGACGACGTCGACGAGCTCGTCGTCTTCTTTCAGCTTGATGGCGATGATGCCGCCGCGCAGCGGACGGCTGTAGGCCTCGAGGGGGGTCTTTTTCACCAGTCCATTGCGCGTGGCCATCATGAGGAACAGGCCCGGCTCGTTGAAGTCGCGCACGGCGCGGCAATCGGCCACGCGTTCCCCCTCGGCGAAGTTGAGCAGGTTCACCACGGCGCGGCCGCGGCTGTCGCGCCCGAGCTGGGGCAGATCGTACACCTTTTGCCAGTAGACCTTGCCGCGATTCGTGAAGAAGAGCAGGTAGGCGTGGGTGCTGGCAACGAAGAGGTGCTGGATCGGATCCTCGTCCTCGGCCTTGGCCCCCTTGAGCCCCTTGCCGCCACGACGCTGGGCGCGATAGACGCTGGCCGGCGTGCGCTTGATGTAGCCGTTGTGGCTGATCGTGACGACCATCGTCTCTTCGGGAATGAGATCTTCGAGGTCGATCTGGCCGATCTCCTCGCCGCTGATCTCGGTACGCCGTTTGTCGGCGTGCTTGCGCTTGAGCTCGGTGAGGTCCTCGCGAATGATCGCCAGGATGTTCTTGTCGTCGCTCAGGATGCGCAGGTACTCGGTGATCTTCTCGAGCAACTCGCGATGCTCGCCCCCGAGCTTCTCTTGCTCGAGATTGACCAACTGACCGAGGGTCATGCGCAGGATGGCGTCGGCCTGCACCGCGGTGAGCGTATACGCCTCGCGCACGCCGCGCTCGAGCTGGAACTGGGCGAAGCCGGCGTCCCCGAGGGCCCGTTGCATGAGGGCCGAAGGGCACTCGATCCCCATCAAGCGGGCCTTGGCTTCGGCCTGCGTCGAGGAGGAGCGGATCACCCGGATCACCTCGTCGATGTTGGCATGCGCCAGCAGCAGGCCTTCGACCGTGTGCTTGCGCTGCCGCGCCTTGGCCAGCAGGTACTGCGTACGGCGCCGAATGACGGCCAGCCGGTGTCGCACGAACTCTTCCAGCAGTTCCTTGATGCTGAGCATGCGAGGCTTGCCGTCGACCAGCGCCAGCATGATCAGCGAGAACGAATCTTGCAGCGGCGAGAACTGGTAGAGCTGGTTCAGCACCACATCGGGATCGGCGTCGCGCTTCAGCTCGAGGATCAGGCGGACCGGCTCCTTGAGATCGCTTTCGTTGCGGATGGCCGAGATGCCCTTGATCTTGTCGTCGTTCACCAGGTCCGCGATGCGCTCTTCGACGCGGTCGCGGGCCTGCTGGTAGGGGATCTCGGTGACGACGATGCGATGGCGGTTTTTGCCGAATTCTTCGATCGCGGCGCGGGCCCGCAGGGTGATCGTGCTGCGGCCGGTGTAATAACCCTGGCGAATGCCGTGACGCCCACAGACGATGCCCCCCGTGGGGAAGTCGGGGCCGGGAATGATCTCGATCAATTCGTCGATCGAGACTTCCGGCTCGTCGATCAACTTGATGAGCGCTTCGCAGACCTCGCCCAGGTTATGCGGTGGGATCGAGGCGGCCATGCCCACGGCGATGCCGTTGGCGCCGTTGACCAGCAGGTTGGGGAACTTCGATGGCAGGACCGTCGGTTCGTTGCGGCGCTCGTCGTACGTGGGGACGAAGTCGACCGTATCGAGCTCGAGATCGTCGAGCAACAGGGCCGCGATCGGGGAGAGACGGGCCTCGGTATATCGCATGGCCGCCGGAGGCAGGCCGGCGATCGAGCCGAAGTTGCCCTGCTTGTCGATCAACACGTGGCGCATATTCCATTCTTGCGCCATGCGGACCAGCGTGGGGTAGATCACGCTTTCGCCGTGCGGATGGTAGTTGCCGCTCGTATCGCCCGAGATCTTGGCGCACTTCACCCGGCTCGCCCCGGGGCCGAGGTTCAGGTCGTTCATGGCGACCAGAATGCGCCGCTGCGAGGGTTTGAGCCCGTCGCGCACGTCGGGCAGCGCACGGCTGACGATGACGCTCATGGCGTACGTCAGGTAGCTGTCCTTCAGCTCGTCTTCGATCGGCAAATCGACGAGCTTGCCATGATTGTGGCCGCCATCCGCAGGGGGGCCCGTGGGTTCGTTCGGCTGGTCGAGATCGTCCGTATCGTCTGCCAACGCTCATCCTCTTGGCTGGCCGTGATGGAAGGGGTCGAAACGAGGGCGCCGCGCCTCGTTGCGCGTGTCCTCCGGCGGGTTGCCGCGTCCCCTTCGCGAAAACGGAAAATATACCGTTTTTGGCCCAGATTCACAACCGGCTGGGGCGATTCCCGCAGGGCGTTTTTCTGGTTGTTTCAGGCCACTTCGACGGGCGTCGTCGAGTGTCAAGAACTGCGTCATGCGTCGCTATTCCGCAAGCTTCTTGAATGCCTTGGAATACTTGGCGTTGACCTTCTTGCGCGCCGTGCGGACGCGAGACTTGTGGTCCACGTCTCCGACCGGCACCACCATAATCGATCGGCCGTCGGTCGTGATCTCCAATGGAGCCTCAGGGCTGATCTTCAACAAATCGAGGATCGGCCGATCGATGACCAACGCCCAACTGTTGCCGTGCTTCACCAGGTTCTTGATCATGCTTAGCTCCTCAGGATATACACCATTGGTACACCATTGTAGCACCATATTCAGGGTGAAGGAAACAAGACGGGCCGAACCCGCGATCGTGGTGACGGACAGTCATTTTGTTTCTGAGGCTGTCCGCGCAACAGAAAAAGCCCCCTCTTCTTTAGTTTCAATGCTCGTAGTGAGCAATATACCGTTCGACAGCCCAGGGCGCGAGGCGATTGATCCAGTAGAGGAATCTTGCCGACCAACTGGGGAATAGCTCGTGGCGGCCCAATCGAATGGCTCGCACGGTGCGTTGGGCCACGAGTTCGGCGCTGGCGCCCGTGACGTCGGGCCAGAGATTTTCGCTCCTCGACTCGAGCATGTTGTCGACGAACTCGCTCGCCGTGCGCGCGGGGCTGACGAGCAGCACGTCGATCCCGTCGCGGACGAATTCGGCTCGCAGCGCCAGGGTCAAACCGCGCAGGGCGAACTTGCTCGCGCCATACTCGCTCATCCGCGGCACGCTCCAGTGCCCCAGGACCGAGCCGATGTTGACGACCATCGGGTTCGTGCCGGCCCGCAGCAGGGGATGCGCCTCGCGGATGAATTCGGCCGGCGCGAAGAAGTTGACTTCCATGACGCGGCGCAGCAGTTGCTCATCGGCGTGCGAGAAGAAGCCGAGCGCCCCGGCGCCGGCATTGTTCACCAGCAGGTCGAGCCCGCCGTAGAGCGATTTCGCGCGTTCGAGCGCCGCGCGGCGCACCTCGGCCAGCGTGATATCGCCGACCACGACTTCCAAGGTGCCGCCGGTGGTGACGACCTCGGCAGCCAACTCATCGAGCCGCTCGCGGCGCCGCGCGACGGCGACGCAGCGGGCGCCCTGACGGCACAGCTCGATGACGAGCGCACGTCCGATCCCGCTCGAGGCGCCCGTGATAATGGCGCGGCAGCCGCGGATCTCGCGTATGGCCATGCGCTCCCTCGCATTCCAGCTTGCTGGGCAATCACAAAGTGGCACAGGCTGCCAGCCTGTGCAGGTGATTGAGAACCAATTATTATAAGTTTTGCACAGGCCGGCAGCCTGTGCCGCTTGTCTGAGGATAACCTTACGGCTCAGGCTACCAGATCATCGGCTCCATCGAGGGCCAGCGGGGCCTCGGCGATCGGATGGCCATGGACGGCGTGCGGACGCACGATGGTTCCGTCGCCGTTCACCTGGCCCAGGAACTGCTGGGGCAGGCGGCAGTGGACGGTAACGCGGCTGTCGTGGAAACGCTGCGAGAGGATCTCGCCCCGGGCGGCGAGGTAGGCCAGCAACTTGCCGTTCTCGACCCCGGTCTCGATGTCGAGATCGAGAAAATTGCGGCTCAAGGCGTCGCTCACCGCGGCGGCCAACCCGTCGAGTCCGCCACGGCGCCGAGCGCTGATGGGAATCGCGTTCGGGTAGCGATGCAGCAGGGCATCGAGCCGTCCCTTGTCTTCGATGGCATCGACCTTGTTCAGAATGAGCAACGTGTCTTTGGCGCGGATCTCGAGTTCTTCGAGCACCTTGTAGACCGCGGCGATTTGCTCGTCGACGGCCGGGTTGCTCGCGTCGGCCACGTGGAGCAGCAGGTTGGCCTGGCGTGCCTCTTCGAGCGTGGCCTTGAAGCTGGCGATCAATTCGTGAGGCAGGTCGCGGATGAAACCGACCGTGTCGCTCAGCAAGACGGGCCCCCAGCCGGGCAGATGCCATTTGCGCGTGCGCGTGTCGAGCGTGGCGAAGAGCTTGTCCTGCGCCAGCACGTCGGCTTCGGTCAACACGTTCAAGAGCGTGCTTTTGCCGGCATTCGTGTAGCCGACGAGCGAAACAGTCATGCGGTCGGCGCGGGCGGCGACCTGGCGTTCCTTGCGACGCTGGATGGCTCCGAGTTCCTCGCGCAGGTCGAAGATGCGTTTCTCGACGAGCCGGCGGTCGGTTTCCAACTGCTTTTCACCGGGACCACGCATGCCGATGCCCATCTTGAGGCGCGACAAGTGGGTCCACATGCGTTTGAGGCGCGGCAGCGAGTATTCGAGTTGCGCGAGCTCGACCGCGAGGCGGGCCTCGTGCGTCTGCGCGCGACTGGCGAAGATATCGAGAATCAACTCGGTGCGGTCGAGCACCTTGGCTCCGCAGGCTTTCTCGAGATTGCGTGTCTGAGCGGGGGAAAGGTCGTTGTCGAAGACGACGACGTCGGCCTCGGCCCCTTCGACCAGAATGCGGAGCTCTTCGACCTTGCCCTTACCGAGGTAGGTCGTCTTGTCGGGCATCATACGACGCTGGACAAGTTGACCGACGATGCGCCCGCCGGCGGTCTTCGCCAGACCGGTGAGCTCTTCCAGGGGATCTTCCTCCGACTTGCGATCGGGAAGTACGACACCGACGAGCACGACCGATTCGCGGGCGACACTGTCGACGCGATTCATTTCCTTGGCGATAGTCTGGTTCCTCCGAGCGCTAGGTTTGGCCCACGGCCGGGAACGTCCCGCCGTGCCGCCTGTGGCCGACGCTTACGTCTCCATAGTACGACGGTAAGGCCGCATTTTCCAGCAATCCGCAGCAGGACCGAGCGCCGCGCAGGGCGCCCATCCCGCGGATATCGAGCTTCGAACCGGAGAGGACACGGGGCCCGGCCGGCGGGTTCGCAAACGCTGGGCCTACTCTTCGTCGTCCCCCGCCACGAAACCGAGATAGCTTTCATAGCGCCGCGCGTCGAGCAGGTCGTCGGCCACGGCATCCTTCACCGCGCAGTCGGTCTCGTGCGTGTGGGTGCAATTCGGATAGCGACAACGGCTGACGAAGGGGCGAAGGTCGCGAAAGTAGCCGGCCACCTCGGCGGGAATGACATCCCACAATTTGAATTGCCGGATGCCGGGCGTGTCGACGACGTAGCCACCGCCCGGCAGGGGCACGAGCCGTGCGGTCGTGGTCGTATGTCGGCCCTTCTGCGTATCCGCGCTGACGGCGCTCACGCGCAGATTCAAGCCGGGATGCACGGCGTTGAGCAACGACGATTTGCCGACGCCGCTCTGACCGGCGATGACGCTTTCCTTGCCGGCGAGCGCGTGTCGCAGGCGGTCGACCCCCTGGCCCGTCTTGGCGCTCAGCAGCAGCACGCGATAGCCCATCTGGCTGTAGACGCCCACGAGCGGCTCGAGCGAGGCCTGTTCGACGAGGTCGACCTTGTTGATGCAGACGAGCGGTCGAATGCGATTCTTGTCGGCGGCGACGAGAAAGCGGTCGATCAAGTTTGGCTTGAGCCGGGGCTCGGCGGCGCTGCCGACGATCAGAAGTTGATCGACGTTGGAGACCAGGATGTGCTGTCGTCCGCGAATACGCCGGTCGAGGATGCCGCGGCGCGGCTCGATCCGCTCGATGATGCCCTCCTCGTTGTCGGCGGGGCGAAAGAGCACGATGTCCCCCGCGGCCACCACGTGGCGCTCGTCGGTGCTGAGGGTTTTTAATAACCGCCTGGTGGCGCAGCGAAAGACGTGCCCATCCTCGGCTTCGACATCGCTCAATAGCCCGTACACGCTGAGCACGCGGCCGCGCCGGCAGTTGGCCGTGTCGACGTCGATTTGTACGGCGTCCCCTTCGCCCGTATCCGCTTCGGAAGTGACGACGGTGCGGCGACGGGTGAGCTCTCCCTTGCCGCTGATGCGCTCGTCGCTGACCAGATCGTCCGTCTCCGTCCCCTCGACATCGCCGTGGAAACGCCGCGTCAGATCGGTCTTGCGCGTGCGTGGCGCGCGGTTTTTGCGGAAATCGGCCCGAATCTTTTTCTTCGCCATAGCGCCACTATACCACCGGCCCTCAGCACGACCGAAGGGCAAAGAAGAAGTGAGACATCATGTGAAGTGGCACAGGCCGCTAGCCTGTGCGCATAAAAAGCCCTCGCTGACGCTTCGGGTTGGGATGCGCCGATTGGGCATCCAACATCCCAACCCGAAGCGTCAGCGAGGGCGTGTGAACATCCGCGATTGACTGGAAGTCCGGGCCTAGAACGCCGCGGGGCGTTTTTCGCCGTCGGCCGCTGGTTCCTCCGCCTCGGCCATTGGACGCTTGCTCTTCTTCTTGTGATCCGCTGGCTTGATGGTCGAGTAGAAGCCGAACATCATTTCGTCCCACGTCTGCTCGCCCCATTTCACTTCCTTCGTGGGGTCGGGGTTTGACGGGTTCTGGTCCGAGTTGTCGAACGAGGCGGTGCAGACCATGCGGCTGCCCGCCGGAATGACTTTGGGTTCCTGGAGCATGTACCAGAGTTGCCAGTTGAAGTCGTACTTGGGCACGTCGAGCAAGGTCTCCATCGTGCCGTCCGGGTACTTCAATTCGTACTTGAACGACTTGCCCCGCACGTGCATGTGCGGGTTCATACCAAGCAGAATGGTCTCGCGGCGGAACTTCTGCTCGGCCACGACGACGTGGTTGCCGGCATGGGGCGGAATCTTGAAGAGGAAGTTTCCGCAGGCGCCCCCCTGTACTTCCTGCGTGACCTCCTTGGGGTCGGCGTAGACGAAACCGACGTAGCTGCGGTCGGTGGTTGCCTTGCCATTGGGGGTGTAGTGATTTTGGAACATGAGCTTCGAGCCGGCGGGGATCTTGATCGCGGCGCCATTTTCCAAGCGGCGCGGCGTCATGCCCGGCGCGAAGGCCATCTGCGGGCTGCCAAACTGGCTGGCCCCCGGCGCCTGGATGAAGACGATCACGTGATGCACGACGGCGGGATTCCCCGCCTTGACCTCGGCCTCTTTGATCCACTTGTCTTCGGTGAAGCCGGGATCGACCGTGTAGTACTGGTAGTCGACGGCCCCCTCGGCGGGAATCGCGAAGGGCTCGTCACTCATGTAGAAGACATCGTCCGGCTGCGAGATGCCCCAGCCTTCGGCGAACTCGATCGGCTCGGGCAGTTGCGCGGGGTCCCCCTCGGGGCAACCGTTTTCGACCCAGCGATCGATCCGCTCCAGCTCTTCGCTCGAGAGGGAGGGATTGTTCTTGAAGTCGCCATGCTCGGGGGATGCCTGCCAGGGGGGCATGCGGCGGTTGTGGACCACCTCGCGCACCATGTCGGCCCAGCCCAGCACGTCTTCGTAACTGGTCAGCACGAACGGCGCCACCTGGCCTTCGTGGTGGCATTCGGTGCAGTGCTTCTGCATGATCCGCGAGATCTGATTCGCGTAGGTCACCTCGTCCGAGGTCGACGTGTGCTTGACGCGGCCGATCAGGCAGCCTGGCGGATCGGTGGCAGGCTCGGTCACTTCCTTGCCCGCGAGCAGTTCCTCGATCGCGACTTCCAAGTCGTGTCGGCCGGCCTGCTTCTTCTGCACGCCGACGCTGTACTGATCGTCGATCCGTCCGACGTAACGCACGGCGCGATCGGCGTCGAGCAGAAAGACTTCTGGCGTGCGCTCCGCGCCGAACTGGTCGGCCACGCGGTTGCCGACATCCTTGAGCACGGGAAAGGTGAGTTCCAGCTTTGCGGCATGGGCCGCTACTTCGCTGGGGGTATCCTGCTGGTTCGAGTTGATGCCGATGACGGCGACCCCTTCGGGCTTCAGCTTCTCGGCAAGGCTCGAAAGTCGCGGAGCATAGAGGTTCGCCAGCGGGCACTCGGTGCCCAGGAACGCGACGATCACGAGCTTCGCGTCGGCCAGATCGGCGAGCGAGCGCTGCTTGCCGTGCGCGTCGGTCAGCTCGAAGTTGTCGATCTTCTTGCCGAGCCGCGCGTGGCTGGCGGTTTCCGAGTGGCCGCTCGAGGCCAAGCCGGCCATCAGGGCCACGACCAGAACCAGGCCGGCAAAACGAGACGGAGCCGTACGGAGCGATCGCAGCATGGCTATCCCTACTTGGGTGAATGAGCTCTGCACAGGAAGTCGTTGCCCGGGCAGGGGGGGACCTCCACCTTCAGAGAACAAGAGGCGTGCTAAGAATACAATAGCGATTGGTGCAAGTCATTACTCGCACGCGGGCAAGGTCGTTTCAAACGACCGCTACATGGGGCGATTCGGATCCTTGATCTGCCCGGCTTCGTCATTCATGACGTCATAGCGCCGATTCTCAGGCTTGTCGAGCGGCACGCTGCCGGCCAGCCCCGCGAGCCCCTTCTTGCCGGCGAGCCCAGCACGTTCCAGGAGCGAACGGCCAAAGATGTTCGACTTCAAGTCGTCGTTGGGGGGAGGACCGACGGCGCCCAAATCCATCGGCGCGTACTCCACCGTGTAGACGTGTTTGGCAACCGCCAGGGTATCGCCCGGATCGAGCCGCTTTTCGGTCACCCGAGCGCCATTCACTTTGACGCCGTTGCGGCTTTGCAGATCCTTCACATACCAATAGCCGCCGTTGACGGTCAGTTGGCAGTGGTGTGCCGAGACGTTGGGAAAGCGCAGCACGATGTCGCAGCTCTCGCGACGACCGATGAGCACGTTTTTCTTCTTCAGCGGAATGGTATCTCCGCCACCGGTCGGAACGAGCTCGCCGTACATGCGCCGCAATCCCTTTTGAATCGACTAGGGCAAGCCCGCACCCTGAGCGAACTTGCCATCTCGCACGAATCCACCGGCGTCCGTGCTGCGTTGGCCTGGTGCCACACAGACGCTAAGATCAATGCTGAAAGACGGTTTCAGTCTAGGCAGCCCCTGCGGCTGCGTCAACGAATCTTGGCGCCAAGGTCGTGTGTTTACAGGTCGGGTGCCACTCGGCGCTCAAGGTAACGGATGATGGCATCGGACACCGGCATTTCGACGCTCGACTGGCGCGCGGCCGGGCTTCGCTACCACGCCTACAACCACTACCTGCGGCGCAAGTTCGGCGGCCGCGTGCAGAAGGTGAGTCTCGACGCCGGTTTCACCTGCCCCAACGTCGATGGGACCGTGGCCATCGGCGGTTGCGTCTTTTGCGACAACCGCAGCTTCAGTCCCAGCCGACGGGTGCCGCGGACGTCGATCCGCGGTCAACTCGAGGAGGGCATCCGGCGGTTGAAGTGGCGCTACGACGTCGACCGCTTCATGGCCTATTTTCAGCCGGCAACGAATACGTATGCCCCGGTCGAGCGGCTTGAGCCGCTCTATCGCGAGGCGATCGACGATCCCCGCGTCGTAGGCCTGGCTATCGGCACCCGTCCCGATTGCGTGCCCGACCCCGTGCTCGATCTGCTGAGCGATCTTGCCCGGACGACCTATCTGTCGCTCGAGCTGGGCATGCAGTCGATGCACGACCGTTCGCTCACGTGGATGAATCGGGCGCACGACCACGCGAGCTTTCTCGACGCGATGTCGCGCGCTCGCGGACGGGGCTTCGAATTGTGCGCGCACGTCATCATCGGAGTGCCGGGCGAGAGTCGCGACGATATCCTGGCGACGGCGCGGGAACTCGCACGGCTGAAGATCGACGCCGTGAAGCTGCACAACCTTTACGCGGTGCGCAAGACACCGTTGGGAGATTGGGTGGCGGCGGGCGAAGTCAAGCTCATGGAGCGCGACGAGTACATTGCGACCGTGGTCGACTTTCTCGAACTGCTGCCGCCGGAGTGCGTCGTCGAGCGCGTGAGTGGCGAAGCGCCGCCCGATTATCTCGTCGGTCCAGCCTGGTGCCTCGACAAGCCCGAGATCCGCCGTGCGCTCGACGGCGAGTTCCGCCGGCGCGATACGTGGCAGGGGAAGTGCTTCAAGTAGGTCAGGTACGCGCGTACCTGACAATCAATCGAGTTTGCCACATCGAACGATGTCAGGTACGGAGTACCTGACCTACTTCCTCTCATCCTTCCACACCTGACGCTTGGCTTTGAGCAGCCGTTCGGTGTAGCTCTCCGGCTCCTGGTCTTTTTCCGGCGCCAGCGACGTGGGTTTAGGCTTCGGCGTTTCGCGTGGTGCGATCAGCGTGGACTTTATTTCTGAAGCTAGGTCGACGTTCGTCGTCGCGGCGGGCGTGCCTTCTTGCGGCTCGAAGTGGGCGGCCGCGCGGCGTTCCTCCATCTGGCGATGGATCGCTTCCTTGCGCGCCTGCAAGCGCGCCATGGCTACCGGAGCAGGTTGTAAACGCTCGCGGCGCAGCACGCGATCGCGCACGAGGGCGAGCTTCCCGTAGATCCAACTTGGATCGACCATCACGCGACGGTTGAACACGTCGGCGAAGAACAGGCACGCCACGATGAAGGCGAGCACGTGCCACGCCGATTGTCGGCTGCTGGCCAGCGGCAGATCGCGGCGGAAGACGTTGACTCCCACCGCCTGTTCGAGCGACTCGTCGTCCGTAGGCTCTGGAATCACCTGGCCCGACTTGCCCCCCTCGGGCACGATCGATGCCAGCCGTTCGAGCAACGCGGCATTGCTTTCTCGATCGGCGAATTCTGGGGAGTAGGGCACGCTGACGCCCCCCCGCACGGCCGCGCCACCGCCGGCAGGATGAATCGAGAAGAAGTAACTGCCGGGTTTGGTCGCCGGGAACTTACCCACGTATCGGCCTGGCGCGGTCTGCGTCAGCCGAATATCGCTCGAGGCGAGGTCGGGGCCGATGATCGTGCCCGACAGGTCGAGAAAATTCAGATACTCGGCCTGCTCGTCGAGCGCCGTTACGACGAGCTCGACCTGTCGATCGCGCACGTCGGCGTAGACCGATAGATTGCCCTCTTCGTCCGAGGGGCGCATCGACCAGCGGACCATTTGCGAGAAGAGCTTGTCGTACCCTGACCAGTTGGCCCACTGCTTGGTCCAGCGCTGTCCCGCGTCGGTGGTGAAGGCCACGCTGCGCCCCAGGCCATATTGCCACGCCGCCAGCACGGTATTGGTGTGCGCCGGCGGCTTGTCGGATCGCAAAACCGACTCGACCAGGGGATGTTCCTTGACGGTCGTCATCACGAAACCGGTCAGCGGCGGCAGCGGCCCTTCGATTCCGCCCAGCATTTCGTGCGGATAAACCTGCCGTGCGGCGAAGCCGTTGGCATCTTCGTAGACCAGGGGCCGCGCGACCGTCATGGCCTCGCGCATGAAGATCTTGGGAATGGCGCTGGGATTGTTGACCTGGTAGAACTTGCCCCCGCCGGCGGTCGCGATGCGGTTGAGCAGGCTGCTGGCCGAATCAGCTCCGACGGCGACGGCGGTGGTGGTGATGCCGGCGCGTTTCATGTCGGCGGCGATGCGTTCGAAGCCACTGCCGTTCGTCTGTCCGTCGGTGAGCACGATGACGTGCTTGACCCCCGCTTCGGCTTTGCGAATGGCGGCATAGCCCATCTCGAGCCCGGGCATCATGTCGGTGCCGCCGCCGGCCCCCATCCGCGAGATCTGGCGCGCCGTATGATCGTAGTTGTCGATGCGTTTCATGGGCACGATCGTCTTGGCTTCGGAATCGAACGCCACGACGCCGAGCAGATCGCGTTCGCCGAGCACCTTCATGGCGGCGATGGCGGCGGCCTTGCTCAGCTCGATTTTTTCGCCCGACATGGAGCCCGACGTATCGAGCACGAGCATCAGCGCGCCGGTGGGGACGACTTTGGCGTTCTGCACGTGGAAGTCGACGGGCATCGCCTCTTCGAGCTTGGTGTTGGCCCAGCCGCCGGCGCCGAAGCTTTGCGGCCCGCCGAGCATGATCAGCCCGGCTCCCATTTGCTGCGTGTTGCGCACGAGCATGTCGATCTGCTGCTCGCTGAACTCGGTCACCTCCTGGGCGTTGCCGGCGCTGGCTCGGGCGACGTTGGCCAGGATGACCGTATCGTAACGTTGCAGTTGGGCGAGATTCGTGAAGAGCTGATCGCTGGTCTGCACGGTCACCTCGACGTCGGCCGCGCGGAGCCGTTCGACCAGGTGGGCGAATTCGCCGGGGCGCTCCCAGTCCTCGACCAGCAGCACCTGGCCGCGACCTTCGACGCGCGCGAAGCCGGTGGCCTCGTTGTTCTGGTAGAGGCTGTCGTCTTGGGGATCGTCGGCGACGAAGCGGGCCTTGTAGGTATAGAAATCGGGGGACGGCGCCTCGTCGCGGAAGGTGAAGACGTGCTTTTCGTCCTGCAGCGTCACCGGCTGTTCGACGAGCAGCTCGTCGCGATCTCCCACGGAGCGCAGCACGCGCAAACGCCCCGTCACGGGCAGGTCGGCTTCGCCGGCGCGCGAGCGCTGCAACACGACGCGCACGTCGAAGGGGGATCCCTCGCGCACCACGGTCGGCAACACGACCTTCTCGACGGCTACCTCGTTCGTCGCGTTTCGCGCCAGCGGAATGACGTCGATGCCGATGCCCGAATCGGCCAGGCGCTGCGCCTGGTCCCAAGCGTCGCCGATGTTCTCGTTGCCGTCGCTGACGATGACGATGCGCTTCGACGTGTCGGGGGGGAAGGCGGCGCGGGCCAGCTCGATGGCGTCGGAGAGATTGGTGGCCTCGGTGTCGACGAGCGTTTCGAAGTTCTTGGGCAGATTCGTGTCGGCGGCCAGCGGGGGGACCTCGAAGGCCGCGTCGGCGCCAAACACGATCACGCCGGCGCGATCTTCGCGGTCGACGTTGCGATGCTCGCGGACCGAGCGATTCACGTACTCGATGAGCGCCTCGGTCCGTTCGCCCGGCACGCTGAGGCTGCGATCGACCAGGTACATGACCGTGACGCGGTCGTTCGTGCGGACGAGCTCGACGCCGGCCAGGGCCAGGATCAGCCCCGTCGCGACCGCCGTGCGCAGCGCGAGTGCCAGCCAGCGACGCGCGCCGCCGAGCGCTGCAAGGCTGTGCCGGCCCAGGACCCAGAACAGGGGCACCACGGCCAGCAGCCACAGGTAGATCGGCCGATCGAAATGGAGCGAGTAGTCGAACATGTTCGCGGCGAAGCGTCCGGTGCGTTTTCCCGTGGGTCGGAGGCCGCCCCCTCGCGCGGAGGCCATGTGCCGTTTCATTGTATGCCGGCGAGGCCGGGGCGACAGCCACGCCAGGATTTCACGCACGTGACGTACTCGCCACGTGCGGCGAAAGAGATAGAATCGTGCGTTCCTTGTGCCCCTGGAAGGACACGCCATGAGCCTGAAAGACCGACTGCGCCGACAACTCGAACAGACGCGGGCCTACAGCGAGCGCCTGCTGGCCGCCTTTCACACGCCCGAGCAATGGACCCATCAGGTTCACGAGCGGGCGAATCATGCCTTGTGGTTTGCGGGGCACATGGGGGTCACCGACAACTTTTTCATCTCGCTGGTCGATCCGTCTCTCGCGCGCGAGCAGGAAGACTTCCCGGCGAAGTTCGGCATCGGCTCGCAGCCGACGTCGAATCCGGCCGACTATCCGGCGTCTGGTGAAGTGCTGACCTACATGCGCGATCGCCGGGGGACGTTCCTGGCCTTGCTCGATCGCATGAGCGACGAGGAACTCGCGCGTCCGATGCCGGCCGGCACGCCCGACTTTCTGCCGGATGTCGGCTCCGTGTTTCAGGCGGCCGCCTGGCACGAAGGGCTGCACGTCGGACAGGTGACTGTCGCCCATCGAGCGCTGGGGCACGATCCGTTTGTCCTGGCGCCTCCCAAGGCCAGCCACTGATTGCCACTCATTTTCTCCTGGGGTTTCGCTGAAGTGAATCTGAACCGCCGAGTATCCGGACTGGTCGAGCGCATCATTCAAGCCGCCGACGAACTGCGACTGGAGGTTCACGAGCTTCCGGCCGGCGGCCGGATCGTCGATTTGGGCGTCCAGGCCGAGGGGAGCCTCAAGGCCGGTCGCCTCCTGGCCGAGGTCTGCCTGGCGGCGCTGGGGCACGTGCGTTTTACCTCCTCTACGGATTCGCCGGCCACGGGGGTCGCCGTCGAGGTGACCACCGATCAGCCGGTGGCCGCCTGCCTGGCGTCGCAATATGCCGGCTGGCGCGTTTCGCGGGGAAAATACTTTGCCATGGGTTCGGGACCGATGCGGGCCGCGGCCGGTCGGGAGGAGATCTTCGATACGCTCGAGCTGCGCGAAGAGGTGGAGCTGGCCATCGGGGTGCTTGAGGCTGCCAAACTTCCTCCGGATGAAGTCTTCGAGGAACTGGCCGAGGCCTGCCGCGTCGACCGGCAATCGTTGACGTTGCTGGTGGCCCCCACGGCCAGCCAGGCGGGCAATGTGCAAATCGTCGCGCGTTCGGTCGAAACGGCCCTGCACAAGCTCCACGAGTTGAAGTTTGACCTGTCGCGGATTGTCAGTGGTCACGGCACCGCGCCGCTACCGCCGGTGGCCGCCGACGATCTACAAGGCATCGGCCGGACGAACGACGCGATTCTGTATGGAGCGTCGGTGACGCTGTGGGTGCGAGGGGACGATGCTTCGCTGGAAGAGATCGGTCCGCGGGTGCCGAGCAGCGCCTCGTCCGATCATGGTCGCCCGTTCGCGGAGATCTTCCAACACTACGAGTACGACTTCTACAAGATCGATCCGCAGCTCTTCAGTCCGGCAGTGATCCGGCTGGTGAATCTCGATACAGGGCGCGCGTTTCGTTTTGGGCAACACTTGCCCGACGTGCTCGCCCGATCGTTCGGCATGGCTTGAAGGCGGAGGGAGCACGATGCGAGTTGCCGTCGTCGCCACGCCGGGAAGTTGGTACGTCGAGGACTTGCGGCGCGCGGCGGGCGAACGTCACCAGGTCGAGGTGGCGCCGTTTCCGGAGCTTGCGGCCAGTTTGAACGCCGCGGAGCGGCCGGCGCTTGCGGCGGCGTCGCGCGATCTGACGGTGTTTGATGTTTTTCTCGTGCGGACGATGCCGCCGGCTTCGCTCGAGCAGGTGATCTTTCGCATGGACGTGCTGGGGCGTCTCGAAGCGGCGGGCAAGGTCGTGGTCAATCCGCCCAAGGCGATCGAGGCGGCCGTCGACAAATACCTGACCAGCGCGCGGCTGGCGGCGGCGGGGCTGCCGATACCACGGACGATGGTCTGCCAGGGACGCGACGAGGGGGTTGCCGCCTTCGAGGCACTGGGGGGGGACGTGGTGCTCAAACCCCTCTTTGGTGGCGAGGGACGCGGCATCGCCCGACTGCAGAATCTCGACGTCGCGGCGCGGGCATTTCAGACGCTGTCGCAGCTCGGGTCGGTATTGTATTTGCAGGAGTTCATTCCGCACGAGGGGTTCGATGTGCGGGCATTCCTGCTCGGCGATCGTCTGCTCGCCATGCGGCGCTCGAACCCGAGCGATTGGCGGACAAACGTCAGCCGAGGCGCCATGACGGAAAAGATCGAGTTGACGGATGAAGAGGTCGATCTGGCACGTCGCTCGGCGGCGGCCGTGGGAGCACCTTTGGCGGGGGTGGATCTGCTGACGGCCCGCGATGGCCGACGGTTTGTGCTCGAGGTGAATGCCGCGCCCGGGTGGAAGGCCCTGGCGGCGACGCTCGAGGTTGACGTGGCGCTTCTCGTGCTCGACTACCTGGAAACCGTTGTCAGAGGCCGCGCCGAGGCGTAGATTCAACGTTGCCAATCCGCACCATCACACGATCCGAGCAGAGAAGTGACGATCGCGAGCGATACGAATTCGGCCAATGTCGCCGAGCGACTGACTGCGACCGCGCGCGCCATGCCCGATGCGCTGGGGGTTGTCGTGGCCCGTCATGGCCGTCGGGTTCAACCCGAATACGCGCGCTGGACGTTTCGCGAGTTGGAGGAAGACACCGATCGCATCGCGCGGGGGCTCGTCGCCAGCGGCGTGCAACCGGGGTGTCGGCTGGCCTTGTTGGTGCCCCCCAGCTATGAGTTCATCGCGCTGGTCTTTGCGCTGTTCAAATCGGGGGCCGTGCCGATCCTGATCGATCCCGGCATGGGACGCAGCAACATGCTGCGCTGCCTGGCCGACGCGCATCCTGAAGGTTTCGTGGCGATACCGCTGGTGCATGCCGTGCGGACGTTGTTGCGTCGCCGTTTTCCCGAGGCGCAACTGAATGTGACCGTGGGGCGGCGTTGGTTTTGGCGCGGTCCGACGCTGGATGGGATCCGGCATCTGGGCGAGCGGAAAATGCCCCTGCCCGTGGTGCAGGCGGACGACCCGGCCGCGATCATCTTCACCACCGGCAGTACGGGTCCACCCAAGGGAGTACTCTATCGCCACGGCAACTTCGGCGCGCAGGTCGACGAGATTCGCGATTGCTACGGCATCGAGCCGGGGGAAATCGACCTCGCCTGCTTTCCACTGTTCGGACTGTTCAACTGCGCGATGGGCGTCACCACGGTGATTCCCGAGCTCGACGCGGCGCGTCCGGCTTCGGTCGATCCGGTGACGTTGATCCGCACGGTGGCCGATTTGGGGGTAACCCAGTCGTTCGGTTCGCCGGCGATCTGGAACCGCGTGGGTCGCTACTGCCGGCAGACGAAGTCGAGCCTGCCGACGCTGCGTCGGGTCATGTCGGCCGGGGCGCCGGTCTCGCCCGAGGTGCTCGAGCTGACGCTGGAATCCATCTCGGACGAGGGAGAGGTTCACACGCCGTACGGCGCTACCGAGGCGTTGCCGGTGGCGTCGATCTCGGCGCGCGAAGTGCTCGACGACACGGCCGCGGCCACGTGGCGGGGGGCCGGCACCTGCGTGGGGCGCAAGTATCCCGGCATCGAGTGGCGGGTGATTCGCATCGTCGATGGCCCCATTGGTTCGTTGGCGGAGGCCGAAGTGCTGCCGCCGGGCGAGATCGGCGAACTGATCGTCTCGGGTCCGGTGGTGACGCGCGAGTATGTGAAACCCCCCGAGGCGAACGAGCGCGGTAAGATCTACGAACGGGGCACCGTCTGGCATCGCATGGGAGATGTCGGCTACTTCGACGACGAAGAACGCTTCTGGTACTGCGGCCGTCTCACGCACCGGGTGCGCACGGCGGAGGGTACGCTCTACACGGATCCCTGCGAGGCGATTTTCAACTGCCACCCGCAGGTGTTCCGTTCGGCGCTGGTGGGGGTGGGGCCACCGGGATCGCAACGCCCGGTGATCATCGTCGAGCCACACCCCGAGCATTGGCCGCGCCGCCGCGAAGACCGGGCCCGTTTTACCGAGGAGCTACGTGCGATCGCGGCCGCACACGGCACGACGACCTCGATCCGCGATTTTCTCTTCCATTCCAGCCTGCCCGTCGATATCCGTCATAACGCCAAGATTTTCCGCGAGAAGCTCGTGGACTGGGCGGCCGCCGGAATCGGCGCCACGGATCGAGCGGCCGGCGCGTCGCAGTCAGGCCGTGCATCGTGAATGCGCTAGTCACCGGCGCCGGTGGATTTCTCGGGCTCTACATCGTCGAGCAACTCGTGGCGCGGGGGGATCGCGTGCGCGTGATCTGCCGCCGCCATTCGCCGGCGCTGGAGAAGCTCGGCGTCGAGATCATGCATGCGGACATTCGCGATCGCGAACGCACGATTGCGGCCTGTCACGATGTCGAGGTTGTTTACCATGCGGCCGCAAAGCCAGGTATCTGGGGCCCCTGGCAGGAATACTTCAGCACGAACGTCGAAGGGACGCGCCACGTGCTCGAAGGCTGCTACGCGCACGAAGTACCCCGGCTGGTCTACACGAGCAGCCCCAGCGTGACGTTCGACGGCAGCGACCAGTGCGGCGTCGACGAATCGGCGCCCTATCCGCGGCGTTGGCTGTGCCATTATGCCCACACGAAGGCCATCGCCGAGCAGGAAGTGCTGGCGGCGAATGGACGCTCGGGCGTGGCCACGTGCAGCTTGCGTCCCCACCTGATTTGGGGCCCGCGCGACAATCACCTCGTGCCGCGTCTCGTCGCGCGTGCCCGGGCAGGGAGGCTGGTTCGTGTGGGGGGGGGCAGGAATCTGATCGACACGATCTATGTCGAGAACGCGGCCGAAGCGCATTTGCAGGCTGCCGATGCGTTGCAACCTGGTTCGCCGGTTGCGGGGCGGGCCTACTTTCTGAGCCAGGATGAGCCGGTGAGCTGTTGGCCCTGGATTGACGACATTTTGGCCCTGGCCGGTCTGCCGCCGGTCAAGCGTTCGATTTCGGCCGGCGCCGCGTGGGTTGTCGGCGCGATGATGGAGGTGGCGTATGGAACGTTCCGCATCCGGAGCGAGCCCCGGCTGACCCGCTTTCTGGCGGCTCAGCTCAGCACGTCGCACTATTTCGATCTGACGCGGGCGAAGACCGACTTCGGCTACCGGCCGCGAGTTTCGATCGCAGAGGGGATGCGGCGGATGACGGACGATCTACAGCGCTGGGCGTCGGGGTAAAGCGCGCCCTAAGCGGTTTAGCCCCAAAGGGGCGCGCCAAGGTAGCCCAGGGCAACGCCCTGGGAATCGTGATGCCACGCACAACATCTAAGCCCTGAAAGGGCGCCCTAAAGCAATCGCTCGGATTCGGGGGCCCTTTCAGGGCTTTGTCATCCTTGTCGTCAACTTCTGCACCCAGGGCGTTGCCCTGGGCTACCTTGGCTCGCCCCTTTGGGCTGTGCAGATTTTCATCGCGATGGCCCTGCTATCAAAACGATTTGCGTTCCGAACGAGTCGCTCGACTTGCCCCGCGCGACGCTTGTCAACGCGGTACCCAACCGGTAGGCTCAACCGTTCGTAGAGTTGGTGGGCCGCGGCCCACTGATTTGCTTGCTGCGCCATCCCCCTTGCCTCGAACTCCCGTCGTCCGACGGACTTGCTGCCGATGATCGCTCCCCTGGCCGACCGCGAGCGGATCGTCATCACGGGCATTGGCCTGACGGCCCCCAATGGCAATAGCCTGCCCGAGTTCCGCGAGGCCCTGCTAGCCGGCCGTAGCGGCGTGCAGCCGTACGAAATCCGGTATGTCGGACGGACCCTGGCGGGAATCTGCTCGTTCGACGAATTGCGCCATCAGACGAAGAAGGAGTTGCGCCGCGGTACCCGCGCCGGCAGCGTGGGCATTTATTGCGCGCACGAGGCGATTGCCGACTCGGGGCTCGACTGGCCGAACCTCGACAAGGCCCGCGTGGGCATCTATGTCGGGGTGACCGAGCACGGCAACGTCGAGACCGAGAACGAGATCTACGAGCTCAAGGGGTACGACTACGACACGAAGTTCTGGTCGCATCACCACAATCCCCGCACCGTGGCGAACAACCCGGCGGGGGAGGTCTCGCTGAGCCTGGGAGTCACGGGGCCGCACTACACGATCGGCGCGGCCTGCGCCGCGGGGAACGCCGGCATCATCCAAGGCGCGCAGATGCTGCGGCTGGGGGAGTGCGACGTGGCGATCGGCGGGGGCGTATCGGAAAGCGTGCGTACGTTCGGCATCTTTGCCAGCTTCCAGAGTCAGGGCGCGCTGGCCTGGCACGACGATCCCGCGAAGGCGTCGCGGCCGTTCGACGTCGATCGCAACGGCATCGTCGTGGCCGAAGGGGGGTGTCTGTACATCCTCGAGCGTTACAGCGATGCCCGAGCGCGGGGCGCCAAGATTTACGGCGAGATTGCCGGCTACGCGATGAATAGCGACGCGACCGATTTCGTGTTGCCGAATCCCACGCGTCAGGCCGAGTGCATGAACCTGGCCTTGCGGCGTGCCGGGCTGAACGCGGAACAGATCGAAATCGTCAGTTCGCACGCCACGGGCACCACCAGTGGCGACGCGCAAGAGTGCCAGGCGATCCGCGAGGTCTTTGGCCGGTCGGACCGCACGCTGGTGAACAACGCCAAGAGCCTGATCGGCCACGCGATGGGGGCGGCCGGCGCTTTGGAACTGGCCGGCAACCTGCCCGCCTTCGACGACGGCGTCTGCCACGCCACGATCAACGTCGATCGGCTGGACCCCGATTGCGAGTTGAACGGACTCGTCATCGGCGAGCCGCGCGAGGTGGGACGGGTCGACTACATCCTGAACAATTCGTTTGGCATGCTGGGGATCAACTCGGCAGTCATCGTGAAAAAAGTCTGAATCACTATCCGCCCCGAAACCGGACCGAGGAGAAACAGGACGTGACCGTTAGCGAAATCCGCGATTGCGTACTCGAGATCCTCTCTGACATCGCCCCGGACGAAGACCTTTCGAACCTGAAGGACGACGTGCCGTTCCGCGAGCAGTTGGAGCTGGACAGCATGGATTTTCTCGACATCGTCATGGAACTGCGGAAGCGCTACCGCGTGCAGATTCCCGAGGACGACTACGTCGAGCTGCGCAGCATGTCGAGCACCGTCACCTACCTCGAACCTCTGATGAAGGACCTGCAGCAGGTCTAGCAGTCTCTGGGAGAAGGCCCTGCGCGGCCCTCGTATCGCCCTGGCGACGCTGCCTGCTGAAACCAGCGACGGGCGGCTGGTCGCCGGCGAAGTTGTGTCCTTGCTGCCGAGTGCGACATGTACGACACCATCATCATCGGCGCCGGCATGTCGGGGTTGGCCGCGGGCATTCGCCTTGCGCACTACGATCAGCGCGTCTGCCTGCTCGAACGCCACACGACGATCGGCGGACTGAATTCGTTCTATCGCCTGGGGGGCCGGAATTTCGATGTCGGCCTGCATGCGATGACGAATTTCACCCCCAAGGGGGCTCGCAAGGGGCCGCTGGCGCGGTTGCTGCGCCAGTTGCGCTTTCAGTGGGACGACCTGGGGCTCGTGCAGCAGCTTGGCTCGCGGATCGCGTTCCCGGGAATCTCGCTCGAGTTCAACAACGACTTCGATTTTTTCCGCCAACAAGTTCACGCGCATTTTCCGGCGGAGAAGGACAACTTCGAGCGTTTGTTGACGCAGATTGCCGACTACGACGATCTGGAGCTGACGGTGGTCGATCGCTCGGCGCGCGAGGTGGTGGCCGGCTATCTGCGCGATCCGTTATTGATCGAGATGCTCTTCTGCCCGCTCATGTTTTATGGCAGCGCGCGGGAGAACGACATCGACTTTGGGCAGTTCTGCATCCTGTTTCGCAGCATTTACTACGAAGGTCTCGCGCGACCGACGGCGGGGATCCGTTCGATCCTCAAGCAGCTCGTGCGGCGCTTTCGCAGCCTCGGCGGCGAGTTGCGACTGCGAGCGGGAGTGAATCGGCTGCACGTCGAGAATGGAAAAGTGATCGGTGTGGTGCTGGACGACGGCACGGAGCTGATGGCCCGCAACGTCCTCTCCTCGGCAGGCTGGCTGGAGACGATGCGGATGTGTGACGACGTGAGCGCGCCGGACGAAAGCCGCGCCGGACAGTTGAGCTTCGTGGAGACGATCTCCGTGCTCGATCGCCTGCCGAGCACGCTGGGGTTCAACCACACCACGGTCTTTTTCAACGACTCGGAGAAGTTCACCTGGCAGCGGCCGACAGACATGGTCGACGTGCGCAGCGGCACGATTTGCTCGCCGAACAATTTCCACTACGAGGCGCAGCCCGAAGAGCCGATGATTCGCGTCACGTCGTTGGCGAATTACGACCTGTGGGCGGCCTTGTCCGAGCCCGAGTATCGCCTGGCCAAGCTGCACTGGTACGATCAGATCTCGGCCGCGGCGGCACGGGTGATTCCCGAATTCCGGGGCGCGGTGATCGACACCGACACCTACACGCCGACGACAATCCGTCGTTTCACCGGCCACGTGAATGGCGCGGTCTACGGCGCCGCTCGCAAGGTATACGACGGCACGACGCACCTGAAGAATCTGTTCTTGTGTGGGACGGATCAGGGTTTTGTCGGCATCGTCGGGGCCCTGCTCAGCGGCATCACGATGGCCAATCGGCACCTGTTGCGCGAGGCATGAAAATGTCCAAAGATTTTCTCAAAGGCGCCCGCGACGAGTACGACGTGGTCGTGATCGGTAGCGGTTTGGCGGGACTCACCGCCGCGAACACCTTGGCCAAGAGCGGTCAGAGCGTGCTGCTCGTCGAGCATCACTATCAGCTCGGCGGCATGGCCACCTGGTTCAAGCGGCGCGGTGGTCACATTTTCGACATCTCGCTGCACGGCTTCCCGGTCGGCATGGTCAAGAGCTGCCGCCGCTACTGGACGCGCGAGATCGCCGATTCGATCGTGCAGTTGCAGAACATTCGCTACGACAACCCGATGTTCTCGCTGTCGACCACCTTCACGCGCGAGGATTTCACCCGCCTGCTGCGCGAGAAGTTTGGCATCGAGCAGGCGACGATCGAGGCGTTCTTCGACGCCGCCCGGGCGATGAACTTCTACGACGATCAGCACCTGACGATTCGCGACTTCTTCGAGCGATTCTTCCCCGGTCGCGAGGATGTCGTGCGGCTGCTGATGGAGCCGATCACCTACGCCAACGGCTCGACGCTCGAAGATCCGGCCGTGGCATATGGCATCGTCTTCTCGAATTTCATGTCGCAGGGGGTCTACACGTTTTCGGGAGGCACCGACCGGCTCATCACGCTGATGCAGGCCGAACTGCTGAAGAATGGGGTCGATCTGCGTATCCGGGCCGAGGTCGAGAAGATTCACACCGCAGGGGGGCGCGTCTCGGGCGTGACCGTCAACGGGCGCTTCATTCGCGCCCGATCGATCGTCTCGAACGCGAATCTCAAGCAGACGATTTTCCGCCTGGTGGGAGAAGAGCAGTTCGCGCCCAGCTTTGTCGAGGAAGCCAAGGGGGTGCGGCTCAACAACTCGAGCTGCCAGGTCTACATCGCGCTGCGTCCGGGCGAGCCAATCGACGAGTCAAACGGCGATCTCCTGTTCAGCTCGACCGCGCCGTTGTTCCGTACCGAGGCCTTGTTGAGTCGCGACATCACGAGCCGGACCTACTCGTTCTACTATCCGCGCACGCGGCCGGGGAGCGATCGGTCTCTGGTGGTGTCGAGCACGAATGCCAACTACCACGACTGGGCCTCCCTCTCCGAAGAGGATTATCAGGCGAGCAAGCAGGATCTGATCGAGACGACGCTCGACGCGCTCGAGAAGTACGTGCCCGACATTCGCGCGAAGATGGACCACGTCGAGGCCTCGACTCCGCGCACCTTCGAGCATTACACGAAGCACTTGCACGGCGCAAGCTTCGGCACGAAGTTCGAGGGGCTGGCCGTGAGTCGGGGGCTGCCGCAGCAACTGCCCGGCCTCTTTCATGCGGGGAGCGTGGGCATCATCATGTCGGGTTGGCTCGGCGCGATGAACTACGGCGTCATCGTGGCGAACGAGGTCGATTCCTTCCTGCTCGAGAAAAGCGGTAGCTCGACGCAAGTCGCCGCCGGCTCACCATGACGCGCGACGCCATCCTGGCCGCCATTCCCCACCGCGAGCCCTTCCTGCTGGTGGACGAAATCGTTTCGCGCGACGCCGAACGGATCGTCTGTCGCAAGACGTTCCACGCCGAGGACTGGTTCTACCAAGGGCACTACCCCGGGCAGCCCGTGACGCCGGGCGTGCTGTTGTGCGAGGCGGCGATGCAGGCGGGCGCGATCCTGCTCAGCAGCCTGGTCGATCCGGCCGAGGCGTCGCAGAAGGTTCCCGTGGCGACGCGGATGAACGACGTGCGGTTCAAACGCATGGTCCGGCCGGGCGAGACGATCGAGATCGAAGTGACGCTCAAGGAACGGCTGGCCGGTGCGTTCTTCCTCGAGGCCAAGGTAACGTGCCAGGGCAAAGTCGCTGCACGATTAGAATTCGCCTGCACCCTGGCCGATACCATCGCGGAGGCTTAAGAGAAATCGCTCCTGCTTCTACCCAGAAGGAACTAGAACTTCAAAAGACAAACAACTCTCTCTTCTATTACCTTCGCGCCTTCGCGGTAATCTTTTTTGCTCACCGCCAAGGCGCGAAGAACGCGAAGAGGTTCGATAGGTGGCTGCAAGCTGGTGTTCAGCCCATTCAGTAAATGGCCGGTCGCGTTATGGATTTTTTAGGATTGGCGGACAAAACGATCCTGGTCTTTGGCGTGGCCAATCGCAAGAGCGTGGCGTGGCACATCGCGCGGGTGTTGGACGACGCCGGCGCGTGGGTCGTCTATGTCGTGCGGAGCGAGGCGCGCCGCGAGAGCCTGGGCAAGCTGGCTCCCCAGGCGGAAATCTACGTCTGCGATCTCGAGCACGAGGAGCAGATCGCCCGGTTGCGCGAGGAGATCGGTGCCCGGCACCAGGTGATTCACGGCATCGTTCATTCGGTGGCCTGGGCCGGTTATGAAGGAGGCATGAAGCCCTTCCACGAGACGCCCAAGGAGTCGTTTCTCCGCTCGGTCGATATCTCGTGTTATTCGCTGTTGGCGGTGTCGCGGGCCTTTGCCGATCGGCTCGATGCGGATGGATCGGTGGTGACGATCTCGATCTCGACGACGCGCATGGCGAGTGAGAACTACGGCTACATGGCGCCGATCAAGGCGGCCCTCGATTCGTCGCTGGCCTTTCTGGCGAAGTCGTTCAGCCAGTTTTCGCGCGTGCGATTCAACGCCGTCGCGCCGGGGTTGTTGAAGACGTCGGCCTCGGCGGGGATACCGGGGTATGTCGAGTCGTATCTCTATGCCGAGCAGGCGACGCTGCGTCACCGCGCGCTCACGACCGAGGAAGCGGCCAACACGGCGGCGTTTCTTCTCAGTCCGCGCTCGAGTGGCATCAATGCCCAGTGCCTGGTGGTCGACGCCGGCATGAGCGTGAACTACTTCGATCGGGAATTGATCCGCCGCGTGATGCGGACCGAGGAATAGGCCCCACGGCGAAAGGGGGGCGGGCAAGCGGCGTTGGCGAAACAGGCCGTCTTACGAGTCGCGTTCGCGCTCTTTCTCGAGCACGACGACATTGCCGCTCTCGTTGTACTCGACGCGCGACATGAAGCTGCGCATGAGCATGATGCCGCGACCGCAGGGGCGATCGATGAATTCCTCGTCGGTGCAGTCGGGCACGGCGTCGGGGTTGAACCCGGTACCTTCGTCCTGCACCTCGACATAGATCCGCTCCGACGAGATCTTGCAGCGGACCTGCACCTGCTTGTGGCAGTCGAGGCAGTTGCCGTGCTTGATGGCGTTGACGACCGCCTCTTCCAGGGCGAGGTGGACGCCGAAGACCTCGCGTTCCGACCAGCCGTGCGTGGTTAGCTGCCCAAGCACCTCTTGGAGCAATTGATGGCCGGCGCCATGCTCGCTGGGGATCGTGCGTTCGGTTTGCCAGAGCCAGGCTTTTTGGGACATGGGCATCGCGCCGGTGCGGATCGGATGTCAGGCACGCTCGGTCGAGAAGTTCGCCCAGGCGAGCGAGTCAATGGCCCCCTGCCACAGTCGGATGCCGCGGGTGGCACCCACGGGACGCCCTGCCGATCCCTGTCACGTTGGATGGCCAGGGGGGCGGGAGCGTCCTACTCTTACTCCATACGTCGATACTCTCGTCGCTTGGCGCCGCGCGGGGCGGCTCCCCACTTAGAACGCCGCCAGGGCGTCTGCTTCGTCATCCTTGATATCGAACAGCTTGTTCAACTTCGTGATGGCGAAGACCTCGTAGATCTCTGGCCGGATGTTGCTCAACTTGAGCTTGCCGCCGTGTGCTTTCACTTTCTTGTCGAGCGTGATCAGCTTGCCCAGGGCGGCGCTCGACAGGAACTCGACCGAGGAGAAGTTGAGCAACAGCTTCTGGCGATGGTCGTCTTCGACCAGGCGAAACAGTTCGAGGCCCAACTCCTGGATATTGGCCTCGTCGAGGATCTTGCGATCGACGAAGCGGACGACAGTCACGTCGCCGACGTCCGATAGCTCGAGCCGGCGGTGAACGCCCATAGACGGAATCTCCCGTGTGCAGTTGCCGAGTGGCACTTCGCTCGGCCGATCGGCGTGATTTGTCGCAAAGTCTTTATGGAAATGATATTCGGGTCGGGGGGGGTGTCAAGCGCCGCTCCCGTAGCGAGGTGGGCACCACGTCCGCCGAGGCGTGTCGAGCCCACGGACTAGATGTTTTCGCTAGCGTCCTCGGCCTTCTGCACCGCGCGGCTCAGCAACAGGTAGCGAGCGCCGCGGAATTCCGTGATCAGGCCGCTGGCGGTCCAGTTGGTGGCGTCGGGGCTGTCGGCGACCTGTTCGGCCACCCGCTCGAGGCAGAGGTTTTCGAGTACCGAGAATCGGGCCCCGCTCGATTGGCACCGAAAGACCCACCGCCCGGCCAGCCGCAGGAACTCTCCCTGCTCGTCGTCGAGCTGCATGCCTTCGCGGTAGCGCTCGAGCAGTCGTTGCTGCTCGTCGACAGTGGCCGCGGTCTCGCGCTTCCGCAGATCGGCGCCCTGGCTCGACGAAGCGGCCGCCGTTGTAGTCATCGTACCGGCCACGGCCAAGGCCGCGCGGCCGAGAAGCGAACGTCGGGTGAGGTGCATGGTCAGTGGTCAGTGGTCAGTGGTCAGTGGGCAGTGGGCAGTGGGCAGTGGGCAGTGGGCAGTGGGCAGTGGGCAGGCAGGGGGCAGGCAGGGGGGCCCCTTCTGTTTCTTTTTCGGGCGGAGTTGGATGGCGCGCTTGGTGCTTGGTTCTTGGGCGATCCAATCGGACCTGGCGGGGGCGCAGGCGAGCGGACAGGCGATATCTTCGTTACGATCGGAAGTAGCGTCTCTTTCGCGACTCGTGTTGTCGCCACGCAACACGCCGTGCGGCAAACGCAACATGCTCGGGTCGATCGCGAATTGGCGCCACTCGCTCAAAGCCGTTGCCGCCACGCGGTTTGCCATCGTTACCGGCGAGCGAGACACGTGGTCGGCATAGCCTTTGCCAATTGGCATTTCTATGGTCGCATCAGATGCCAGGTCCCGAAATAGCATGTGGCCACCCACAAGGTGGCGAGGGCTCTTCGCCTGCGCGGCGCTGCTCGTGGCGCTGGCCGCGCGATCGGCGAGCGCCAACGACTCGATTGGCGTCGAGCTGCAAAGCGGTCGCCATTTCACGGCCGAGGTGGATGCCCGCACGGATCGCGACCAGCTCTGGCTCAGCTTCGGCAAGGCGAACGCCTCGCTGGCGCGCCCGGTCGATTGGGACCGCGTCGTGCGGGTCACCGACGCGACACGTAGTTACACAGCGGACGAGTTTCTGCCGATCGCGCTCGAACGCGCCGCCGCACAGGCCGAGGCGGAACGCGAGGCGCGACGAGACGCGACGGCTGCTGTTACGAGTCGCGCCGCTGACGTTGTGCCGGCGACCTACGTAGCCTCGGCCGAGAAGCAGCCTGTGCTACCACCGCAGGTCGCGCATCTGCAGGTCGATGCCTTCGTGGCAAACTGGGACGGCGACGTCGAACCTGACGGCGTGATGGTCTACGTTACGCCGGTCGACCGCTGGGGCAACTACGTGCCAGTCCATGGCAACCTGGTGGTCGAACTGTTCGGCGAGCGGCCGAAGACGCGTCCCGAGGGAGAGAAGTATCCACGGCTGGGACGTTGGAGTCGCCGCCTCACGCCCGACGACTTCGGCCCGCGCGGCGCGGTCGTGCAGTTGAAATTTCAGGCGATTCACCCCGAATTCGACCCGCGCATCACGTCGTACGGGCTGCTGCACGCGCGGTTGAACGTGCCGGGCTCGGGCACGTTCGAGACGTCGGTCTCGATGCTTCGCATTCGCCCCTACAGCGCCTACCGCGACTCGCTGCAGATGCATCGCGGCAAGCGTTATCTGCCCGTCGAACGTCTCGGCCGCCAGCGCTAACGAGAAATGCGCAGCGCGCAGCGAATCTGGGGGATCACGTGGCGCCCGGGCGCTTCATGGCGAGGCTGTGCAGGATCAGCACCGATCCGATCGACATGAGCGAGTAGCCGAGCCACTCGGGGGGGCGAACGGTCTTCGCAACGGCCGGCCCTGCTGCTGGTAGAAAGGCCACGGGGTTGGTCGCCTTCTGGCCGAATCGCTGAGAGAGAAAGCGGCTGAAGTCGGGGGTCAGCACCACCGAATCGACCAGGCGGAACTGGATGCCCAGGAAGAGCAGCACCAGGCCGATCAGGAAGTATTGATTGCGATTGATTTCCACCAGTCGAGTCCTTCTCGCGGGGACCGGACGGCGGCCGATCAGACAAGCCGCCAGGGGAAAGCGCAGCACGGGATGACATCCCCCATACTCCTTGGGCCATCTCCCCAAGGAGAGAGCCTTGGCTGCGGTAGAGAGTATCGTGCCGCGCGTGGGGCCAAATTCAGCGGGTGCCGCTTTATAGCGGTCTTGCCGCGGCCCGAGGTGGGGTGGCGCGCACGTTGCGGCCTGTGACGGCCACCGGGATGGCACCCGACGCCGTTTCGCCCTTGAAGCGAGTGGGTAGCAGACGATTCTGCGGAGCGGACTTGCGACTTGACGCGCGCGAGTCGC
This sequence comes from Pirellulales bacterium, assembly GCA_019636335.1. NCBI lineage: Bacteria > Pseudomonadati > Planctomycetota > Planctomycetia > Pirellulales > Pirellulales bacterium. The sequence continues at coordinate 267,726 of JAHBXR010000001.1, forward strand.
AGGATCGTCAGTGTCGCGTAGCGACACGAGGTTTAAGCGCACGTTGTCGTTCTTCGGCAACGAATTGAGAGGAGCCGAACAGACCTCTTGTTGTTGCGCAACACCGACGTCTTCGCGACTGGAGCGTGTTCTGCTCTGCCTGCGTGATGCGCGAAAACGTCTGGTACCCGCTTACCCACTTGCCCCGAATATAAAGGGGGCATGGCGTAGGGTGGCGCCGGTTGGCCGATGTGCTGATACCGAAGGCTTAGCTGCCTTCGTGGATCCCCAGATCCTGCAGCACCCCTTCCAATCCGCGGCGCAATCCGTCGCTGGCCTGATCGGTGAACAGGTCCTGCTTGCCGGCATGCACGACGGCCGCCGCGAGCGTCTTGTGCTTGGTCCAATCGCTGACACCAAAGCCACGCACGTCGTAATACATGTCGCTGAAGTTGGCCGACAGCTTCGGCACCAGCTCGAAGCCCTTTTCCGTCCGCAGCACGTGGTACTTCAAACCGACGTAGACCGAGGCTCCGCCAATAACACAGCCCAGCAACAGAGTTCCCAAGCGACTCATCGAGCAATCCCTCCTGGATCGCGACACTAGAACCAGGGCAGCCAGACTGCCCAACGGGGGTGGAATGGTACTCTGGGATGCCGTCGTTCAACAAGGCTGGTTTTGGCGGGCTGGAGAAGCCTATTGCTGTCCGCGCGGCCAATGAGCCTCGTTAAGGCATGATGCTTCCACGGTTTCCGGGCTTCCGTTGGGCGCCCTGGGGTCATTAGCAGCGCGGAGCGGGATAATTCGGCCGCGGGGCTAGTTTCGCCTGCCCCTGGTCGGCATCATGAGCCGGCGACACGCCTGCGATTTCCCCACCCGTGACTCGAGCCGCACACACATGTTCCGCACGGGCTTTCACGTATCTCCTTGGCGCGAGGTTCCCTCCGGAGAACTGCAAGCAATGTTGGTCGCTTCGGGGCTGACGGAGGTCGTCCTCGAAACGCCGTCTGACGACGCGTGGCCGTCGAAGGCCGACGATCAGCACGCGAGGGTGCGGGTGGCCGCCTTGCGGGTTTCGACACTCGACCAGGCCACGATTCGCGAAGCCTGCACCCTGGCATCGATGTGGGACGCCGAGACGCTGATCGTCCGTCCCACAGTCGAAGCTCAATCAGCAGCGTCCGAGCCGTCCACCTGGCGCGTGTTGGCAGCCGCGGTCGAACCGTTCGGCCAATCGATCGCCCTCGACCTGAGCGCGTGCCCCGAGTTCGACGCCCGGGCCATGGCGAAGCTGGCGAAATACGTGAACGACGAGCACGTGCGGCTCTGCTTTGATCTGGGTGCATACGCCGGCGCGCATCCGTTTTCGCACTGGGAAGTGGCGCTACAACGAGTGGTGCCGTATGTGGGGGTGCTGTGGCTCGCGGAGTTCAGCGGGACCCCGGGGGACGACGCGCGACCGCCGCTAGGCGAAGGGACGATCGATTATCTCCGCGCGGCTGAGATCGTACGGCCGATGCGCATGGATCCGCTGGCCGTGATCGACGTTGCACCCCCGCGACGCCGCCGCGGTTCGCCAGCCGAGGCCTGTGCTGCGGCCTTGGAACAAAGCGTGCTCCACCTGCAACGCTGCGGATGGTTTGACCCCTGAGTACGACGTTACACTGGTGGAGCACGTTTCCATCCGATGAGGTGCCCGCGATGAACGCTCCAATCTCAAGACGCGCCTGGTTGCAAGCGACGGGCACATTGGCTGGCGCCGCGATGTTGGGACGCGCGGGGGTTGCGCAGGAATCGCCGAATCGCTTTCGGCTGGCGACGTTTCGCGCGGACGTGACGGTGCCGATCGGACATCCCTTGATGGGCGGTGGCGTCCCGCCTGCCGCCATCGTCGACGACCCGCTCGAAGTGCATGGCCTCGTCCTCGGGGGAGTGGGGGAGCCGATCGTCGTGGCGAGCGTCGACTGGTGCGAGATTCGCAACGACGCTTACGACGCCTGGCGCTCGGCACTCGCCAGCGCGGTGGACACGCACCCGGGGCGCGTTCTCGTTTCGAGCGGCCATCAGCACGATGCGCCGGTGGCGGATTTAGCGGCCGAGCGGATCTTGGAGCAAAACCAGACGGTCGGCCGCATTTGCCACATCGATTTTCACCAGGAGACCGTTGCCCGAGTCGCCAAGGTGGCGGGCAAGGCGTGGCAGGGGGCACGGCCCGTCACGCATTACGGCACCGGGCAGGCACGCGTCGAAGGGGTCGCTTCGAATCGTCGTTGGCGCAAGCCGGACGGCACGTTGGCGTTCAGCCGCATGAGCCGCACGACGGATGCCGAGGCCCGCGCTGCCGAGGATGGAACGATCGATCCGTTTCTGAAGACGTTGAGCTTCTGGAATGGGGACGAGCCGTTGGCGGCGCTGCATGCTTACGCGGTGCATCCCATGAGCCGCTACGGCGAGGGACGCGTCTCGGCCGACTTCATCGGTCTGGCCCGCCGCCTGCGTCAGGCCGATCAGAAGGGGACGCACCAGATCTATTTCTCCGGTTGCAGCGGCAACGTCACGGCCGGCAAGTACAACGACGGCGCGCCGGCCGATCGCGCGATCCTGGCCGATCGCTTGAATCGTGCGATGGCCGCGGCCTGGGAAGCGACGTCGCGACGGCCGCTCGAGTCGCTCGAGTTTCGCAGCGCGCCACTGCGGCTGGAACCGCGCGATACGCCCGGCTTCACGCGCGACGATCTCCACGCGCGGCTCAAGAACCACGACCGGCCCTTCGAGCAATGCCTGGCCGCCTTGGGGCTGAGCTGGCGCGAACGGGCCGATGCCGGTTACCGGCTCGACGTGCCGGCGGTCGATCTGGGGGACGCCCAGTTGCTGCTGCTGCCGGCCGAGTCGTATGTCGAGTATCAACTGTTCGCGCAGCAGACCCGCCCCGACAGCTTCGTCTTTACCGCCGGCTATGGCGAATGTGCTCCCGGCTACATTCCGATCGAAGAACGCTGGCGCGAGAAGGACACGAATCTGGGGGACTGGTGCTGGGTGGCCGAAGGGGCGGAGCCGGCGATGCAGGCAGCGATTCGTCAGTCGTTGGGGGTCGTCTGAAGCGGAGTCGAGGCTAGGGTTTGCGTCGGATGCCGGGCTGCGGGGCAGGCCCTTTGTGGGGCCGGGGCGTCCAGTTCGCGGCCATTCCTGCGCGCCATCGCAAGAATCGGCCAAGTTTGGTAACTATCAACTAGCCATGCACCTGAATCCAGGCTCGCAGCGTCGTGCGGCCGGCGAGGGGGACCTCGTTCGTGACGGATCGAACCGGCCCGCGCCCTGCCCCTGGTGGTTTGCCGATGAACGAGCTTTCGTCGGAATTGAGGACGGAGGAGTAAAAGTGATGCCTAGAATCCAACTTGTGCCCGCCAAATGGCTGGTTCGTGGGACGATGTCCCTGGTCATGTTCGCCCTGGTGGCCGTTTCGCCAGCGGTCCACGCTCAGGATGCGAGTGAAGCCGCCGCGCATGCCAAGGCACTGTCGAAGGCGTTTCGCCTCGCGGCCGAAAAGATGCTGCCCACGGTCGTCAAGATTCGCACGCAGGCGTCCCCCGCTAGTCTCAAGGACCACGGCGACGTCGAGAATCCCTTCCGAGGCACTCCGTTTGGCGACCTGTTCGAACGCCAGCTCGAGCGAATGCCGGCGCGCGAAGGGGTCGGCTCGGGGGTGATCATCGACTCGAAGGGGACCATCCTGACGAACAATCACGTCGTCGAAGGCGCCGATGAGCTGACGGTCGTCCTGGCCGACGGTCGCGAGTATAAGGCAATCAATCCGAAGACCGATCCGCAAACCGACATTGCCGTGATTCAAATTGAAGGGGCCGGATCGCTGCCGGCGGCCGCGCTGGGGAACTCCGACGAACTGGAGATCGGCGATTGGGTCATCGCCATCGGCAGTCCCTTCGAACTCGAACAAACGGTGAGCGCCGGCATCATCAGTGGCAAGGGACGCGAGCTGGGGGCCGTCGAGCGGGCCAAGTTTTTGCAGACCGACGCGGCCATCAACCCGGGCAACTCGGGCGGTCCCCTGGTGAATCTCGATGGCGAGGTGGTCGGCATCAACACGGCCATCGCCTCGAGCAGCGGGGGCTATCAGGGCATCGGTTTTGCCATTCCGATCAACACGGCCAAGTGGGTCGTCGGGCAACTTATCGATCGTGGCAGCGTGCAGCGCGCTTACCTGGGGGTGCAGATCCGCGAGTTGAATCTCGATGTGGCCGAGCAATTGGGGCTCGCTCGCAATGCGGGCGTGCTGGTCGCTCAGGTCATCCCCGACTCGCCGGCCGATGAAGCCGGCTTCGTCGATGGCGATCTGATCGTGCGCATCGCGGGGACCGAGGTGCGCAAGCCGCGCGATCTGCAGGAAATCGTCGAACGGATGCCCTTGGGAAGCCGTCAGGAGGTGCATGTCCTGCGCGCTCGACAGCCGGTTGTGCTGCAGGTCGTGCTGCGCGAGATGCCCAACGAAGTGGCCAAGACGGCCACACCCGCCGGACGGCGTACCAGCCCTTCGACGGGGCGGCACGTGTCGAATTCGGCATTTGGGCTGGCGGTGGCGGAATTGACGCCTGAACTGGCTGCTCGGCTGGGGTACGAGGACGTGACCGGCGTGCTGGTGACGGAAGTGACGCCGAATGGTCTGGCCGACAAGAAAGGCCTGCGGCCCGGCACCCTCATTCGTCGCATCGGCGACAAGCAGGTGACAGGGTTACAAGATTTCGAGCAGGCCCTGGAAGGTACTACACCGCGCAGCGGTATCGTCGTGCTGATTCGCCTACCCAATGGGGCGCAAGACTTGATCGTGCTCAAGCAGTAGGCCGGCGCGCGGGTACGCTGGGTGGCGCATGACAGACGCCACCCTCGGCGAACATAAAAAATGCTGCCCGATCGATCCACATTCGAGTATTCTGACGGGTACGGTTGACCGCCCCAGTCTCCTGGTTTGCGGATCGATGTCAGACCCAGCAGGCGCGTTCGTTCGAAATCCTCGCGGTGCCAGGACACCTGGCATCGTGGCGCTGGTTTATTGCGCCATCTGCTGCTTCGCCAGCCCCGCCCGGGCCGACGATCCCCAAGCGGCGGGGATCGAGTTGTTCGAAAAGCGCATTCGTCCCGTGCTCGTGAGGCAATGCTACGAGTGTCACTCGACCGATTCCAAAACGATTCGCGCCGGCCTGTTGGTCGACTCGCGCGAGGGGTTGCGCGGCGGGGGGGATTCTGGTCCCGCGGTCGTGCCGGGCAAGCCAGACGAGAGCCTGTTGCTCGAGGCCTTGCGTTACGAAGGGTTCGAGATGCCCCCGTCGGGCAAGCTGGCCGACGACGTCATCGCCGATTTCCAGAAGTGGATCGAGCTCGGAGCGCCCGATCCGCGCGACGCCGGCCAGCCGGCGCCAGAGGTGACCGATCCGCTCGCCGCGCGCGACTACTGGTCCTTTCAGCCGATCGCGATGCCTGACGTTCCTCGGCCGAAGCAGGAAGCCTGGGGGGCCGGCGATCTCGATCGCTTCGTGCTGGCACGTCTCGAGGCCGCGGGGCTCGCGCCCGGTGTGGAAGCGACCGCCCCGCAGCTTGCGCGGCGCGCGTATCTCGATCTGATCGGGCTACCTCCTACGGTCGAAGAATTGACGGCGTTCGAGACGTCCTTTGCCGCCGATGCCGAGCGGGCGTGGAGCGACCTGATCGATCGGTTGCTCGCCTCGCCACGCTATGGCGAACGTTGGGGTCGACACTGGCTCGATCTGGCCCGGTATGCCGATTCAACGGGGGGTGGGCGCTCGTTGCTCTTCGGCAGCTCGTGGCGCTATCGCGACTACGTGATCGAGTCGTTCAACGCCGATGTTCCCTACGATCGGTTTATCGTGGAGCAGATTGCCGGCGATCTATTGTCGGCAGAGGACTATCGCGAGCGGCAGCGGCAGATCGTCGCCACGGCGTTCCTGGTGCTCGGTCCGACAAACTACGAGGAGCAGAACAAGCGTCAGTTGCGGATGGACGTCGTCGACGAGCAGATCGACACCGTGGGGCGAGTTTTTCTGGGCATGACGATCGGCTGCGCCCGCTGCCACGACCACAAGTTTGATCCGATCCCCACGGCCGATTACTACGCCCTGGCGGGGATTTTCCGCAGCACGCACACGCTCGTGCATGCGAACGTCTCGAACTGGGTCGAGCGCGAGCTACCGCTGGAGCCGGCCGCGCAGCAGGCGTGGGACGATTACCGGCACCAATTGGCCGCCTCGACCGAAGGCGTGGAAGCGCAACGCGTACTGGTAAAGAAGCGGCGCGCCGATTTGCCCATCGTGACGCTCGACGACAGCGACGCGAAACTGGTGGGCTCGTGGCAAACGAGCGCGAGCGTCAAGCCCTATGTCGGCGATGGCTATCGCTATGCCAGCGGCAAGCAGGCTTCGGCCTTGTACGAATTGGCTGGACGCGTGAAGCCGGGGAGCTACGAGCTGCGCGTCTCGTACACGCCCCATGCGAATCGCAGCAAGCAGACGAACGTCACCGTCCGCCACGCGGCGGGCACCACGGAAATCACGCTCGACCAGACCAAGCCGCCGGCCGTCGAGTCGCTGTATGTCTCGCTGGGCAAGTTTTCGTTCACGGCGGAGTCAGATGCGGCCGTCGAAATTGCCGCCGCGGACGAGGGGGGAACCGTGGTGGTCGATGCCGTGCAATGCCTGCCGGCCGCCGTGCCGGATACGGCACGCACGGACGATGCCGGGCAGGAGGGAGACGCCGTCGGGGGAGAAACCTCGAAGTCGGACGAGCAAGACTTTGCCGCCGAGCTGGCGGCACTTGCCGACGCGGAGCGGGACTTGGCGGCTGCCGAGAAGCAGCTCAAGAAATTGAAGTCCGCCGCGCCCCCCGCTCCACCCAAGACGATGGCCATCGAGGACGAGCAGGAGACGGGGGATTACCAGGTTTGCATTCGAGGCAATATCGATCGCCTGGGAGAGGTCGCGCCGCGCGGCTTCCTGAGCGTGGTCGAAGGGGATTCGGCTACGGCGGCGATTCCCCCCGGCGCGAGCGGTCGCTTGGAACTGGCTCGCTGGATTGCCCGATCCGAGCATCCCCTTACGTCGCGGGTCATGGTGAACCGCGTGTGGCAGCATCTTTTCGGGCAGGGGATCGTGCGTTCGGCCGACAACCTTGGTACGACGGGGGAGTTGCCCTCGCATCCCGAATTGCTCGACTACCTTGCGACTCGCTTCAGCGCCGAGGGATGGTCCGTCAAACGGTTGATTCGCGAGATCATGCTCTCGCGGACCTATCGTCTGTCGAGCGAGCCGCGCGACGAGGTGTTGACCATCGATCCCGACAATCGTCTGCTGGCGTATCAGAATCGTCGACGGCTCGATGCCGAGGTGATCTACGATTCGATTCTGGTGCTCGGCGGCAAGCTCGACCTGGCCGAGCACGTTGGTTCCACGGTGCGCGAGGGGACGAAGAGCGAGTACGGCTACTCGTTCGACGTGGGCCTGCGGGGGGTGTATCTGCCGGTCTTTCGCAACAACCTGCCGGACCTCTTCGCCGTATTCGATTTTCCCGACCCGAACCTGTCGATCGGAACGCGGACGACGAGCACGCTGGCGACCCAGGCCTTGTTCTTGATGAACAGTCCCTTCGTCGTCGAGCAAGCGCGCGGGGCGGCTGAATCGCTGTTGGCGGTCGAAGGGCTCGACGACGCGGCGCGACTCGATGGGTGGTATCGGCGCGCCCTGGCGCGCGCCCCCAGCGAGAAAGAACGCCGGCAGGCGCTCGAGTTTTTGCGGCAGGAGGCCGAAGTAGAGGCGAGCGCCGAACGCGCGCTCGAGCGCTGGTCGGCCGTGTGTCATGCGGTGCTGGCGAGCATCGATTTTCGCTACGTGGATTGAGTGAGGAGATTTCCAGCATGGCCTGCGAGCATTCGGTGGCGAACCGTCGGCGTTTTTTGGGCACGGCTGCCTGCGGATTCGGTTCTCTGGCCTGGGCCGGACTTTGCGTCGAAGCCCGGGCGCGCGATGCTCAGCGTGCCGCACCGGTGCTGAACCCGCTGGCCCCGCGCGAGGCGATGTTTCCGGCCCGGGCCAAGCGGGTGATTTTTCTCTTCATGCAGGGGGGACCCAGTCACGTCGACACGTTCGATTACAAGCCGGCGCTGGAGAAATATCACGGCGAGAAGCTCGACTTTCGCGATGCCCGCAAACTGGCGCAGAGTGGCACCTCGGAAAAAGAGACGGTGCTGAAGTCGCCGTGGAAGTTCCGCCAGTATGGCCAGTCGGGGCGCTGGGTTTCGGAACTGTTTCCGCACATTGCCCGGCACGTCGACGACCTGTGCTTTGTCCACAGCCTGCACACGCAGGGGGTGGCGCACGGCCCGAGCACGCTCTTCTTGCACACCGGCGCGATGAATCTCGTGCGTCCCTCGGTCGGCGCCTGGATCACGTATGGCCTGGGAAGCGAGAACGAGAATCTGCCCGGCTTCGTGACGATCAATCCCTCGTCGGGCAATGGCGGTCCGCGGAACTACTCGAACGCCTTTCTGCCGGCGTGCTATCAGGGGACCGCGATCGGTCGGGCGGAACAGCCCGCCGCGGAGGCGCGCTTCCGGCATCTAGGCAACGAACTGCTCGCCGCCGACCAGCGACGGGCACGTTTCGAGCTGCTGCAGGGGATGAACCAGGCGCAGCTCGCCTCGCGCGCGGCCGACGACGAGGCGAACGCCGTGTTCAGCTCGTTCGAGTTGGCATGGCGCATGCAGAGCGAGGCGCCCGACGTGGTCGATCTTTCGAACGAGACCGCGGCGACGCTGGCCCTGTACGGCATCGGCGAGAAAGTGACCGACGACTACGGCCGGCAGTGCCTGCTGGCGCGGCGGCTGGCCGAGGCGGGGGTGCGCTACATCCAGGTCAACTACGGCGATAACAGCTCGAATCCGCGTTGGGATCAGCACAGCAAGATTCATCTGCACGCCGACCATGCACGCGCCACCGACAAGCCGGTCGCCGGGTTGATTGCGGATCTTAAGGCGCGCGGGCTGCTCGAAGATACGCTCGTCTGGTGGGGAGGCGAGTTCGGCCGCAATCCGTTCGCCCAGGGCACCGACGGCCGCGATCACAATCCCAGCGGCTTTACGCATTTTCTGGCCGGGGGTGGCACGCGTACCGGCTACGCCCACGGCGCGACCGACGAGTTCGGCCACGAAGCGGCCATCGCCAAGGTCCACATGCACGACCTGCACGCCACGCTGCTGCACCTGCTGGGGCTCGACCACGAGCGGCTGACGTTCAACTACGCGGGGCGCGATTTCCGACTGACCGATGTGGAAGGGCGCGTGGTGCCGGAGCTGTTTGCGTAGGTCGCGCACCACGTGCGCGGCGATGGAGCCACTTTGCCCCTACTCGGTCAGCATGCGATCGAGCGCTTCGAGGCCTGTCATGCCGGGGACGATGCCCATCTTTCGCGCGGGCTCGCTGACTTCGACGATCTTGGCCTCGAACAAATCCTCGGCGTGGACGAGTGGCTTGGCGGGCGTGCCACGGGCGATGGCGACGGCGAGATTGAATTCGCCGGCAATGTCGACGTCGTAAATCCCGCAGCCGATCAAGCCACGTCCCGTGTGGATGGCGCAGTATTGACCACCTTTCCAGCGGCAGCTCATGCCCAGTGCCTCGCCCCGTTCGGTCTTGATCACTCGTTGATCGACCTGTGGAAGTTCGACCGGCATGCTCGTGTTTCCTTGTGGTCTTGGCCCGCTCGCGTTGTCCGTACTTCCTTGATAGCCCGATGGAGAGTGGTTCGCAAGTCACAGGCTTGAATGGCTGCGGCAGCGTAGATCACGGGTTGGATAAAAAGAATCGCTTCCACGGAAGGCGATTGAGAGTAGAAGCGGGAGCAGAACTGTTTTCTGGACTGCTCGACATTCTAGTATCGTAGCCACATGTCCCGCTTGAGGAGTCGCCGTTCGACAGCGACCGGCCTTCCGTACGGTGAGGAGAAGTGGGTCGCACGCCTGTCCCAGAAGCTCAACCTGGACCTCACGATCCGCCCCCGCGGCCGACCTTCCAGAGAATAGTATTGCCCCCTTTTCAGTATCCACGAATCGGTCACGCGCGCCGCTGGGCGGAAAAGGTTCATCGTCCGCTCGCAGAAGGGTCAGAGCTATTTGTTGGACAGGCCGGTTGACGTATTTGATAGCGTAGCCGCATGCCACGCCCCTTACGGGCGATCGACGGCGGCCTCGTCTGTCATGCGATCCATCGTGTCGATCGTTGGCAGCATGTGTTTCACCAGCCTGCAGGTTTACTGGGCTTCTTGCATGCCTGCTGCCAGCGTGTCTCAGCGGGGTACGTCGATCACATGCCCACCCCAAGTGTGTTGTGGGCATAGCACCGTGATCCGCTAACTTGCATCCGACGATGAGGAGCCCTTACAGCAGGTGCCGGGCTTTGATTTCGAGATAGCGATTGATCAAGGGGGCAGTTAGATCTTCTGGGAAGACGTCGAGTGCGAGGACGCCCCGGCCTGTGAGATCGGCCAGCACTTGCGATCGCCACAGCAACAATTCGGCCGCGGCGCCGGCGCGGAACAACTCGGCTCCCTGTGGTTCGCCGGCTACGTCGACGGCCGAGAAGACGCTGTGGTCGCGCAACAGCACGCCCAGCGGTAAATGTCGCCCGACGAGATTACCAAGGTAACGCTCGATCTGGTTGCTGTTCACCTCGTCGATGACGTTGGTGATCAGGATGACGAGCGAACGCTTGCGGCATTGCGCCGCGAGGTAAAGGAACGCCTTGTCGTAGCGCGATTCGACCAGGCGAGGAAACCGGTCGAACGAGGCGTGCAGCAGGCGGTTCATCTGGGCGCGACCGCCCCGCGGCGGGACGAAGGTGTGGATCTCGTCCGAGAAGGCGATCATGCCGACCGAGTCGCCGCGGTTGAGCGCGACGTAGCCCAGCATGAGCATGGCGTTCAAGGCATGGTCGAGCAGGCTCAGCCCCTCGGCCTGATTGGTCATCATGCGCCCACAATCGAGCAGGAAGATGACGCGCTGACTCTGGTTGGCCTGAAAGTCGCGTACGGTCAGCTTGCGGCGGCGGGCGGTGCTGCGCCAGTCGATGTGCCGGGGATTGTCGTCGGGCGTGTAATCGCGCAAGCGTTCGAATTCGTTGTCCTGGCCGATGCGGCGCGTGCGGCGCACGCCCAGCAGGCTGAGGCGGTTCGTGCGCGCGAGCACCGCGTACTGCGAGACCTGCTGCATGTCGGGATAGACGTGGATCACCGACGGAACGGCATATTCGAGCTGCCGCCGCCACAGTCCCCAGCGGCTGCGGACGCGCACGAAGGTGGTCTCCAGCCGATAAGCCCCGCGACGCTGGCTCGTCAGGCGATAGTTCACCGTCGCGCGGCTGCGGGCCGGCAGATTCACGTCGAACCGATCGGGGGTGGGCTCGAGCCGGTCGGGCACGCCGTCGCGAATGGCGAGTTGCTGCCGCCGACGCGAGTGGTTGGTCACCGTCAGCGTCACCGGGTGGGGACGGGCCAGCGAGGCGGTGCGCAACGTCTGCCGCTCGACGCTCAATTGCTTCTTGCGCGGTAACGTAAAGAGATCGAGGGTGGCCAGGAGCACGATGGCGCCATCGGCCACGAGTAGCGGCGGCATCAGCGTGGGCGTAAAGACGAGGCCCGCGGCGAGGATCGCCGGCAGCAACCCCAGCGCCACCAGCGGCCAGTTGGGAAACGCGCGCGCAAAGTAGCCCACGAGCATCAGCGCGACGATGAAGCCCAAGAGCGGTAGCAGAAACCAGGCCAGCGTGCTCACAGTCGCGGAACCTCGACCGTGCGGACCATTTCGGTGAGGACTTCGTCGACGCGGCGTCCTTCGACCTCGGCCTCGGCGGTGAGGATGACGCGGTGGCGCAGCGCCGGCAGCACCAACTCAACCACGTCGTCGGGCACGGCGTAGTCGCGGCCGTAGAAGGCCGCCAGCGTGCGCGCTCCCTGCAGCAGGGCGATGCCCGCGCGGGGCGAGGCCCCCAGGTGGAACTGCGGCCACTCGCGCGTCAGCCGCACGATGCGATTGATGTAATCGAGCAGTCGATCATCGAGGCGCACGCGGCTGCACTCCGCGCTCACTTGCAGGATCTCGGCCGGCGAAGTGACGGCCCGTAGCGATTCGAGCTCGGCCTGCACGTCAACGTGGTCGCGGTGCAGGCGGAGGATGTCGATCTCTTCCTGTGGGGCGGGATAGTTCGCCACCACTTTGAACATGAAGCGATCGAGCTGCGCCTCGGGCAGGTTGTAGGTGCCCTCGGACTCGATCGGGTTTTGCGTGGCGAGCACCAGGAAGGGGCGTTCGAGCAGGTGCGTGTGGTTGTCGACCGTGACGCGGTATTCCTGCATGATCTCGAGCAGGGCGGCGTGCGTCTTGGCGGGGCTGCGGTTGATTTCGTCCGCCAGCAGCAACTGGGTGAAGACCGGGCCAGGGCGAAAGCGGAAGTCTTGCGTCTTCAGATCGAAGATCGGCGAGCCGGTGATATCCGAGGGCATCAGGTCGGCGGTGAACTGGATGCGTCCGAAGCGGCAGCCCAACACGCGACCGAGCGCGCGGACGAGGAGCGTTTTGCCCAAGCCCGGCACGCTTTCGATCAGCAGGTGGCCCCCCGAGAAGAGGGCGACGAGAGAGCCCAGGAGGAGCTCGTCCTGGCCGATGTAGACGCGGCGTGCTTCGGCCGAGATGCGATCGAAGAGTCGCTTGGTGGGAGTGTCCGCGCCGGGGGTATTGGGGGCCGAAGACCGCACAGCCGACGAGGAGGGGGGGGCTGCCGACGTGGGAGAGGCTGCGCTGGGTGGTGCAGCCTGGCCGCCAAAAGGAGAAGCTGGCGAGCGGGGAGGGCTCGACGGCGGTTGTCCGGCGGATTGGGGATCGAAAGGAGAATCGTTCATGCGGTGGAGCCTGTCCCTGGGGGCAAAGTGGTAGTCTGCGTCGCGCCGCTGCCCATCGCGACGGGCGACATGCCGACGGCCGTCGTAGCGGCGGCTGGATGGAAGCCGGCCGCTTCGCCGCGCGAGGCGAGCCGGTAGTGTGCCAGTCGTTCGCGAGCATACTCGGCATCGCGCGTTTTTTCGAGGAGTTGTCCGAGCGCGTCGACGTGCTGGCCAAAGTCCGCCTCGTGCTCGACGCGGCTCTCGCGCGGAATGCCGAAGATCCAGTACCGCGCGAAGGCGAACAACACCCCCACCAGCGCCAGATGCAGCAGGATCTGATTGAAGGGGTAGATGGTGAAGACCTCGAGCCCCGTGGGGAGGCCCAATTCGGGATCCTCTTCGAGAATCACGGGCTCGATGAACCCGCTTTCGAGGAAAAAGACGTTCTTGTTTTCGCCGACTTCCGCCACGAGCTTTTGGGCCAGCTTGCGGTGCTCGTGATTCACCAGCGGCAGATTCAACAGGAACGAGCCGTTGGTCACCACGATCAACTGGCTTTCGCCCCACACTTCGCGGGCAATGAGAGTGTCTCCATCGGAACCGAGCAGGGTTTCGGCGGTGGGGGGCGGGATGAGCCGGCCGATGAGGGAGATGTCGAGTTGCAACGGATCGACGCCTTCGACCCAGCGTTGTTCGCCCTGTAGCGTATGCACGTCGCGATACTTGCGGGCCTCTTGCATGGTGAACCAGTCGCAGTCCTCATCGGCTGGCATAGCCTGGCGACGATTGTCGAATCGCTGTTGGGCCTCGCTCAGTGTTTTGGCCAGAGGTTTGACTTGCTCGGTCGGCGCTCGGCGGTTCATCTGGCGCCAGTAGGTCACGGCGGCGTCGTAATCGCGGCCGATGTAGATCAGCGAGCGGCCGGGCTTTTCGAGGAGCCAGTCTTCGAGCCAGGCGCGCACCTTGGGACTGGGGGGCTCGAAGTTATCCGGGGCCCAGACGATCACGTCGGCCTTCTCGCGCAAGCGGGGAGACAAGTACCGCCAGCTCGATACGCGGTCGCCGGCCAGCTCGAACATCCTCGCGAGCGTGGTGGTGCCGTTGACGCTTTGATGGCTGCCCGGCATCTGGCGCACGCCGTAATCGGATTCGAGCGACGACGAGGAACAGCCGATCAACAGCGGCAGCCAGACGGTGCCGGCCAGGATGGCGCGGAGGTTCATGCGGCCTCCTGCGAGATCAATTGATCGAACTCGGGCAAGCGCGACCAGCAGCGCTCGAACGCCGACGCGTCGAGTGGATGATCGCCGAAGAAGACGTCTTCGAACGTGACCATCGTCTCTTCGACGAGCGAGCGCAGCGCGACGCGCCGCGACAGCTCGCGCAGATACTGGCGATTCGTCTTCCCCTTGCTGAGCCGGATGCACTGCTGGCGATCGAGCGAGACGAGCTCGTGGCTGAACAGGTAGATGATCGCGTCGCGATAGTTGCCCGCGCGGCGACACCGTTCGGCCTCGGTGAGAAAATCGGAGGCGGGGCGCGCGACCTGAAAGGGGAGGGCCTCGACGCGGGCCTCCTCGGCATCCGCGTCGTCCTCGTCACTCGTTCCGTGGCTCGTCGCAAGACGCCGGTCGCGCTGGAGCCAGGCCCGCGCCAGAATGTAGACGAGTGCCCCCAGAATCAGCGTGACGAGAATCCAGGCGACCCATTCGAGGAACGAGAGATTGGGCATGCCAGGCAGGTTCCAACCGCTCCAGTCCCAGCCTTTCCAAAGATCCCACTCGGGCTTCAGGTCGATGCGTTTCACCGCGTCCCGTTCCGAGTCGTACCAGGGGGGCGTGAACCAGCTTTGGCGTAGCGACTCGCGCCCTTGCTCGATGGCGGAATCGGCCTCGGCCGTGGGTGGGGAGACGGCTTCGCCGCTGGCCTCTGCTTGCGCCAGAACCGGCGACGCGACACCGGCGATCAACGCGAGCGCAGCCCAGCACGTCCGGCAGCGAATGCCGAGTGAAATCGTGCGGGTTCGGTGCTGCGGATCGATCATGCCACTTGCCGCGCCAGACGCGCCCCCTCGGCCCGCATGCGGAGCTCGACCTCCCAGCCTTCATTACGAATGCGCAGGTCGAGATAGCTCAAGAAGCGCACGATGGTGAAATAAAGGGCGACCAGCCAGACGGCCACTTGCAATTCGATCAGGTAGAACGCGCGATCGAAGTCCACGCCGGCCGTAAGCAGTCCACGCAGCAGATGGAGCGACATCCAGAGCGAGACGATCAACAGCGGAGCGAAGAACAGGCTGCCCAACCAGCGGGCGAACAGCTCGCCCGTGTTGCGCGCGTGCAACGACCAGGCACGCGACCAGGTGGTCAGCCCGGGCCGTCCGCGCCGCTTTATCAGCGGGTTGCGCTCGAGCAGAATGACCTCGTTCAGATACGGCACCGTGGCAAAGAGCAGGAACCAGGTGACGCCCCAGGGCAACAAGAGCGCGCGCAGGAAGACTTGAAACAACAGGAGTTGGGGCAGCGAGCGCAGCAGGTCCAACCCCATCTGACGGCGATTGGGGCGCTCGACGAAGAGCGCCTGACCCAGGTAGAGCGTGGGGAGCACCATGACGAGCGGCAGTTCGAAGACGACGAGAAACGGCAGGATCCAGAAATAGGTCGTGACGGCGGTCGGATTGTCTTCGAAGGGGCCGGCGGCCGCATTCATCAGCCAGGCGTTGACCGCGATTGCCACTAGCATACCGGGCATGGCACAGGCGAGAAGTGACGCTCCGTGGGCGCGGACCAGCCGCAGCGACAGGTCGAGCAGATCGAGATAACCGCGCTCGCGAATGGCGATCCGCGTTTGATCAAGTTGCATCGAGCCCGCTCCGTGGATTGCCCAGAATGACGAAGTAGAACGCCAGCAACCCGCTCGAGACGACGGCCACTCCGGCCTTGACCCAATAAGGGGCGGCCGAGGGGGACAGGAAACCTTCGATCAATGCCGCCATCACGAACAAGAAGAGGGCCGCGCACATGGTGGGGAGCGCCTCATAACCGGCACGGCGCATCGATTCGGCACGGCTGAGGCCCCCCGTATCGATGAGCGAAAAGCCCAACCGCATCCCCGCCGCGGCCGAGAGGACGATCGCGTTCAACTCGAAGGGGCCGTGCGCGGTAACGAACTCGAAGAAGTTTTCGCGCTGGGCGACGGTAGTCATATGACCGAAGGAGGCCCCGAGCACCAGCGCGTTGCTCGACGTGATGATCAAGCCACCGACGCCGAACACCAGCCCCAGCGCAAAAGCCCGCAAGCCAATGCCCGCATTGTGCCAGATGTAGAACCCGGCCATGCCGCTGCGATTGTTGATGAAGCTTCCGGCGGAACCAGTGCGGGTGGCGATCGGCTCGGCGTACATTTGTTCCAATTGCTGGATCTGTTCCTTGCCGATGGCGCGCTCGGCGAAGCCAGGGCTAAACGCCGACAACGCCATCGCCGCGATGAAGAGCCCCCAGAACAGGACGAAGGCGACGCGCAGGTAATTGTCGCGATACAGGCGTTGGGGCACCTCGTAGAGCATGACGTGCGCCCAGCGCGAGATGTCGAACGCCTTCGAGCGATAGAGCTGGTTGTGCGCGCGGCCGACCAATTGGTGCAGATAGGCCACCGTGTTCGGCGGCAGGTTGTACGCCTCGGCCAGGGCGAGATCGGCGCAGGTCGAACGATAGAGCGATCCAAACCGGGCCACGATCATCGGGCCAAGCTTGCGCTTGCCGCGCGACTCCATCTGGCCGCAGAGCCATTCCAGCTCGCGCCAGTTCTCGCGTCGTTCTTCGAGGAGGGCGGCAACCTTCATCGGCGATGGCGACTCACACGGGGGAGGTCGGAGCGGGTGCGGCGAACGGAGAGACACCCACCGGCAAGCGAATCACCGGTCCTTCCTCGGTCTGGCGCCCGAAGAAGACCTGGTGATAGAGGGCGCACAACAACACGTCGTAATTCGTTTGGGGCGGCAGTTGGAATCGTTCGCGCAAAGGCTCGGCCAGATGGCGAGCAATTTCCATCCGCCTGCCGTACGAAAAGCTCTGGCGTCGCGAGACGTAAGCCGAGAGTGCCTGCACGAGCCCCCGGCATGGCTCGAACGACGGCGGCAGACTGGCCGCCAGCTCGAGCGCCGCGGGCTCGTCGATGCGCACCACGCCGTAGCGACGTTGAGGTTCTTCGACGACCACCATCGTGCCCGCGGCCAGATCGCCCAGCCGCTGGAAACGCCTGGTGGCCGTGCAGGCGATCAGGCCGAACAAGTAGAGGGGCACGACGAAGAAGGCCGTGGGCATGGCGTCGGCCGGTCGCAGCAGGTTGCGTAGCACGGCCTGCACGGGCACGATCGGCTGGCCATCGGCCGACATGACGCGAATCTGCATCAGCCGCTTGCCGGGGGTCTGGCCGTTCCACAGAGCCTCGAACACGCCGCCGTAGAACCAACTGATGACGAAGAACGCCACGAGCGTGACGGCCATTGCCACGCCGCTGAGAGAGATGAAGCCGAAGTAGAGTCCCGCCACGGTCGAGATTGCTCCGATGGCGGTGGCTTGAAGCACGATGTCGATGAAGTAGGCCGGCAAGCGACGGAAAGGTCCCGCCACGCGGTAGTGGAAGGCGATATTCTCCGGCGTCACGATCTCGATGTGAGTATCGAACGGCCCCGACGACTCAGACATGGAATCACACTCAAGGTGGCTTAGCTTCTCGAGCCCATTATGCCCGATGCGCCGGCCGCTGTCCCCTCCTGGCAGGTTTCGCGCGGGAGTTCGTCGCGGCAGGCGACACGTGTCCGTTGTAGCCCGCATGGATCGGCCGCTGCGCGAGATAGGTGTCTACTTCATCGCCCCAGCAGGTCCAGCCTTCGACTCGTTCGCGGGCGAAAAGTTCGAGATAGGGCCCGGGGCTGCAACGGCGGATCAACTCGTAGGTCTCGACGGGCTTGCGCGAGTGTTCTTGCTTGCGCGTGGCGAACAAATTGACCTGCGTGCGGCCGGGAGCAAGGGTCCGTTGGCGGCCGCGGACCCCGAAGAGGAGCAACTCGGTCACGTTGCGAAAGTAGAAGCCGACGCCGCGGCCGTCGGGCCCACCGTCCTTGCGGACCTTGTACCAGACGAGGTTCGTTTTGTACTTGAACCCCCAGGCCTCCATGATGGCGAGCCCCTCGGGCAGCAACGCGTTGGGGCACCACATGTAGAGATGGCTGGGGGTCGCGGCATGGGCGGCCACCGGCAGGGCGGCAATTTCCTCCATGCTCATCGTGTGATAACGGTTGAGCCGGTGGTGCTCGGGGGCCACTTTGCCCGTGCGGTTCTGGAACCGCCAGGGCGGGTCGATCAGGATGGTGCCAAAGCGGCCAGTCAGCCCGGGCAGGGTGAGACAGGAGTTGGCAGGATTGTCAGCGGTCGAATGAGGCATCGGTGGGCTGAAAAAGACGGAAATCGGGCCAGAATCGGCGTTTGACGCTCCCGCGCGGCCCGAATTATAGTGGATTACGCAACTCTTGTGGCTGGCGAGGTTTTCTCGCAGCGCGGCCCATCTCTTCGGAACTGAGTGAGAGAGCCTTCATGCGCGTTGTTCCCCCTGTCGTTCGCTCGCTTGTGTTGTGCGTGGTCGCGGTCTTGTTGAGTGCGATCCCTAGCGCGACGATCCGCGCCGAAGTTCCCTCGGAAGCCCCTCGGCCGGCGCCTCTGGGTGGAACGCCCGGAAAGTATCGCAAACTGGCCCCCGGGGTGACGCGCACGATTCCGGTCGAAAGGCAGGAGAACGAGACCTTCAGCCGGCACGACATTCCTGAACTGCTGTCGGTCGATCCGAACTTCGAGTGGGCCAAAGACGTTCGCTTCAGCCACGACATCTGGAACCTGGAGTTCACGTTCAAGCCGATTCGTTTCATGCGGATGGATCTGCCCGGTCCCGACGGCAAGCTCGAGTCGAAGCTGGTCTGGTACATGGTCTACCGCGTGCGCAACGTGAGCGACAAGCCGGTCGACTTTATCCCCTATTTCGTGCTGCAGAGTCGCGATGGCAAGAAGTTCTACCCGGACCGGGTCCTGCCGGGGGTGGTGCCGGCGATCGTCCGTCGCGAGGATCCGAACCGCCCGCTGGCCGATTCGGCCACCATTGCCGGGCCGATCGCCCCGAACGACGAGGGGGAAGAGGACGGTGTCTGGGGAGTGGTGACCTGGACCGATATCGACCCGCGCACCGACTACTTCTCGGTTTATGTGAATGGCCTGACGAACGCCTACCGCTGGGACGATACGCCCCAGGGACGTAAATTCGCCCGCAAGACGTTGCAGTTGAATTTCTGGCGGCCGGGGGACGAATATGACCAGCACGAGAAGGAGATTCGTGTGGGCGCCCCGGGCGAGGTTGACTATCGCTGGCTTTACCGCTAAAAACAGTGGTTTGGCAGCGGGTTGCGAGGCCCCGACCGAGGGCTCCCCGTTCCTCGACGAATCACTCGATCGAAGCGGAGAAGGGAACGACATGGCACATAAGAAGGGTCAAGGCTCGAGCCGCAACGGACGCGATTCGAACGGCCAACGCCGTGGCGTAAAGCGTTTTGGCGGTCAGCAGGTCGAACCGGGCTGCATTCTGGTCCGCCAGGTCGGCAATCAGTTCCACCCCGGCAAGAATGTGGGCCAGGGAAGCGACTACACGCTCTTCGCTCTCTCGGCGGGAGTCGTGCAGTTCGATCGCGGTGGCCGCCGCGTGAGCGTCGTCTCCGACAACTAGTCTGGTTGTCGAACGGGGCTCGATAGAACTCGAAGTATCTGCCGGGATGGCCCACAGTGGTCATCCCGCTTTGTTTTGGTCCCCCCATTTTTTGGCGGTCTCGGCTCGGCCTTCGCCCGCGACGACCGGTCTTCTATGTTCGTCGATCGGGTCAAGATTCAGGTGCAGTCGGGGCGCGGGGGCAACGGCATGGTGAGCTTCCGCCGGGAGAAGTATGTCCCGCGCGGCGGCCCCAATGGGGGCGACGGAGGTGACGGCGGCAGCGTCATCATCCAGGCCGAGGCCGGCGTCGACAGCCTGTCCGCCCTCGTGCATCGCAAGCACTGGCGCGCCACCGACGGCGGAAACGGCGGCAGCTCCGACTGCCACGGACGCAATGGCGAAGATCTCGTGTTGCGCGTGCCGCCGGGCACGGTCGTCTACGATGCCGAAGAAGGCTTCGCGCTGAGAGATCTCGTCCAGGCGGGAGATTCGTTCGTCGCCGCGCACGGCGGCAAAGGGGGCAAGGGGAACACCCATTTCAAGTCGGCGACGAATCAGGCGCCGCGCGAGGCGACTCCCGGCAATCCCAGCGAGGTGCGCTCGCTCGTCCTCGAACTCAAGTCGATCGCCGACGTCGGACTGATCGGCAAACCCAACGCGGGCAAGAGCACCATGCTCAGCCGTCTGTCGCGGGCGCGGCCGGAGATCGCCGATTATCCCTTCACGACGAAGTACCCCAACCTGGGACGCGTGCAGATCGATTTTGACCGATCGTTCGTCCTGGCCGATATTCCGGGGCTAATCGAAGGGGCCCACGCCGGCGCGGGGCTCGGGCTGGAGTTTCTGCGGCACATCGAGCGGGCTGGCATTCTCGTGCATCTGGTCGAGCCGATGCCGATGGATGGCTCCGATCCGCTAGCGAACTACGATGCGGTCCGGGGCGAGTTCGCGTTGTACAATGACGGCGCGTTGCTGGCCCGGCCCGAGATCGTTTGCGTAACGAAGTGCGAACTCCCCGGCGCCGACGACGTGTGCGCGCAACTCGCGGCGCATCTGGGACGCGACGTGATGGCGGTTTCGGCGGTGACGGGCATGGGGCTCGATCGACTCGTGCATGCGATCTCCGCACTGCTGGAGCAGGGGGCCCGACCGGACGAGGAATCGGCATGAGTGCCGCATCTGCCATCGTGGCCGTCGACGTGGGGAATACCCGCACCAAGTTCGGGCTGTTTACGGGTGGCGAAGCGCAAGGTTTGCCCAGCCCCAAGCGGGTGTTGCGCATTTCGTCGCACGCCCACGAACTGGAGCAACTGGCGACTTTTCTAGACGCACGGCCCGCCTCCGACTTCGCCTGGCATATCGGCAGCGTGAATCGCGCCGCCGCGGGGCGCGTGATCGATTGGTTGCGCGAGGCGGGCGCCGCGAGTCGCGTGACGATGCTCATACATGGCGATCTCCCCATCGAGGTGCGTCTCGATCGACCCGACATGGTCGGCATCGACCGCTTGTTGGCCGCGGTGGCCGCGAACCATCTGCGTGCCGCCGATCGACCGGCGGTGGTCGTGGGCATGGGCACGGCCGTGACGGTCGATCTCGTCTCGATCGAGGGGGCGTTCTTGGGGGGGGCCATCCTGCCGGGGGTCGAGATCTCGGCCCGCGCCATGCACGCCTTTACCGACATGCTGCCATTGGTGGACGTGCGCGGCTTCGATACCACGCCGCCAGCCTTGGGACGTTCGACGATCGAGGCAATGCAAGCCGGACTCTACTGGGGAGCGCTGGGGGGCGTCCGCGAGTTGATCGCCCGCTACGGCGAGCAGGTCGGCAAGGAACCGCAGGTGTTTCTCTCGGGGGGCGCCGCAAGCACGGTGGCGCGGCCCCTGGCCTCGACGGCCACGGTGGTCGACGATCTGACGCTGGCCGGCATCGCCCTCGCCGCACGGCGATAGAGTCATGTCCTTGCCGCAGGTGACATCCGCTGCCTTGCTCACTCCGGCGGGGCGCGGCGCTATCGCGACGATTGGCTTGCGGGGACCAGACGCTTTTCGCCAGATCGAGCGATTCTTTCTGCCACACGGTCGCCGCTCAATCGCACCCACGGGAAACGCCGTGCGCGTCGGCCGGTGGCGCGACGCGACGGGCGAAGAGATCGTTGTTTCCGCATCAGCGTCGGATCGCTGGGAGATCTGCTGCCACGGAGGCCGCGCGGCCGCGGCGGCGATTCTGAACGATTTGGCGAGCGCCGGATGCACCATTGTCGACTGGCAGGCCTGGCTTGCCGGCGAATCGACGCGGCTGCTCGACTACGAAGCACAAGCCGCCCTGGCCGAGGCCAAGACGGTTCGAGCGGCTTCGATCCTGCTCGATCAATTCGAAGGGGCATTGGAATGCACGTGTCGCACGATCCTCGAACTTTTGTCGGGCGCCGCAGCATCTCCGGTGCAGGCCGATCGCGCCCGCGAAATGCTCCTGCGACTCGACGCCTGGAGTGCGCTGGGTCTGCATCTCACGGCTCCCTGGCACGTCGTGCTCGCGGGAGCGCCGAACGTAGGCAAGAGCAGCCTGATAAACGCGATCGTCGGCTATGAGCGTTCGCTCGTCTTCGACCGTCCTGGTACCACGCGCGATGCGGTGACGGTCGATACCGCCCTCGAAGGCTGGCCGGTGCGGCTGGTCGACACGGCTGGCCTGCGCGAAGCGGCCGATGCGATCGAGACGGCAGGCATCGAACGAACGCAATCGCATGTCGCCCGGGCAGACCTCGTGATCCTCGTGCAAGAGGCGCGCCATGTGGAACTGCACGAGGCGGTCAGGTTGCCCGCCGAGCAGTCGCACGTGCTGGTCGTGGCCAACAAGTGCGACCTGCTGCCGGCAGAGCGAATCGGGGGGACCCCGGCCGCGGTGCTCACGAGCGCGGTGACTGGGGCGGGCGTGGACGATCTCATCCATGCGATTGCCGGGCGGCTGGTGCCCGGGACACCACAGCCGGGCGAGGCCGTTCCCTTTACGCCCCGGCACGTGGGGGCGATCCGCGAGGCCCAGGGGGCCGCCGCGGCCGGAGCGTTCGATGCCGCGAGGTCTGCTGTCGAGGCGATTCTCCTGGCCCCGACATAACCCCTGGTTTACCTGACCGATCCAGTTTCCCACGACAGCTACGGCTTCCCGAGGGCGACGCGGAGAAGTCCGCGTATTCCGACAAATTCTCACTTCCGCTCTAGATTACCCCACGCGCAGCGCCGAAGAGAGAGATGAGACACCCGTGTCTGCCCGCTTTGCAGGCTGCGGCACGCCGACAGTCTCACGAATGCGTCGGTCGCTTCGCACGGTGCGAGACGACACGCGATCGTCGTGGCGCCATGATTCGCTCGTGGTTGCACGCTTCAGGGAGGAACGTGCGATGCAGGCTGGTTTGTTTGGCCGACTGGCGGTGCTGGTCGGCTTGGGCGTGGGGTGGATGACAGCGGCGACGGGGTCGCCGTGCCAGGCCTGGCAGCGTGATGCCGGTAGCAAACAGCGGGGAGTCTCGCGCTCGGCGCCGCGCGCCGCTGCCACGAGCGTTTCTCGCGACGACGATCGAATCGAGCTTTCGCAACCCAAGCCGAAAGCCGCCCCTCCCACCGCTACCCCGAAGTCGAAGCAACCGAGACCAGCCCAGGCCCCGGATCCGGCTGGCCCATCGCAGCGTTCACCCGCTCCGGAGGCCGCCGCAAAGGCCCAAAAGAACAATCCCAGGTCGAAGTCAGAATTCACCCTGTCGTGGGAGAACGTCGAGGCCCTGGGGGACAAGATCGGTCAGGCGATCGCCACGGGGCTCGAACCGGTTCCGACGGCTCCGAAAAAAGAGACCTCGCAGGGGGAGAAGGGCGATCCCCGCATCGCCGCGCGGGAAAAGTCGCGTCAGCAAGCTGCCGGTGCGAAGCCCACGGTGGCCGCTTCACAAGAACCGGGAATGGCCGTGGCGAGTGACGCTCCGGCCGCAGCGGGGCGGGCGCGTCAATCCGAATCGGCCACTCCGCCGACCGTTGTGACGGCCCCCTCAGCACCGGCAGTTGTCGTGCCCCCTGCGGTGACCGCGCCCAGCAATTCGGGCGTGGCAGTGGCGAGCGACGTGCCGAGCGGTGCAACCCTCGACGACAAGTTCGAAGCGCCCCAGCCGTCCGCGGCTCCGGCTACCGTGTCGACCGCCGTTGAAGAAGCCCCCGACACCTCCGTGGCGCGCGTCACGGTCGAGATCGAGCCGGCGCATTTCAACGAGGTTCAGCCCGGCACGACCACGGCGGAAGAATTGTCCCAGGCATGGGGTCCGCCGCGGCAGATCGTCGATTCGAATGGCCGCGTCGAGCAGATGTATGCCATCGAGCCGTTCGAGCTGGTCGTGGTCACGCTCATCGACGACCTGGTCAGCTCGATCTTCGTGAGTTTTCGCGAACCGGTCGCCGCCGATCGCCTGGCGATCGAGTTGGGGATGAAGGATATCCCG
This sequence comes from Pirellulales bacterium, assembly GCA_019636335.1. Taxonomy (NCBI): domain Bacteria; kingdom Pseudomonadati; phylum Planctomycetota; class Planctomycetia; order Pirellulales; species Pirellulales bacterium. Next base: position 291,887 of record JAHBXR010000001.1, read on the forward strand.
CCGGTCATCGTGCCCGACGAAGTAGGCACGCCGCTGGGTGAAGTCTATCCAGAACGTGGCGTGCTCTTCAGCTATGCGCCGGAGAGCAAGCGGCGCCAGGTGGCCCGTATCATTCTCGAGGAGATCGACGCCGAGCCATTCGTGCGGCGTGGAGAGGCGCTACTGCAATTGCACTATCAACTGGCGCTTGGCGATCTCGACACCGCCTTGCGACTCGATTCGACGCAGCACCGCGCGCACTGGCTGCGAGCGCAGCTCTTTTCGGATACAGGGCGCGAGCACGAGGCGCTGGTGGCCGTCGAAGCGGCGCTCGAACAGGTACCGCTCGAGGCGGAGTATTTGCTCACGAAAGCCAAAATTCTGAGCCTCACCGGCAAGTACGCCGACGCCCTAGCGCAGTGCGATGCCGTGTTGGCTCTGGCCAAGTTGCCCGTGGCGACCGAGGCCCGCGCCACCCTGCTCAAGGGAGACATCGTCGCGGCGGGTCCGGCGCGCGACTACAAGCGGGCGATGGAGCACCACGTGCAGGCGATCAAGCTCGCGCGGCCGCTGGTGGAAGAAGCCAAGGTGGCCGAGCGTCGCGCGGCGCAGGAGGTTCTGGTTTCCGCGCATCTGTCCGTCGCACGCGACATTGCCTGGGGCTCGTGGAATCACAAGGAAGACGTCGTGCCGAAGTGGATCGCCCAGGCCGACGAGATCGCGGCGGCCGCCGTGCAGCGCGGCGACGCCCCCGGCGATTATCACTTCCGCATCTGTCAGCAGGCGCTGGCGGCCTACGTGGGCATGCAGGGTGCCGCCGACCCCACGTACTGGACCGAAGAAACGGTGAAAACGGGGCAGCAACTGATCGACCAGGCGACGGACCCCTGGTACCGTCGCCGTCTCGAGTGGGAACTGGGCATGGTGCTCTACGATGCCGTGCAGGTCTACCACATGCGTCGCGAGTATGGACGTGCCCTCGAATATGGTCCGCTCGCGGTGAAGTTTCTCCGCGAGGCGGAATCCGATCGTCGGGACCTACCCGGGCACGATTACCTGATGGGACGCCTCTATTTCCGACTGGGGGCGATCCACCTGGCGCACGCCAAGGACCACGGCCAGGCGATTTCCTGGTTCAACCAGGCGGTGCCGCTGATGGAGCAGCCGATTCCGGCCTCGGCCATGGCCGACATTGGCCGGCAGGGAGAGACGTTCGTCAGCATGGCGGTGTCGTACTGGGAAACGGGAGACCGCGAGGAGGCCGTACGGTTGACGACCCGGGGGGTCGAATTGATGGAGCGCGCCGTGGACAAGGGGATCCTGCATCCCGAGGCGCTAGCGATCGGCTATGGCAATTTGTCCAGCATGCATGCCGAGTTGGGGCACGCCCAAGAGGCCGAGAGCTACGACGAGCTCGCCAGTCGGAGCGAACTTTCGATCACGCGCTAGCCGGCAATCGGTTGTCTGGGATGGAGGTGGCCTGCTCTCCCGGGCAGGACGCGTCTAGAATGCAGCAGAGGCCCGACGCCGTGCATGCACCTGTTATCGGCGCTGGGCATTTCCACCCCCGAGGATGGACACGACGTGCTCGCTCGCCTGCTGCTGCTGATCCTGCTCGTACCGCTCGTCGAGCTGTATGTGCTCTATAAGTTCACCGTGTGGACGGGGAACTTTCCTCTGACTCTGGCGATCGTGCTGGGGACGGGGATCTTGGGGACGATGTTGGCACGTCGACAGGGCTGGCGCGCCTGGACCGAGATTCAGCGCCAGCTCAGCGCCGGGCAAATGCCGGCCGATGCCCTGCAAGAGGCGCTCCTGATTCTGCTGGCCGGCGCGCTGTTGATCCTGCCGGGGCTGTTGAGCGATCTCGCGGGCATCGCCCTCTTGGTTCCGGCCGTGCGTCGCGCGGTGGGGCGCATGGTGGCCGCGCGCTACGTGGTGCGGACCACCGCGCAGGCGACCACCTCGGGCTGGAACCCGCGCACGAACACCTACGACACGACTTTTGTCGATGCCGCGAACGACGAGCCGCCGCGCCATCGCGTGATCGAGGTGCGCGCCCTGGAGCCGGAAGAATCGTCGCCGCGCCGCTAAGGCCGCACGGCGACGTCCCTCAGCTCTGGATGTAGCTCTTGAGATAATGATTCTCGAGCGCCATCTCGTCTCGCTGCGCCTTGACGACGTCGCCGATCGACACGATGCCCACGAGCCGGTCTTCCTCGGTAATCGGTAGATGCCGAATGCGGTGGTCGGTCATCAGTCCCATGACCGTGGCGATGTCGTCCGACGGAGTGCCGGTGACGACGTTCTTCGTCATCAGATCGCGGACGCTCAAACGGCTGCAACCGCCGCGATGCTTGGCGATGCAACGCAGGATGTCGCGCTCGCTGACGATGCCCAGCATGTGCCCGTCGGCATCGCAGACGACGAGCGAGCCGACATTGTTGCGCACGAGCGTCTCGACGGTTTCTTCGACGCTCACCGAGGGATCGATCGTGTGGACCCTGGTACCTTTGGCGCGAAGGATGTCTTGCACCAGCATAGTGACTGCCTCCCACGGACACGGGTTTTGATGGACGTGCATGCCCGACGCGATGGGAACAACGGGAGCGAATGCTCAGAGGTGAACTATTCCCGCCCCAAAGGATACGTTGGGCGACAAGGAATCGTCAAAGGAATTCTCCGCTCGCGGCGAAATTCGGGGTGAAAACATCGTGCGATCTTTCACAAGGTGTGGTCCTCGCGCGCGAGGTGGTTGCGGCGCGACCGGCCGACGCGCGGCAGAGAGTTCGCTATGATAGACGCCGCGCTGGTTGCCCTTCGACGGGTGGAGCAAAGGCAATCGCTCGACTAGATGTTTACCCGGAGTCTTCGATGTCGCGTGTGTTGGATGTCTATCGTCAGGCGTGTGAGTCGTTGGCCTCGGGCGTGTCCTCATCGACACGGGTGAATCGCGCGCTGGGGCACGCGCTGTTGTTCGATCGCGCCGAGGGAGCGCACCTGTGGGATCTCGACGGTCACCAATACTTCGACCTGTGTTGCAGCCACGGCGCGACGCTGCTCGGGCATGGCGATAGCCGAGTACGGATGGCGGTCGAGCAGGCACTCGACCGGGGGGCGCCTTGTTCGTATGAGAACGAGCTCCACGGCGAGTTGGCCCGGCTGCTTTGCGAGAGCGTGCCCTGCCTCGAGCGGGTGCGCTACACGGGAGCCGGCACCGAGGCAACGCTGCACTGCCTTCGGCTGGCCCGCGCCTACACGGGACGCACGCGGTTGTTGATGTTCGAAGGCAATTTTCACGGCTATCACGATCAGGTAATGTTCGTGCCGTCGCCCACGGTGGGGAACGATCCGTCGTCTGACGTGCGAGTTTCGGCCACTTCGACTGGCGTGATGCCAGGGCTCGAGCGAAACCTGTTGGTCGTGCCGTACAACCGTCCCGACCTGCTCGAAGAGGCGTTCCGCCAGCACGGTCACGAACTGGCCGCGGCGATCTGCGAGCCGGTTTTCTACAACGCCGGCTGCGTGAAGCCGACCGCCGAGTTCATGACCTCGCTCCGGCGGCTCACCCGCGAGCACGGCACAGTGCTGATCTTCGACGAGGTGCTGTGTGCCTTTCGCATGGGGCCGGGGGGCGCGCAGGAATATTTGGGGGTGACGCCCGACCTGTGTACGCTGGGCAAAGCCGTTGGGGGAGGATATCCACTGAGCGTCTTTGGCGGGCGCCGCGAAATCATGGATCGCTTGATGCCGCAGGGCGATTGCCAGCACAGCGGCACCTACAACGGCCATCCCGTGGCGGTCGCGGCGGCGCTGGCGGCGGTACGGGCCTATCGCGAGCCGGGCTTCTACGATCACATCCGCGCAATCGGCGAGAGGCTCTTCGCGGGCATGAAGGAAAGTCTGGCTCGTCACGGCGTCCCCGGCCGCGTGCAGGGGCTCGGGGCACGTTGCGGCATTTACTTCGGCATTACCGACGAGGTACGCGACTATCGCGATGCCCAGCAGCACGATCGCGTGATGATGCTGCGTTTCATCAAGGCGGCCATCGACCGCGGCGTTTATCTTCACGATTATGGCGGCGCCCCTTGTCATCATGGGTTCTGCGCTGCCACGACGATGGCGGACGTCGACGCCGTGCTCGATCGTCTCGATGATGCCATCGGCTCGCTGCGCGCGCCGGCTTAGGAGGAAGCGAACCGATATGCGCATCGCGATTGGCCAGCTCTGGCAAGAGACGAACACGCTCAACCCGCTTCCGACGACGCGTGCCGACTTCGAGCAGTTCGGCGTGCTGCGCGGAGATGAGATGGTCGAGCAGATGGCCGAGACGAACGAGCTGGGAGGCTTTATCGAGTCGCTGCGGGCCTGGCCCGAGCAGCCGGAGATCGTGGGGCTGGTGCGCTTGCCCGCCTGGCCCAGCGGTACGGCCACCGCCGAGACGTTCGCATGGCTGCAGGACGAAATGGTCACGGCTGTACGAGAGGCGTTGCCGGTCGAGGCGTTATTGCTCGCGCTGCACGGGGCCATGACCGCCGAGGGGCATCCCGACGTCGAGGGAGAGATTCTCGCGGCGCTGCGCGAACTCGTGGGACCGAAGCTGCCGATCGTGGCCACGCTCGATCTGCACGCCAACGTCACCGAGGCGATGGTGCGGGGGGCCGACGTGCTCGTCACATTTCACACGGCACCTCACATCGATGTGATCGAGACGGGCCGCCGCGGCGCTCGGGCGTTGCGGCGAATTCTGATCGAAGGCGCTCGTCCAGTGACGGCATATCAAAAAATTCCGGCGGTCGTGCCGGCCGAAAAGGCGAACACGCAAGCGGCCGCGGGCATGAGCCGCGAGTTCAAAGATCGGCTGATCGCGCTCGAGGCCGCGCCGGGGGTGCTGGCGGCAGGGCTTTGCACGGTACAGCCGTGGCTCGATATTCCGGAGTTTGGCACGACGGTGACGATTGTTACCGATGACGATGCTGAGCGTGCCGAGGAGATCTGCCGCGAGCTGAGCGACGAGTTTTGGCGCCGCCGCCGGGAGTATTTGCCTGAGCTGGTGCCGTTTGAAGAGTCCGTCCAGCAGGCCGCGGCGCTAGGCGATGTGACAACGCCGGCCGAGAAGCGATTGATCGTGCTGGGGGACGGCGCTGATGCCACAACGTCGGGCGCCCCGGGGGACAGCATCTGGCTGCTGGGTGAGTTGTTGAAGCATCGCTGGCCAAACGGCGCGCTCGTCACGCTGGTTGCACCGGAGATTGTGGCAATAGCGAAGAATGCAGGTCAGGAAGCAAGCGTAGAAGTCGATCTCGGCGGGCGGCGCGATACGCGATTTGCTCGACCGATCCACGTGACGGCGACCGTCGAACGCTTGTTCGAGGCGGAGTTTGTCCTGTCGGGCCATTTGGCGCATAAACTGGCGATCGATATGGGGCCGTCCGCCGTGCTGCGGGTAGGAGACGTGCGGATCGTCGTCACATCGCGCTCGGGGCCGCACTTCGCGCCGGAGCTGTTCCGCGCGGCGGGACTCGATCCGCTGGCCGCCGACGTGCTGGTAGCGAAAAGCCCCTGCGGATTTCGAGCGGCCTACGAACCACACGCGCGGCTGATCTTGCACACGACAGCGCCCGGCTGTGCTCCCCCCGACTTTTGGAAGTACGAGTATCGGAACATTCCGCGACCGCTCTGGCCGTGGGATGAGATGGGCGAATGGCGTGCTGAACCGGTGATCGTGTCGCGAAAGTAACGCCTCAAGCCAGCACGTTTCGCAGAAATTCTTGTGTGCGTTTTTCTTGTGGGGCGTCGATTACCTGTTCGGGCGGGCCTTGTTCGATGGCCAGGCCGTCGGCGAGCACCACGACGCGGTCGGCCGAACGACGGGCGAAGCCGATCTCGTGCGTCACAACGACCAGGGTCATGCCCTCTTGCTTGAGATCCTCGAGCACGCCGAGCACCTCGTGCTTGAGCGCGGGATCGAGGGCGCTGGTGATCTCGTCGCAGAGCAACCCCTTGGGGCCCATCGCCAGGGCGCGGGCAATCGCCACACGCTGTTTCTGCCCGCCGGAGAGTTGATGCGGCTTCGCGTCACGGCGATCGGCGAGCCCCACGCGCGCCAATAGCTCGATGGCCGTCGCTTCGGCCTGTTCGCGCGGTTGACCGAGGACACGGATCGGCGCCTCGACGACGTTGCCCAAGACGCTCAAGTGGGGGAACAACTGAAAATCCTGGAAGACCATCCCCATCGCGCGGCGAATGTCTCCCACGGGGCCGAGCATTTGCGGCACGGCGGCCTCATCGCGCAGCGAGTGGGGATCGGGCGCTAGCTCAAGCTCGCCGACTCGAATGCGACCGGAGCGGAAGGGGCACAGCCCATTCACGCAGCGCAACAAGGTGGACTTGCCCCCGCCGCTAGGCCCGATGAGGGCGACGGTCTCGCCGGCGCTCACCGAAAGGTCGACCCCTTCCAGCACGCGACGGTCGCCAAAGCGAACGACGAGTTGCTCAATCTCGAGATAGGCCGCAGCAACGCTCACTTCGGCACTCCCCAGCGGCGTTCGAAGTAGCGCGAAAGGTAGCCGAGCGGGATCGACATCGCGAGGTAGAGCAACGCGGTGAGGAGCCCGAGCTCGACGAATTTCAGGCTCGAGCGCGACAGGACGAGGTACTCCTTGGTCAGTTCGCGCACGGCGATGACGCTCACGAGGCTCGTGTCCTTGAACAGGGCGACGAAGTCGTTTGTCATCGGGCCGAGGGCGGTTTGCAGCGCCTGGGGCAGGATGATGCGGCGAAAGGCGAGGGGTTCGGACATGCCGAGCGCCCGGGCCGCTTCCCATTGTCCGCGCGGCACGGAACTGATCGCGCTGCGGTAGACCTCGGCCTCGTAGGCGCCAAAGGCGAGGCCGAAGCCCAGGATCGCCGTCCAGACGGCCTCGAGCTCGAGGCCGAACGTCGGCAGACCGAAGTAGAGCGAGAACAACAAGAGCAAGAGGGGCACGCCGCGGAAGAATTCGACGTAGGCGATGGCCAGCCATTGCAGCGGCCGAGGGCCGTAGAGGTGCAGCACGCAGACGACCAATCCGATCGCCACGGCCACGAGCATCGAGGCGATCGAGAGATAGATCGTCGTGCCGGCGGCCTCGACCAAGAGTGGTGTATAATGCCAAATGGTCCACGACTCGGCCGATCGGGCCACGATGTTGATGTCGACGGCGTCGGCCGGCGGCGAAGGAGGTGGTTGGACGGGACTGCCATTGGCGTCGAAGCCGAGCGCGGCCAGCTCGTCGCTGCGCGCGGGGGCCAGGGCGAGCGCCGCCTGGCTGGGGTTCCAGATGTGCCAGCGGCGGAGGATTTTTAATAGTTCGCCCGAGGCGATTAGTTCATCGAGGGCATTGTCGAGCGCCGCGGCGAGATTTTCGTCGTCGGGTCGCAGGCCGATGCCGTACGTGCCCTGGCCGATGTTCTCGCCGACGAATTTTAATTTCGGGTTTGTGCTGGCGTAGAAAATAGCGATGGGCCAGTCGAGCAGCACCGCGTCGACGCGGCCTAATTCAAGATCGACATACGGTTCAACCTGTCCCTCGAAGCCGACGATCCTGGCCACGCCGCGCTGTTCGAGCAGGCGCTCGGCCGCGGTCCCGGCGAGCGTGCCGACCGATTTGTCGAGACAATCGTCGAGCGAGCGAATGTGGTCCTCATTCTCGCGCACGACGAGCTGCTGCGAATAGACGTAATAGGGGCGCGTAAAGCGCACCTGCCGGCGGCGCTCCTCGGTCATCTCGTAGCCGCTGATGATGACGTCGAAGTCGCGGTTCACCAGGCCGGGATAGAGCGTGTCCCAACTGTATTGGACGAACTCGGCACGGATCTCGAAGCCGCACTGCCGCGACATGATGGTGGCCAGCGAATTGGCCAAATCGACCTCGAAGCCGATCACGCGGCGCGGATTGTCGGGATCGAGCAATTGGTAGGGGGCGCCCCCTTCGACATCGCCCCCCCAGCGCAGCACCCCCTCGGGCAACCGCGCGCGGAGACGTTCAAGATCGACTTTTCGCCCGGGCGCAGGGGGCTCGGCGGCCATCGCAGCGTGCGAAGAGTACAGAAGCACGAGTGCCAGCAGGCAGCCGCAAGGGACCAAGGCAACG